>JAPJNB010000230.1 GCA_026461385.1 Akkermansiaceae bacterium
GCCTTGCGGAGATCGACGCCGGAACCCACAGCCAAGGAGCCGCCACCCAGCTTGAAAGCCGCACATTAAACTTCGATGTGATACCACCGAGGCCGATCCCGATCCTAACGCTACAAGGCAAAGCACTTTGCACCGCCGGAAACCTAACCAACATCCAAGCACCCGCGAAGGCTGGCAAATCTGCCGTATTAGAAAGTCAGATTGCGGCGATCATGAGCGGAAACAGGCAAGGCATCGACACCCTCGGATTTTCTGCGGAGAACCCCCAAGGCTTCGCGCTGATCCATCTGGACACCGAACAAAGCCGATTCGATCACGACGCCTTGGTGCGCCGTGCCGTGCGCCGTGCGAAGGTAGAGACGCCGCCAGCGTGGTTCCATTCGTATTCTCTCGCCGACTTGAGCATTCGAGAGCGACGGCAAGCGTTACACTTCGCGATGCGGGATGGCAGGGAGGCGCACGGCGGGATCTTCGCGGTGATGATTGATGGAATTGGCGACTTGTGCGCCGATCCCAACGACGCTGGCGAGGCTTTCGCCTTGGTGGCTGAACTTCACACCGCCGCGATCTCTTACGATTGCGCGATCATCACCATATTACACGAGAACCCCGGTGGCTCTGAGACTGGCAAAACCCGTGGTCACCTCGGTTCACAAGTGGAGCGGAAGGCTGAGACTAACCTTCGGCTTGCGAAGGACAGCCACGGGGTCACGACGATCTGGGCTGAGAAGGCAAGGCACTGCTATTTGCCAAAGTCAGAAGGACCATGCTTCGCTTGGAACGATCAAGCCATGATGCACACAAGCTGCGGAACAGCGAAGCAAATGAAATCCGCTGAGTTGCGCGAGAAGATGAATTTAGAAGCCGAGGCCGCATTCGGTGAAGTGGGGTCCATGACTTACACCGAACTTGTGGAGGCAATCATGAAGGCTCTTGATGTGAGTGAACGCACCGCAAAAAGCAGGGTCACCACTTGGCTTGCCGAAGGCATCACTCGTAAGACTTCCACAGGAAACCATACCCTAACCAACCCATGAAATCAACGATTGGTGCAGAGGTGCAAAAGGGTGCAAAAGTTGGTGCAATTCACCAGAGGTGCAATGGTGCAATCCCCTGTATAGGGATTGCACCGTTGTTGCACCAAAACACTAGGCGGAGGTGCAACGCTAAAAAGATTGAAGAACTCGTGGGCGAAGTGATCGAGGATCTAGCGAAGCGCCTAGCAAAGCCGTGAAGCGCGTTGGAATACCTCTGGCAATCGTGACTCAGGAATTGCGCTGGGGTTGGCCACAGGGGCGCACAGGCGGCGAAATGAGGGACACTTCCAGGCTTCATCGCGTCTCGGCATCGAAGGACGAGCGCGAATAGGCCAGACTCTGATAAAACCATAAAGTGATGAGAGCCTCCTCTTTTGTTTGGGTATTGGCTCGGGATCAATTCCCGTGCCAATAGCATCTTCTCATCCTCATCCAACAAGGTTTGTGACTTTGAACCATTCGGGATTAAATCCCGAATGGTCATGGTCTCTCGACACTTCTGATCCTCATCCAACTAAGCCGCCCAAATTCGACATGGTGAGCAGGGCATGCCAATGCAATTTGAGGGTGTTCAGTATATCACGCCAGCGGACGAGTTAATGCAAAAGGAAGAGGCCATCGAGGAGGGGGAAAATATAGATTTCTCCGAGATCGGAATTATACCAAAGGACGCTTTGCCGATCTTGCTCAGGCTCATCTTGCCGTCCTCGAATCCATTGAATGCTCTCTATTGGAGAACCGCACAAGTTCGCTTATGTGTGGTAGCTTCCGCGCTAGACGTTCACCCGGTTGGGGGAATACCTTTAAGCGATCTTGCAAGGGCGATTGGATGTAGTAGAGCAGCCTTGTCTTATTCAGCGGTGAACCTCAGAAATTTTGCTAAATTATCTCATCGGGGTGGCCGTTGTGATGCAGCTCGGGTGGCCTATTCTGAAGCCACAAAGGCCGCTTGGACTCGGCGTAAGCAAGAGAGCGAAGGATGAACGTCATTGAGATCGTCGAGGCCGTGAGGTTCGTGCTGGCGCTCGCAAGGCACCACTTACCCACCCCCCGTATGGCTACCATCTGCCAGCCTGCACCTATCGCAGTGGGCCTCAATCTCGACAAAAGCACATGAGAGTTTCGAAAACTATACTATGCTCCACCACTGAACCAACCACTAACCAATGACCGCCAAACCGAAATCAAAACCGCCGAGCCTCGCAGCACTAGCCCGAAGCTCCGGAATCTCCCGTGAAACGCTTCGAGTCTGGAAATCACAGGGAATTGATATTTTCCAACCCGAGCAACTTCTTGCACGCATCGAAGGAAAAAAGGGCAAATCGACTGGTCAGTTGGCGGAGTTGAAAGAAGAAAAGCTCCGCCTCGAATGCCAGCGTCTTGAAGCTATCATTTTGCGCGAGCAGGAATTGCTCATTCCGACCGAGGACGTTCTCGCAGTCGCCAAGCTCGTTGGCCTGACTGCCCGACTTATCTTCCGCGAAATGGCCGGCGCAATCATCAATCAACTTGATGGCCGAACTCAATCGGAAATGTATAGAATCTTGAGAAAAGAGATAGATTCCAGACTGACCCAAATCTCAGAAATGGATTTCATGCCAGATTCCCCACTAGCCAAACGTCTTGAGAAAAAAATTGCATCCTATGCCAAACGGTTCCAAACATCTAATTGAACAATTCTGCAAAGCCTGCTCGCCTCCAGGCATCTTCGAGATGACCGAGATGTTCACCGAGCTTGCATTGAAAGAACTCCGCGATTCATCGAGGCCACAGCGCGAAAAGTATAACTCCGCGATTCGGTTGCTATGCTCCAATCCAGCCATCAGTGACCGCTTATCAGACTCAGCCAAGAATGAAATTTTTAGCCGCGAGGGAATAAAGCTACCTTGTGAAATTTTGACTTCATCAATCCAGTGACAACTCGATCCAACTGACAATGACCAACCCCACCCATCAAATCGACATCGCCGAACGTGCTGAATTCTATAAAGTCTCAAGCCGCACTATCTACAGGTGGCTCGCCGTTGGCGTGGATGTCATGAATCCGCTCGAAGTTGCTCGACACTCGATCTGCCAACGCACCACCAACCCTCAGGCACTCGAAGCGATCCTCGCCGAACTTGATGCCGAACTCGCCCAACCGCTTTCCCAATGAATAACAAAACTAACGAATCCGCCTTGTATCAGGCCATCCAAAATTCCACAGCCATCAAGCGTGGTTCTAACGAAAAACTTTTGCCGTTCCTGACCCGCTCATACGAGCAGGCCGCCGGACTCCAAAAGACCATCCCAACACCAGACGCCGCCGCGATCCGTGGAGCAGTCCAAGCTCGGTTGGATGCCAGCCGCGCAAAGTCCATCGCATCCAGAGCAGTCGCAACCGCTCGCCGAGCAATGACAGCACTTATCCCACCCTCGGGAGCTGGAGCGATTGCTCGCCGGATCGCCGCGAATGCCACCAAGCAAGTCCCACTAGCGGATGTCCATGATGCCGCGCTCATCGAGGCCGCGACTCACCGCAGCGCACCCGAATCTGGCCGAGCCGAGGCCATCGCAGAGCTTGCACGTCGCGGATTCGCAGTCGCCAAAAATGGCGTGATTTCCCGCAACCTCAAACAAATCACCAAGTAACCATGACCAATTCCTTTCAAGTCCATCCGTTAGACATCGGCCCCGCAATCGCTGGACTATCGCTGACCAGGGCCGAGGCCGCCATCGTTGCCAAGGCTTGCCAAAGCATTCGCGAAAATCTCCGGCTCGAACGTGAAGCATCACCTGATGTCCTTCGCGGTCATCGGGATGTTGCCGAGGCACACTTCAACAACGAAGGCACTGCCGAAGCTCTGGAAGCACTGCAGGCCGCTGGCCGAGCATTCGCTGGCACCAGCGAATCTTATCCGAGCATCCAACGCAGCACCGAGCATCGGAACAACCTCGTCATCGACGAACTCAAGCCGATCGCTCTCCGCGTGGCTGATTCACTTCATGCCAAGATTCGCGAAGCTGCCACCCAAGTGGCCGAGGCCGAGGATTCAGCGAAGGGCGCTTTCAGCAATCTGGATTTCTCCGCCTCATTCGATTCTCGATTGCAAAGGACGCTCGACTTGCTCAGTGAAGATCGCAGGAAGATCGAGCAAGACCACGCGGCCCTGCATTACCTTTGCTCATGGGGACTCTGCGCCTCGCCTTACAATGGCTAAATTTTCCGGCATTCTCATACCAACCGGATTACCTGACCCTCCTCGGCTTTGCTGGGGAGGGTTTTTTTGTTGGATCAGCAAAATTACCGTAAAATAAGGGGGTTTTGAATCACCCACGGTTTAGGGCACGTTTTTAACCGTGTTTTTCGTAAGTCATTGAAAACCAGCATGGTGCACGCTGCAGGCTTCGAACCTGCGACCCCATCCGTGTGAAGGATGTGCTCTACCACTGAGCTAAGCATGCGATGCCAGAAATTCTCCGCGAGGCGGTGACTTGGGGGGCAAGGAGTAGGAGATGGGCGCTGACTTGGCAAGCAATTCAGTGCTTTTCGGCGGATTTTAAAATTCCTGCTTCGTCCGACGGGGTGCTGAGGCTTAGGTTTTGCACAGCAAGAACCGTGGCTCAGATTCCTAAAGACAGCGTAGAAAAAGTACTCGAAGCGACGGATATCGTCGATTTGATCGGCTCCTACATTCAAGTGAAAAAGGCGGGTTCGGCGTACCGAGCGAATTGCCCGTTCCACCACGAGAAAACCCCCTCGTTCTATATCACTCCATCGACCCAACGTTTTCACTGCTTCGGCTGTGGCAAGGGCGGCGATGCCATCGCGTTCGTGCGGGATCACGAAAATCTGCCGTTCGTCGATGCAGTACGCAAATTGGCTTCCCGTGCGGGCATCCATATCATCGAGGAGGATTCCGATCCCAATGCCGACCAATCACGAAGGGCGCGCGGACGTTTGTTAGACATTCATCGTGAAGCTACTGCATTTTTCCACGAACGCTTGATGCGCGACCCTGAGGCGGATCATGCGCGAGCCTACATGAAGTCGCGCGGGTTCGGCAGCACGATGGCCGCGGGTTGGTCAGTCGGCTGGATGCCGGACCGGCCACAAGTCTTTTTGGATTGGGCGCGATCGAGGAAATTCAGCGGCCGCGATCTCGTGGATTCGGGCCTCGTCAAACTAAAAGAGGAAGGCCAACCCCGATCAGGACTGTTCGTGCGATTTCAAGACCGCTTGATGTTCCCGATTCGCAATGAAATGGGCGACGTCATCGCATTCAGCGGTCGACAACTCCGCGAAAATAAAAACAGTGGGAAATACATCAACTCGCCGGAAACTCCTATTTTCAAGAAATCCAAGGTGTTCTTCGGACTCGACCGCGCAATCAAACCGATCCTAAAGGAAAAGGCCGCTCTCTTGTGCGAAGGACAAATCGATGCGATTTGCTGCCACGAGTTGGGGATTGCTCACGCCATCGCCACCTGCGGCACCGCCTGCACGCAACAACACGCCCGTCTCCTCAAACGCTACACCAGCAGCGTGCTGATCTGTTACGATGCCGACAACGCAGGACTGGCAGCGACCGAAAAGGCCTATCGCGAACTGGTCCCCGAAGGCCTTTCAGTTAGAGTAGTTGAAATGCCCGCCGGCGACGACCCAGACAGCTTTCTTAAATCCCATGGTGAAGCGGCGTTCCGGCAATTGCTCGCAGATGCCAAGGAGTTCTTCGATTTCAAGCTCGAACGCGCCAAAGCAAACGGAGCATTCAACTCTGCCACCGAACGCTCAGCGGCCTTGAAGGACTGCGCCGACCTGCTTTCCCTCATGACCGATTTCGCTGCGCGAGAAAACCAGCTCAACATCGTGGCCACCCACCTCCAAACATCGACCACCGCCTTGCGCGACGCGATCGCTCGTGCAAAGGCACAACCGAAGAGAAATTTCACCGAAAAATCGACTGACCTAACAGACTCTAACAGGCCTTCCGAGCCATCCCCCCTGCACCGAATCGTCGCGGTGCTTTGCCATTTAGCACTTTCCTCAGGACCCGCCCAACGGTTTCTCGGAGAACAATTTGAAACATTGCACGAAGCCCATCACTGGCTAGAGGGAGTTTCCCTATTAGAAACGATCCTAGGTGCGGCACCCGATCCATCGTCAAATGCGGCAGTGAACACCTTCATGAGCAGCCTATCGGAGGCGGATCGCCTAGCACTTGCCCGCGAGACGATGCCACAAGACGGAGCACCGTCCGACGGCTTGCAGGCGGCCGAACAAGCGCTTTCCCTACTCTCAGCAACGGTCTTGCAGCGGCGGGATGCGGCGGTCAAAACGGAGCTGAAGCAGCCCGGACTCGGCACCGAGCGGATGCTTGAACTCCTCCACGAAGCCAAAGAAATCAGCAGCCTGCTTCGCGGTATCGGACAACGGTCAGAGTTTGATGACGAATTACCGGCCTCGACCTGGAAGGAAAAAGCCCCCCCATGGAAGAAGTGGCAGGATCGACCGCGCAAATCCTAGCCACTGCGCCACTGAAGCAATATCCCTTGATCATTTCGATCGGGTCTCTAGCATCCTCAAGGAATAAGCAATTCCCCGAAGTGATTCGGTAGCAATGCCATTTCACGCAGCACACGCGTAAACCAGTAAAACTTCATTATTCAATCTCCTTGCCGATGCACCCAAGTTATTTGCCCGTATTTTTCTGGAGCCTCATCATTTTCGTCTCGTTTCTCGGGTACGGAGAAACCCTTCGCCGCGCACTGAATCGCTCTGAGTTCGATGATCTCGGCTGGGGCCTCACCTCCGCATGGGGCATGGCAACCATCCTTGCGATCGGCGGGCTTCTAATGGCATTCCATCTCGCCAACACCCCCATTCTCACCGCAGTCGTCGTACTCGGTGCCGCACTCGGTCTATTTTATGGCGTGGGAAGCCTCGTGGGCGGCAAAGTATCGCGCTCCACGTTTCAGTTTCCTCTATCCGATCTCATCCTCTACCTCCTCGCAGCAGTCGCCTTCGCCTCGTCGATCGCTTGGTCGAATCAAATTGATCCGAACGATGACCTGATTTGCTACCTCATGCTGCCAAAGAAAATCCTCGCCACCGGCACGCTCATCGAACCATTCAGCTTTCAGCGAGCAGGCACCTTCGGCGGACAAGCGCTGTTGCAGGCACTGGTGATGATCGTCGGAGCCGAGCGCAATGGTCACGTCCCAGACCGCGGACTGGCGATGGTCATGATGTTTGGCCTGCTCGTGCATGCCACTCGCGGACTGCGCGGCCAACAAGCCGTGGTCCGCTTTCTGCTACTCTTCGCATTCTGGCTCGTGCCCGTGCCACGCATCAGCACCAATGGCGCGATCACTGGAGGCATCTTATTTATCGGAATGCTGGAAACCCTTGAACGTGCATTCAGTGTAAAATCGCGGAAATGGTTAGCATTCATTCCAGTTGGACTTCTTTTGGCCGGTGCATGCAGCATCCGTCCGACGTTCACCGTAGTAGCAGGGGCCGTTTTACTAGCTCTTGCGCTTCGTGATCTATGGGGCAGTTACCGCAGCGGCGGACTGCCAAGCGCAATCGCTCCTTTTGCGACAATCGGTCTAACCGCTCTGGCAGTCCTCGCCCCATTTATGGTGGTGCTTTACGCGTCTAACGGCACCCCGATGGTACCGCCTTTTAGTGGTTTTGTCAGCAAGGCGTTCCAAACTTATTCGTTCCAAGAACCCCTCAAGAATATCACCGGCACCCTCGCGTTTTTTACTGCGCCAGAAGCACTTGCGATGATGGCACTGCTTGCCGTTGCCGCTTTTTACCCAGTCAAGCGAGATACAAAACCGATTCTCTGGGGAACCCTGATCGCCAGCGGCGTCATTCTTCATCGATTCAGTGCACTCGCATTTCTGGATCTCTATCGCTATCTCTATCCGATTTTTGTTCCTCTTGCCATGTGGATGATCGCAGCCTTGCTTCAACAATCTGCGGCTGAAAACCAACAGGATTCACCCAACGAACCGATCCGCATGCCAATTGCAGCAAGTGCCGCCGCGTTGCTTTTCTTCATCATCATCGGCTCTAGCCAAGGTGGCAAAGAACTGAACGAACAAATCACTGGCCTCCCCGACCAAATGAAAGAGGTGAAACCATTTTTTGATCCAAATCTGAAAAAAGCTTATGACGAACTCCAAGGGCTTGTACCGGCAGGTGAGAAAATCCTTACCATGGTTGATGCAAGCTATTGGTTAGACTATAAGCGCAATCCGATGTTTTCCATCAATGCAGTCGGCGGTTCTTCACCACCACCGGGGATTCCTTTCAAGCAAGGCCCGGATGCACTGGCGAGCTATTTCAAAGGACTTGGAATCCGATATGTGATTGCAGTCGATTTCAACAACGCGGTGCTGCTCTATACCCGAAAACTCTGGAATGAAAGCACCCGCCCTGAATGGTTTTACACCTCGATCTGGAAGCCACGCTTCAACGACTTCATGGATAATATCGATGCCCTCGCCGCCAAAGAAGGCCGACTGGTGGCCAAAGCTGGCAATGCCCGCTTGATCGATCTAGGAAAATAAAATCTACTTCGCCTTCGAGTTCTCAAACGAATGTCGAATAAGCGTGGCCACTGTAGGTCGTGGCCGTGCTTCAATCAGATTTTGATAAGCAAAAAGGGAGGGAAGCACACTTGCCACCGCCGCATGGATTGACGTAAGGAACCGCGCCAACCCAGAATCTCCAAGCGCCAGCGCAAACGGTGCTGGTGTGTGATACCAGCCATGGATGTCGTAGCCACATTCTTCCATCAGCTCTTGGAGCGAATGCTTTGTAAAAAGAAATGCGTGAGTGTCGTCCAAAATCCCTCTACGCCCGTAATTGAGGCGCCCGAAGATCGCAAAACTTAGGCGCAGAGGCAAGAAGGCCGTGTTAGGAACGCTGATGATCACCTTGGCCGGCGGATCATCGAGGTGACGCCTCAGGTGATCAAGCAATGCAACGTGATCCTGCCGAGGAATGTGCTCGATCACATCCATGAGAAGCACCACATCGGCGGGGGGTAGATCGAACGTGATGGAATCTTTCAAATCGTGGTGAATCTTAACGTGCCGGATCTCGGGCTCCTGCCGAAAAAAGTTGTCGATGATGGAAACCGTACACTGCTTTTTATCTGCAAGCTCATCCGCCACCCAGCCATTGCCACCTCCGATGTCGAGCACCTTGCTGCCTTCGGGAACCAAGCTCATGGCCACTTGATGGGAAGAGTATTTCAGTCCAAGCTTCGATTCGTACCGGCCACTAGGAGGTGCTAGATCAAACCGCCGACAATAGAAAATACCCTTTTTGGTGAGCCAATCGTGCCAGCAACTGCGGATACAATCATAAAAATACCGCCAGCCGTTCACATGGCAGACCTCGTCGCCATAATGGGTGGGTATCGGAATCTCACGAAAAACGGCACCCACCCGCAGCATTTGAATTAAAATATCCGTGTCGAAATGGAAATTGTTGGTGTTGTAGTGGAACGGAATTCGCTGCAGCGCATTGACTCGGTAAGCGCGATAGCCGGTGTGGAACTCGCTAAGGGTCGCACCGACGATCCGATTCTCGAGCCGAGTGAGCACTTGGTTACCGATCCATTTGTAAAGCGGCATCCCGCCGGCTAGAGCATCCTTCTTGCGCAACATTCGCGAACCAAGCACCACATCCGCATTCTCCGCGAGAATGGGCGCAAGCATTTCCGGCAACAATTCCGGCGCGTACTGACCATCGCCATGCAGCATCACCACCGCTTGGTAGTTTTCTTGGATTGCAATCTGGTAGCCAAGCTTCTGGTTTCCCCCGTAGCCAAGATTCTTCGGGTTCTTGAGCACCCGCGTCGGAATCGGGCAAGTCAGCGCCGCCTTCTGCCCGACCTCAAACGTCGAATCGGGCGAAGCATCGTCGCTGACGAGAATCTCGCAGTTTGGCGGCAACCGATCGTACGGAATACGCCTAAACACGCTTTCAAGATGCGCCTCCGCATTGAAGGCGACGATGAGAATAAGGGATTTAGGCTCTGCTGGCGTCATTGGATGGGGCATTCAAGCAGAAATTTCGCATCGCGCCACCCTCGATTTTCGGGTGTACCCTCGGCGGCGTTTCTTACAGTTGTCCCGCAGAACAGAATTCCCCACCTCTTGCACGAACAAACGCCGTACGTTGCTCTCTATCCTCTATTTGAATGAAACTGTGGATTACACTGGTGTCGATCTACGGCACGCAAAAAGCACTACCAGATCATACAATAGTCACGGTGAAAAATTCCGCCTGAAATCTTAGAGTCGATAACCCGCGGATTCGGCATCCTTCGCAAACATGCGCACCGTCTCGAGCGCGTACTCATCAAGATCTTTTCCAATGAGTGGGATTTTTGCAATAAGCTCATTGGTCATGGTAATGATATGACAGCCAATTTGTTCGGCTTGCACGAGATTGAAAAGCTCTCTCGGGCTTGCCCAGAGTAACTCAACATTTGGAGTCTCAGAGAGTAATTGGAGGCACTCTTTCATCAATGGAAGGGGATCACGACCGCTGTCGGCGATTCTACCTGCGAAAACCGAAGCGATTGCCGGCGGGCCATCAGCGAGTGCTGGTACCAACGCGGCAACTTGGGCGGGAGTCGTCATCGCCGTAATGTTGAGTTTCACTCCTTCTTTGGCGAGATTCGCGATGGTGGGCGTCGTTGAGATGCCTTGAGTGTTGGTCGATGGGATCTTCACATAAACGTTTTCCGCCCAACTGCTGATCAGCAGGGCCTGACGCTGCATTTCCTCAAGCGTGTCACTGAATACCTCGAAGGAAATCGGGAGATTGGTGATGTTTGCGAGCACCTCCTTGGCGAAGGCCTCATAGTCGCGAATCCCTGCCTTTTTCATCAAAGTGGGATTGGTCGTGAAGCCGGAAACCAAAGGATTTCCCATCATTTCCAGCATGCCAGAGATGCTGGCTCCATCGGCGAATATCTTGATTTGGTGATTCATTGGGTGGACTCCCATTTGGCGGTGTTTTTGCTGAGCGACGGATGAGACACTAGCAGATGCCAGATGACGGCTTGGTAAGCTTCCGTAAGAGGGGTTACTAGCGCCACGTCGACAGTCGGCACCACTAGGCAGGCATCGGCATTTGCTGCGGTGTAGCCACCGTCCCTGCCAACTACCCCGAGGATTTTGGCACCTACCTCGCGGGCGACTTTCACCGCATTGACCAAGTTGCGTGAGATATTTTTCTCATCGCTGCCGCCGCCGACCGAAAATACGAACACTGCATCATTCGCGCTGATTCTGCTGACTTTGAGGTTTTCTGCGATGGATGTTTCCCACCCCTCATCATTGATGCGTGCGGTGAGTTCGGAAACGTTGTCTGTCGGACAGATGGCGTCGAATCCACCAAGTTTGCGAAAGTCGCAGGTTGCATGAGAGGCATGGCCGGCACCTCCACCGGAACCCACGAAAAAGACCCTTCCGCCGTTGCTGCGGACCTCAGCCAGTATTGCGACCATCTTTTCCACGTCGGCGGCATCGATTTCCTGCGCGACGCGCACGGTTTTTTTTAGAAAGTCTTTTGTGAAGTTCATCAGGAGGTAAGCTTATTTATATTAGACAGAAATGCGGTGATCTCGGCAAGCGACGAAAAGGAAAAATTCGCAGTTTCTTCTACCCCTTGATTGTAATCCGTGGCGAGCAGGATGGTTCCAAGTCCGCTGCGCTTGCCGGCCTCGATGTCCTTTGCTGAATCACCGACCAGCCATGACTTCGCCAAGTCAATGCCGTGTTCCTCTGCCGCATCCAAAATCATGCCAGGGTTTGGCTTCTTGCGTCGGTCTTCCGCGGAGCCCATCGGGCAAACTTCGATCGCATCAGGAGACAACTCAATTGCTAGCACGCGATGCATTTCATCCAGCTCCGATTGGCACAACAACCCCCTTTGCACATCCGGCTGATTGGTAACGACGATGCATGCAAATCCGAAATTATGCGCCGCTTGCATCAATTCTTTTGCGCCTTCCTTGATGCGAAACTCACTGACTGCTCTGGGAGAGCCGACCACCGATCCCCTCATGATGATTTCATTTAAGATCCCGTCGCGGTCGAAAAAAACCGCCTTTTTTGATCGCGTGAGGTATCGCTCCAAGTCGGCAATGCCCTCGATCGAACCGATTTCGTAAAACCTCTGATCCACTTGGAAGGCGGCCATCTCCTCGCGCGCCACTAGATCTTTCATCAACTGCGAGAGATCGAAATTCTCACCCGGCGGGTGGCGCAGAAAGGCCTCGCGGCGGTAAAGCGAAAGCCCGTAATCAATGTGCTGCATTTGAGGCAGTTTAGCGGCCTTGTCATAAAGGCGCACTCGATCGCCCTCCATCCAAACATTGCTCGCATCCCAAAGCCCTTGGTTTGGGTATACCGTCATCAAACCGGACATCGGCTTTTCAAAAAAAGCATGTGCCACGGCGCGATAGTCAATCGGAAGATACGAGTCCCCGTAGAGGACAAAAAAAGTATCGCCTAACAAATCCAATGCCTTGCGAATCGCGCCACCGGTGCCGAGCAGGGTTTTCCCATCATTAGAATAGCTAACTTGCAGGCCAAATCTTGAACCATCTCCGACATGGTCTTCAATCATTTCGCCGAGATGGCCAGCACACAGCACGACTTTTCCGATGCCTCGTGTTGAAAGCAGCTCCAACTGCCAGTCGATGAAAGGTTTTCCTGCCACCTCGACCAGCGCCTTGGGGATTTTTTCCGTCAAGGGCCGCAAGCGCGTCGCAAGCCCACCGGCGAGGATGGCTACCGGGATTTCAGGGAGTTTCACGAGTTCAGGAGTTTGGTTCCCTCAAAGTCGAAACGAAAACGCACTTCCTTTAAACCAGCACCGTGCATCGCATGCCGCAAATTCACCTTGTCGTCGGCATAAAACATCAGGAAGCCGCCTCCGCCCGCACCGATGAGTTTGCCGCCGAGCGCACCGTTTGCCATCGCAAGATCATACCACTCGTTGATCTTTGCATTGGTCATGCCACCTGAACGCTCTTTTTTGCGTTGCCAATGCACATCCATCAAACTCGCAAATTCTTTTAAATTGCCAGTTTCAAGTGCGTACTGACTTTGCAAGCCAAGGTCTTTGACGAAATGAAGATTCTCAACCATCGAGGCGTCCGCCGCCTTGCTCTTGGTATCCTGCTCTTGGAGAATGGCCGATGCAGAGCGGGAATAGCCAGTAAAGAACAATAGCAAATTGTCCTCAAGATTGTAGAGGGTCTCTTCCGAAATTTTGAGGGGCCAAGCCTCAACTTTTCCCCCGGGCAGAAACTTGAAACAGGTGATGCCGCCATAAGCTGAGATGTATTGGTCCTGTTTACCAATCGGCTCACGCAGTCTGCCAATTTCGATTTCGCACGCCTGTTTGGCGAGTTCGTGGGGATGCACGATGTCACGCTTCCAAGCGTAAAGTGCCTTGAGCAGAGCGGTCGTGAAGCTGCCGGAAGATCCAAGCCCTGTACCGGCCGGGATGTCTGCCATGGATGTCATCTCGAGGTTCGTACGCTCGATGCCGAGCATGGCGAAGGCTTCGCGGATGATCGGATGCTCAATCTGCGAGGCGCTTGTGACGCGTTCCAACTTGGAATATTTGATGATCAGCTCATCGATGAATGTCTCGTGCAGGGTAATGTAAATGTATTTGTCGATCGCTCCGGCGATGAGGAATCCGCCATGCGCTTCGTAGTAGCTGGCAAGGTCGGTGCCTCCTCCGCCGAGGCTGATACGAAGCGGGGATCGGGTAATAATCATGGTGCGGGTTTTTGGGATTTGCGGCAGATGGTGCGGACAATTTCGAGCGCTTTTGCAGCATCGGCGATGCTTGGTGATGGCGTGCGGTTCTCCGCAATGTCACACATGAACTCGCGAATCTCGCAAGCCCATGATTCATCACCCCTTGGATACTCCCAGCAGGTTGTTTCAGGCGGGCCCATTTGCGGAAGCATTTTATAAAATGTAAGCCGCTCAGTTCCGTAGCTACCGCCGAGGCCGTCGATTTGGATTTTTCCGTCGCGCCCGAAAATCTCAAACGAAAAAAGATTCTTCCACTCGGTGCAGCTCGCGTGTAGCCAAGCGGTTTGGCCCGCCGCCGTGCGCAGGCTGAGGAAGGCGTTGTCGTCCACCTCCATGTCCCAAAAACTCGTTGTGGCGTGACCTTCGACTGTCTGGAATTCGCCGAGGAACCAACGCGAAAGATCGATGAGATGCACACCTTGGTCGATCAACTCCCCACCGCCGGAGAGTGCTGGATTGGCCCGCCACTCACGGTCATAGCCAATGCGCCCACCGTGTCCGTAACGTGCACGAATGTGCATGAGCGGACCAAGAACACCGGATTCAAATATTTCCCGCGCCTTTTGAAAGGCCGGGTGGTAACGGTGATTGAAACCCACCCGCGCCTTGAGATTGGCCGCCTTGGCCGTGTGGGCAAGTGCCTCAACTTCTTCGAGGCCAATGCCCGCGGGTTTCTCTACGAGGATGTGCTTGCTGTGTCTCAATGCCTCCAGCGCGATCGGCGCGAGCAGATGATTGGGCGTGCAGACGATGACGGCATCCACATCTTCACGGCTCACGGCGGCGAGCGGATCAGCGGTCGCCACACATCCGGGAAACCGCTTTGCGAGCGCCTCCGCGCGGGAAAGGTCGGTATCGCAAGCCACGGCAAGCGCACCTTCGGGTATGGTCGCTGCCCGCTTGTTACCAATCAAACCACAGCCGATGATTGCGAATGTTATTTTCATGTTAATTTCTACGTGCCTCAAGTTTTGGACAGAATAAACACGCCAGAGATCACAAGCCAGCCTTGGGGTCCCATGTCATGCCGCGATCCTTGGGCGTGATGCGGCGGAGCGTGTAAACATCGGTATTTTTTAGGTCTTCGAGATAATGGTGAAGCGATTCCCAAGGATCCCATTGCGCGCTGATGAGCTTGCCGGTGATGCCATCGCTTTCGATGCCAGAAAGAAAAACCGCTAGGTTGGCAGCGAGCTCCATCGGTGTTCCACCATCTTTTTTCCACTGGATGTTTTTTTGGAAAAATTCCTGTCCCACTTTTTCTGGCCCGGCAGACAACACCTCATCCATCATCCGCGTGGCGAGAGCTCCCGGCGCAATGGCATTGATGTCGATGTGGAAATCTTTTAGCTCCAAGGAAAGAGTTTCCATCAGCCTTACAACAGCCGCCTTGGATGTGGCGTATGCGCTGATATTTGGCAGCGGATTCGTTGCGCCTCCTCCACTGAGAATGACGATTTTGCCACGACCCGATGCCTTAAAATGGGGAATCGCGACCCGGCATGGCAACAAGACGCCGTAGAGGTTGATGTCCATTGCCCTGCGCCATTCATCAAGATCGACCATCTCTAGAGATCCCATTGGGCCATAAACACCGGCATTCAAGACCAATGAGTGAACTTGTTCGAATTCTTGAAATGCCTCGGAAAACAGAGCTTTCACATCATTTTCACTCGATACATCGCAAGTTTGGGCAAGCACTTTGCGCTGCGGATGTTTTGCCGCGAGCTCGGCTTGAGTTTCGAGGAGTTGGGCTTCACTTCTAGCGCATAAAAAGACATTGGCCCCAGCCATCAAAAAAGCGTCTGCGATGGTTTTTCCGAGACCCATGCTGGCTCCGGTTACGATGGCATTGATGTTTTCCAGGTGCATGCTCAAATTCTTCCTACCGAGGCATGTTTCACATTTGATATGCCATTCAAAGCAGAATCCAAAAACCGGTTCGCATCCACGATGAGGGCATTGTTCATGAGTGGCACGAGTTCGCTCCAATCCGCAGCTCGGAATTCAGGCCACTCGGTGCAAATGACCGCCGCATCGGCATTCTCGAGCACTTTGCGGAGGCTTTCTTCGAGGCAAACCCCGTCGAATTCCGCCGGCATTTTTGTGATTATCGGATCAAAGGCCTTTACCGTTGAGCCTGCCAGCAAAAGGTCGCGCGCAAGCTCCAGCGCAGCACTGCGGCGAAGTGTGCTTGTGCCCGGCTTGTAGGTCAGGCCAAGTATGGCGATCGTTTTGCCTTCGAGGTCGCCATGCTGCGCTCGCAGACGCTCGAACGCCCATTTCTTGTGCCGATCGTTGCTAGCTTTGATGGCCGGAATCAAAGCAAGTGAAGTTCCGTGCTCGGCAGCAATCTGAGTGAGGGCGGTGACATCCCTCGCCAGCGTTCCACCCGCAAAGGGGCCACCTGCCGAGAGAAAAGCACCGGGCCCGATGCGCGGCTCACTCTTCAGCCCGATGGAAACCTCAGCCGCATCCGCTCCGGTTTGCTCACACAAGCGGCCGATTTCATTGATGAAGCTAATAGAGGCAGCAAGAAAGCTATTGAGGGCGTGTTTGAGCATTTCCGCCGACTCGGTTCGCATGAAAAGAATGCGATCCGCCAACGTTCCGAACGCGGCGCGAATCGTTTCTTTATCGGCGTCAAAACGCGTACCCACCACCACGCGGGCAGGGTTTTGATATGCTTCGATCGCTTTGCCCAAGCGCAGATTCTCTGGGGAGCAAGCAAAGCGAAATGACGGAAACTCCAGCTCCAGCCTCGCACATGTTCCGACTGGTACTTGGGAAGAAACTAGCACCAGCGCCCCCGGCGTCAGGGCTGGAGCTACCTGCCGCATTTGTTCGAAAAGAAACTCGCGATCGGGCTCGTCATTTTCGTTTACCGGGATGTCGTGGCATGCCCAGAGCAAATCAGCTTCACGGCAAGCCTCATGAGGCTGGCTCGTGAATGAAAGCCTCCCGCTCGCAATCCGTTCGACGATCAGCTCATTCAAGCCTGGCTCAAATAGAGGGGCCTTGCCTTGGCTTAAGGCATCGACTGTAATATCATTAAAGTCCAAGCCCACCACATCATGTTCCACCGCAGCGCAGGCAGCCGTAACCGAGCCCAAGTGCCAAAGTCCAAAAACTACGATTTTCATTTTTCCAGTCGGTCGAATTTGAGGTGAGGAATCTTGAAAAGCCCGGTTGCATCTAAAAGCTCTCCTCCCGAAACCACCTCACGGTC
Source organism: Akkermansiaceae bacterium (assembly GCA_026461385.1). Classification (GTDB taxonomy): domain Bacteria; phylum Verrucomicrobiota; class Verrucomicrobiia; order Verrucomicrobiales; family Akkermansiaceae; genus Luteolibacter. The sequence continues at coordinate 17,122 of JAPJNB010000230.1, forward strand.
GCTCTAACCGCCTGCTCAATCGTCAATGCGGGCAGCCAACCCGTCGATCGGATCTTTTGAGTATCGAGGTAAATAAACGGATTATCACCCACCCATCCGCGTTCGCCGCCAGAGTATCGGACCTCGGGCTTCAGGCCCATCTCGTCACAAATCCACCGGATCGAATCATTCACCTGACAAAATCCATCCGTGCCGAGATTGTAAATTTGAACTCCATGCTTGGCGCTCTTAGCCGTGGCAGATTTTACGACATGGCAAACCGCGTTGATGCAGTCCCTTACATAGAGATAGGATTTTCTTTGCGATCCATCTCCAAGCACATTCAAAAAGTCCGGGTGCTCCTGCAACTGGCGATAGAAATCGATCACATGCCCATGCGTGTAGCGCTCCCCAAGGATTGATACGAAACGGAAGATGTAGCCTTCAAAACCATAGCCTTCGCAATACGATTGGATGAGACCTTCGCAGGCCGTTTTCGACGCGCCGTAAAGCGAAGTCTGGATAGGAAATGGCGCGTCCTCTGGCGTGGGGATCACTTCCGCTTCGCCATAAACACTTCCCGTGGAACTGAATGCAATACGCCTGATGCCATTCGCCCGCATGGCTTCGAGTACATGGAATGTGGCAATCGTATTTTGCTGCAAATCCTTTCCGGGATGCTCCAGCCCAAAACGAACATCGGCATTCGCCGCGAGATGGATGACTGTGTCACAGCCCGCCATGGCCTGGGTCAATGCAGGAAGATTCAGATTGTCTCCTTCCACTAATCGAAAGGACTTGTTGCTTTTTGCCGCCGACAGAAAAATCACTTGTCCTGTTGAAAAATTGTCCCAACCCACAACCTGACACCCATCCGCAAGAAGTCGGTCAACAAGGTTACTTCCAATAAATCCGGCACAGCCGGTAATAAAGACTGATTTCATGTCAATGATTTTGGCCGAGCAACCGCAGCGATGCAAAAGTTCAAATGCAACAATGAGGAAAATGAAGGAAACCCTCGTTTTTTATTGATAAAGAAAAACTTTTCCACTTCTTCAAAAACCTCATTCGGTGGATTGATGTGCTCTCTGTCAATAAACCAAGAATATGGCCGACCATATCTTTTCTTGAATATCCTGGCCGCAGAAATGGTTTGCGCGAAGCGATAGGCCAAGCCACCTATACACGGGATTACAAATACCAACACGCCCTTTTCGGGGTCAAGAAGACGATGGGCCTCCTTAAGCGCCGCGGGCAAATCCGGCAAATGCTCCAAAACATGAATGGCAAGAACCCGATCGAAATGCCCATCAGGAAAATTCATGCGTTTTTGGCAATCCGCCTCCACCACATGAATGTCCGGAAAACGCTCCCGTATGGCCTCCGCAATATTGGAGCGAAACTCGACCGCATGATAGCCCCTCCTTTGCTCTGGGGTCAGCTTTTCATAAGCAAGATGCTCGCACCTCCCCGCTCCAATCTCCAATGTTCTCAAGAAGCCATCAGGTCGTATCGACGCAGGAAATCCGTGATTGAAAGATTCGATTGCACCGTACTTGTTGGGAAGAATGCTTAACCAGTAATTCATGAAATCATCCGAAATCCGTTGATCGGCTGCGGATAATTCGCTGATTTGCTTGGGCCACTTTGATCCTGATAAACTTGTGCTCATATTTCACTTTCCAAGAATTGCATATTTGAACCACGCCTTCATCCACATGGGCGGGTCTTTCCACATGCTTACTTTTTTACCTTCTTTGAAATCCCTGGACTGATATGAAATCGGAATCTCCAAAGGTTTGAAGCCGGCGCGAACTAACTTGATGACAAGCTCCCAATCGAAATCAAAACGATTGCACTCAAATTCAAGGTTATCGATGCACGATTTCCTAAAAACCTTGAACATCGTGAACGGGTCGGACATTTTCGTCTTGAGCGATTGATTCAGAAGCCATGTGAAACTCCAGTGCGCAAGATTCATGAAAAAAGCCAAATGATTTGCAGATTTAAATTTACGCATGTGCCAATTCCCTTCGGTGTGACGCGTGCCGAGAACAAAATCGGCTCTGCCATTAGAAATGGGCTCTAATAGCTTTTCATAATCATCTAGTGAGTACTCGAGATCCGCATCTTGGATTAGAATCACATCACCAGTGGCAGCAACCAGACCGGTCCGGACTGCGTGACCTTTGCCTTGTGGCACCTCTTCAAGAATAATCGAAAGATTTTGCTTTCCTCCAAAACTCTGGACCACCTCTCTCGATCCATCTGTGGAGTTACTTTCTACAACCAAAAGTTCAATCTCAAAGCCTTCGATCTTTTTCAAGAGGAGTAAACCAAGGACATCTCTTACTGAGCCGACCTCATTGTAAACGGGGACAATCACCGAAAGCTTCATGAAAAATAGATTGGGGCGTATGAGTGCGATTGACCTGGCATTTCAGGGCGTTGTCCCTGTGGATTCAAAGATATAGAATGGAAGGCGCTGATTATCACAAAATCCAATGACACGGTGTGTTTTTTGCAGCTTATCTGCTAATGCCTGAGTTCCAGGATCATTCGTAGGAACGAGCAGGAATATCTTTGGCATCACTGATGATGCATTCAGCATTTTAGGATCATTGATTGCAATGGCGCGCGTCCCTAAATAGTGCATCATCATCCATGTGGGCCGCATGATATTGGTGGCGATGTAGTCATTTTGAACAAGTCGAGGTTTAAGTTGTACGAGGCAATCACGCACTTTTTCAAATTCTTTCTCAGCCGTGATTTTGGCTGCCGTTAGCGGGAGTTCGCTTGAGCTGATTCCAATCCATGAAACCATTCCAATCACTAAAACCGCGATTGTATTTTTGACCATCGCCTTGACCTCTGTAGCCTCCATTAAGCGGAGCAATGACTCGTATGATGATGTCAACAATAAGCTTATGCCAGGAATCAGGAACTTTTGCAAGAATGATAACCCAGCATGATCTACGCAATGCGCAGGCATGACTGCATACCAAATTGATGAAGCTACTAGCAATGCGAGTCCGCTTCCCCACGTTACCCGAAGTCGGCTACGGGAATACTCAGTGAAGACTCTCCAGCTGGCCATTCCAAATACCATGGTGAGCAATAGACAAGGCAATCCCAGTATGCTTGCTTGAGACAGGAAGCGCAATAGAACAAGATTCCACCAGTCCAACCAAGAAAACGCACCCGCAGATCCAAGGAGATTTTCATTACCTGAGATTCTCTGTGCCGCATTGGCAATCCTGTCTTGGAGCGCGACTTGGACTCCACCATAAAAACCGGCGACCAATGCGAAATGGATCAACAATCCAACAGCTATGGCGCTTCCGAGCAAAAGCACGGTTACGCCAACCATACGCTGTCCACGGATGGACAAATAAATCGCCAGACCCGTCAGAAGGATCGTAAACAAGGGTAGGTATTCATATGTCGTAAGCGAAAGCAGCAGCAATGAAACCCATGTAATTATCAGGCCGATGATTCTTTGCCTGCCTTCGCGCCATACGATCATGGCCAATCCAAGCAACGCCACATTACGGAATGCATCCATGTAGGCGTGCTGATGCAGTGAATCAAAATTGGCGATAAAATAAGGATTCGAGATGTAAAGAATCACCGCAATTCCAGCAAGACGCTCTGACGCAGATAAGATTTTTACAAAGGCCCAAAAAGCAATGAGTCCAACGAAGCTGAAACTAACAGCAATGATTCTGTAGGGCAAAATATTGTCGCCAAATAATGGATGCAGCAGCCCAGAAATCCAGTTGTGGAGGGGAGGCAGGCGAGTGTAGGTGCCAAATACACTAAGAGCATTCCATTCTTTACTGTCAGGTCTTACGGATGGAGGCACATGATCCGCACGGGGCCAAAAAACTGGGAGTCCATGGGATGGGGCAAAACCTAACCTTGAAAAATTCTCCCCTGCGAAAAGGACACTTGAGTCAGACCAATCGTCACCATGACTCAGTTCTGGCCATTGAAGTCGTACGATTGAGACGAAGCAAAGAAGAGCAAGCGGCAAGAGCAGCCAGACCCAATTGGGCTTTGACGAATCCGGTGCTGACTTTATCACGGCATGCATGTGCTGGGTTTTACATGATAGGATACTGA
>JAPJNB010000231.1 GCA_026461385.1 Akkermansiaceae bacterium
ATTCGTCCCAACGCGGCGAATCCATCTTCTTTCGATGTCCTCTCGATCACGGCGCCCTTTCATCTGGAGGAACTCGCTCCCCAATTTCCAATCCCCTCGACTCCAACTGACCACTTCCCTCGTGGCCACAGAGGCAGCGATCATGACTGGAATTCCCAGAATTGCACCTTCCAGGGCTGCCTTTATCCTGAAACAACCGCGCGCGACTGTTCCAGGTAAAATGCCGCGTGTGACTCAATGAGACTGTTCGCTAAGAAAATTTTACACATATGAATTGGGATCAAATAGTTCAAAAGTTAGAGCCGTATATCGTGAAGATTGAAACACCCGACGGCAGCGGGACGGGTTTCTTGTGCGTTTACAACGAGGAGAAGACATGGTGCGGCATCGCCACTGCGCTTCACGTTGTTGATGGTGCTAACGACTGGCAGCAACCGATTAAGATTCATCATACGTCATCGGGTAAGAATTCATTTTTGAAGGAGGGACAGAGAGTGATTTTTACGGATTTGAAGACTGACTCTGCTGTGATCCTGTTTGAGAAGGGCGACCTTCCATTCCCAGAGCAGCTTATACCCCTCCTCCCAAGTGATCGGAAGATTGCCCTCGGTTGCGAGGTTGGTTGGATGGGTTTCCCCGCTATCGAGCCTTGGACACTCTGCTTCTTTAGCGGGAACGTCTCGGCCAGACAAGACCACCGGAATGCTTACTTGATCGACGGTGTTGCCATCAACGGCGTCAGTGGTGGTCCAGTCGCTTACTCCGATGGCACTGACGGCGTTCAGATCGTCGGCACTGTCTCGGCCTACAAGGCCAACAGATCCACGGGTGACGCTCTTCCTGGGTTGCTGATTGCGCAGGATGTCTCTCACTTCCATGACGTGGCGAAGCACATCCGCACGATTGATGATGCGAGAGACAAGAAGGACGTGCTTGAGGACGAGCAGCAACCAGATCCGAGCGAGGGGCGTAAGAAGCCTTCCCACAAAACCAAACAAAGCGAACAAGGCGTGGCAGAGCAACTCCCTCCAGCCGTTGAGTCGTAGAAGCCTTTTCATGACTCCATCCCTTTCTCCGTTTCGGCGCTCGCCCCCGCTGGAGGGAGTGCCTGCACTTTGACGTTAGCTCAGAAAACAAAACCAAAACTCTAATTAATTACTAACTATCATGTCCAGATGCACAGCACCAGTACACGGACACCGATCAGCATCCGCTAGTGCGAATTGCCCTGCATGCGGTGGCCGATACGGAGGATACAGTGGAGGCTACAGAGGCTACGACACATACTCACCACCTTCCAATGCCTCATCATCCGGAGGCGGCTACAGCAGCGGAGGAGGAGGATCCCGTGGCAGCGCAAAGCCGCGTTGGTCGCCAGCAGGCTCAACTGTATCATACACACCTGCCGAGGTTCAGGCTCTCACGCCGGTACGACGGAGTGTCGAGACACGGCCATCAGCTCCAGAGCGCCGCGACGTTTTTCTCTGTCACGCATGGGACGACCGGGGAGACGCTGCGAAGGAGTTGCACGATCTGCTGGAGTCGCGTGGAGTCTCAGTATGGTTCAGCGAGAAAGATGTGCTCCTCGGCTCAAGTTTGCTGCGGGAGATCGACAAGGGATTGGCGAAGTCGCGAGTAGGGATCGTTTTAGTGACACCTTCGTTTCTGAGTCGTGTTCGCGGTGAGGGAATTGCCGATAAGGAGCTTTCAGCGCTCTTGGCGCGTGATTTGCTTGTGCCGATTGTCCACAACACTACATACGAAGCCCTCCGCGATGTCAGCCCCCTACTTGGTTCGCGAAGCGGGTTGAGCACAGCCGAAGATTCAATGACAATCATTTCGGCCAAACTTGCCGAGCTTATTGCCGTCGTGCCTGAGGAACAGAGGAGCTAACAGTAAAGGGTGCGGCGAAGGCTGAGTGATCGCGAAGACTTCGACTGCGCCGTTTGGTTGAATAAGTCCGGAGCGGAGGTGGGCTCGCTTTATGCGTTTTCTGTTTGCTTAGGTGCTAACTTCAATGCCCGCCAAGGGCGTCGCGTGTGGGTCGCGCACAGTGAATGACGCTCGAAGGAGGTAGTTAGATCCCAAGGGCGGTGTGAGTCGGTGGCCTGGTGGAGGTCGGATGAGGCTGGTGGAGGTCGGATGAGGCTGAAACGGTGAAAATTTCACCTTGGAGACGTGATCCGCCGTTGCCGGTTACGGGGTTGCGCAAAAAGCCAGTGTGCTGAAACGAAGGTGGAGGGAGGGTCAGGTGCATGAGCGTTTCCGAATGGGTGGCCCGCGGCCCGAACGCCATGCGGGGAGGAGATGCAGCAGTTCAATTTCGCAGATCAATAGAAATGGAAAGTTTTCTCGTATTCTCTGGGGTTTCCCGGTGATGAGCGGATGATGCCATCACTGCAATTTGGCTCGGGTCGTTCTTCATTCTGCCTTGAAATCACGGAATGGATTCCCGAATTTCAAGGTGGAGATTGCCTTTTTTTCATCAGACCCTGAGGTTTTGAGGGGGAGTCTGGCGGAGAGCAGTTCCGGATTCATCATGCCAACAAACGTCCGCGAAGTTTTCTCAAGCCCAAGCCTAAACTGGGGCACTGCGAGGTCTGGCTTACCATGCCAGGATGCGGCCGATCGCTGCGCGGAGTGCGGCTTCGAGGACGGCTGCTTCACCATGAGTGAGGGGGATGGTGACTTTGCGGAGCGATTTGTCGGCGGTGATTTGGCGTGAGATGCTGAGGAGGTAGGGTGAGCGTGCGGGGTCGTCTTGGTAGGTCAATTCGCAAGCGCTGTTCGCTTTTTCTGACTGGTGAAACAACTTGGCTTGGGGGAGGCGGCCTTGAAGGGTGGCGAGGATCTGGCCGATGTCTTGGAAACCCCACTTCATGGTGAACTTATTTTCCCAGTCGAATTGTTTTTCGCCGGACTGCGAGGCAGCGTCGACAAAGATCGAGCCCTTCGCGGGATTGAGCCCGAAGCGGACCACGCCGCCGGTGCCGCGGGAGTTTGGCTTGTAGATGGCGTAATCGGTGGAGCGCTCCGTGAGGGGTTGAGTGGCATCGAAGGTGGTATCTTTCATGGTGGGGTAGTGGTTGGGGTGCGCGCGCAGATTTTCACCTGAGATACCGCCGTGCAAGAAGAATGTTCACGCGAACATTGTTTTGCGGCGCTGGTTTGATGGCGATTGAAATGCGGCAACACGCGTTTGGGGGATCTGAGAATTGAATCTTGGCCCATCCCGCTTCAGTGGTCAGGCTCGGGGGAGTGAATGCGCGCGTGCTAATCGATGGACCTTCGGAGCTTGTCTTCGACTACGCGATTCCGTCGGGGTTGGACGTGCGGCCCGGATGTCGAGTGCGGGTTCCGCTGCGCCGGAAGTCGGCGGTGGGCACGGTGCTTGCGACGGGCGAGTCCGAGCAGGCGGATTTCGCGATGCGTGAGCTTGAGTCTTTGATTGATCCGGAGCCATTGATCACGCCGGTTTTGTTGCGTGCAGCGGATTGGATTGCGAACTACTACGGTTCTAGTATGGAGTCGGTGATTCGATCGGTGCTTCCAGAGGGGGTTCGGTCTGAGGAAAATTCCGCGAAGACGCGCCGCATCGCGGTGTTAGAAGTTGCGCCAGATCCTGAGGTGTTGGTGAAGCTTGAAAAGCGTGCGCCGCGGCAGTTTGCGATTCTTTCCTTGCTGGCGCATGCGTCTGAAATGAGGTTGCCGGTAGCAGACCTCGGTGAGGGCAATGCGGCGGCATTGAAAGCGATGGAAAAGGCTGGGTTGCTTCGGTTGGAATCTGAGGAAGTCCGGCGTGAACCGGACGGGGATTTGGTGGAGGAGATTCTGGAGTCCAAGCCGCTTGCGCTCAACGCTGGCCAAGCCGCAGCGCTCGAAGGGGTCTTGGCAGCGGTGGCGAATCCAGCGGAATCGAAGCCCATCTTGCTGCTCGGAGTCACGGGATCTGGCAAGACCGAGGTCTATCTCCAAGCGGCTCAGCGTGCGCTGGATCTTGGCAAGACCGTGCTGGTGCTCGTCCCGGAGATTTCTCTAACACCCCAGACTGTGCGTCGTTTCAAAGCGCGCTTTGCGGCGATGCAAGAGCAGGTCGCGGTGCTGCACTCGAACCTCTCACAGGGCGAGCGCTTCGATGAGTGGCATCGGATCCGCAAGGGCGTCGCCCGCATCGTCATTGGGGCTCGTTCTGCGGTCTTTGCGCCACTGCCGGATCTCGGATTGATCCTCGTGGATGAGGAGCATGAAAATACCTATAAGCAGGAAAATGTGCCACGGTACCATGGGCGCGATGTGGCAGTGTTGCGCGCGGCCTTCGAGCCGTGTGCCATCGTTCTCGGGTCGGCAACGCCATCGTTGGAATCTTGGAACAACACGCTCGGCGGGAAGTACGAACTCCTTCGCCTGAACGAGCGTGCGGATGGGCAATCCATGCCGCTGGTTCGCGTGGTCGACATGCGGATCGAGCAAACCAAGCACAAGGGCGGGCCTGCGATTTTATCGGACAAACTGCGTACCGCGCTTGAGCAGCGATTAGAAAAAGGCGAGCAGTCGATTCTATTTCTCAACCGCCGTGGATTCGCGCGGTCGCTGCAGTGCAATTCTTGCGGGAATGTTTGCCAATGTCCGCACTGTGCGGTGGCATTGACCTATCACCGCACCGACGAGCGCTTGGTTTGTCACGTCTGCGGTTATCAGTCGATCGTCCCACGGAAGTGTCCCGAGTGCCGTGATCCTGGAATTCTTCTCCAAGGGTATGGCACGCAAAAGGTGGAAGAAATTCTAACAAAAATTTTACCGAAGGCGAAATTTGCGCGGATCGACGCTGATGCCATGCGGCGGAAGCATGCGTTGCGCGACACGCTGGATGCATTCAAGGCGCACAAGATTGATATCCTCATAGGCACTCAGATGATCGCCAAGGGATTGCATTTCCCGAATGTGACGTTGGTGGGCATTCTCAATGCAGATTTGGGTCTTCATGTTCCTGATTTCCGTGCTGGGGAGCGTACGTTCCAGCTCATCACCCAAGTGGCTGGGCGCGCGGGGCGTGGTGAGCTTGAGGGAGAAGTCATTGTCCAGACGTTCACCCCGCATTCGCCATCGATTCAGTATGCTCGCAAGCACGACTTCGATGGATTTTCCGAGCAGGAAATGGAGTTTCGCCGTGCGTTTTCGTTTCCACCGTATGGCCACTGCGCGGTTCTAACTGCCCGCTCGACTCACGAGCGGCGAGCCGAGTTCACCTTGCAGACCTTGCATGTCCGTCTAGCAGAAAATCTCCCTGCAGGCATCACCTTGGGTGAGGTTTTGCCGTCACCCTTGATTCGGTCGCACGGGCAGTTTCGGTTTCAAATCACGCTGCGGTCATCCAAGGCGCGGCCGCTGACTCGCCACGTTCAAGCGGTGTTGGCGAAAACCTCGCTGCCGGAAGATGTCACCGTGGTCTTCGACATGGACGCGCTGAGTTTTTCATAGGGCGGTGCATTTCGTTGTTTGACCTTCACGAATGCCGAAGCGCTTGTGATTTGAAAAATCTATAAAATGCGCGATGTTGTTGAGATGAAGACGGCATCATTCAAATCTCTCAGCAATCTATGTTTTGTCCTCGGCTTTGCGTCGATTCTTGGCTCGATCATCATTTGGTTCATGGCGGGTGGCAGCGCGCCTGAGTCGATGGCACATGCCGAGCGTTTTGGCATTTTCGTCGGCTTGTGGGCTCCGACTTTTCTTATTCTATCGAATCGTCTCGACCGCTATGCGGCGCGGGGGATGTGATCAAGCATGCCGGATGAATAGATCATAAAGCGTTAGACCGATCTCGGCGACGATGAGAAGCACGATGTACCATTCCACTCGCAATGAGCGACGGGATTGGACGAGGTCGATGGAAGTTTGGATCGTCCGGCCGATGAGATTGAGCTTGGATTCCACGGCTTCGAAGCGGTCGATGATTTCAAACTCATCGTTGAGTCGAGCGTAGAGGCGCTCGAGTTCGGGGTGGTCCCAGAGCACATCGGGTTTGTCGGTGATCGCGATGCGGCCAACCATTTCCTGCTGGTCTAACAGCACATCGCCGAGACGCCTGAGGAGGTTGCGGTAGTTGATGCGGGTGAGTCGGCCGCTGCCAAGGCCTGCGGCCATCGGGTGGAGGGTCTCGAACGCGCTTCCGACTCTTCCTTCGAAGCGTTCGAGGACGACGCTTCGAGATAGCACCTCTGCGACCACTTGGAGGGAAGGCATCGAGAACTCCTGTACGAAGATCGCGCCTGCTTCGATGATGTCATGGAAATTTTCTGATAGAGATAGTTCCATTTCCTCGCTGATTGGCGTGTTTACCTGCCGTTGGATCCGTGTGCCTAACTGGTTGAGAAATGCAGTTTCCTCGATCGGGCTCACATCGAAGAACGTGATTGCGCCGTAGCGGAAAACCACGGCGCAGCCGCAGCGCCCGGCCTCAAGCGTGAGAGGAGATGCGGCAAGGTTACGGGCTTTGCGCAGGGAGCGGGTGTCGATGTTGGCGCCGACGCAGATCGAGCGGACAAGGATCGAGCGGCGGCCTTCGAACGGAGCGGGACCTGACTGGGGGGAATCGATTCAGGGAATTTACCTTAATTTCGTGTGTGATGGCAAGTTTTCCCTACTCGCCTTCGGCGGTTTTTGATCGGGATGAGATGGCGTGGGTGAAATTTCTCATTTGCTTGGAGGCATGGATCGGTGAGGCTGCGGGGCGATGTTGAAACCCCGCTGGAAACGTGATGCGCTTGATGCCAAGAAGGCCTTTCGTGATGCGTTGGCGGTTTGGTTTGCGGCGAATGGGCGGGATTACCCTTGGCGTCGGACGCAGGAGCCCTATGCGATTTTGATTTCTGAGGTCATGCTTCAGCAGACTCAGATCGCGACGGTGTTAGGGAGGGGATTTTACACGCGGTTTTTGGCGACGTTTCCCGATGTGAATTCGCTTGCGGTGGCGGATGACGATCGCTTGTTGAAAGCGTGGGAAGGTTTGGGATATTATCGGCGGGTTCGCATGTTGAGGGAGACCGCGCGCGCGGTGATTGCCGATCATGGTGGCGAGTTTCCAACGGAGCTTGATGCGCTCATGAAATTGCCGGGTGTCGGGCGGTATACTGCGGGGGCTTTGCGGGCATTTTCCGCAGGGTTGCCTGCTGTGGTGGTCGATGGAAATGTGGCTCGGGTGTTGGCGCGGTTGATGGGATTTACCAGTCCGGTCGACGACGGGGCTGGGCAAAAACAACTGTGGGAGTGGGCGGAAGTGTTAGCCGATCCAGCGCGCCTCGGGTTTACAACTCTGCCTTGATGGAGTTGGGTCAGACGATTTGTCGGCCGGGTGTTCCGGATTGTTTGAGTTGCCCGGTGGCGGGATTTTGTAAGTCCCAGGAGCCCGAGGTCCTGCCGGTGAAGCGCCAAAAAACCGTGGTGACGCAAGTGGATGAGCATGCGGTGTGGTTGCGTGATGATGCGGGGCGATTGCTTTTGCATCGTGAGGGAGGAAAACGGCGGCAGGGATTGTGGAAATTGCCAACGCGGGACGCGGAAGAAATCTCTGCGCTGCCGGTGGTTGATGAAAGTCGCTACATGATCACGCGTTATCGAGTTAGGCTGATCGTTCATGATGGCGATGGAGTTAGAGAAACGTTTCAAACGGCTGCGGATGAGGTTTGGCAGGAGATTGACGTGGTTTTGGCTCTAGCAATGCCTTCGCCATTCCGGCGTGCGATTGGTCGATTGATTGTCGAAAGGTGATTTCGAATAGGACGAGAGACCGAATGTGTGCTTAAATGGCTGTTGATGGAAAAGCTTCGGTGGTGGTCTTTCGTGGTTCTGTTCGGTTGGCTGACACAGGCGTGCTCGGTTGCTCCCGCGCCCGATGAGTTGGTTCCGGGTCGGATGAGTCGGATGATGGTTGCTGAGCGGGTGAGTGCCGTGGTGGTCACCGATCAGGGAAATTTGGATCAGTGGATCAAGAGAAATTTTGTTGCATCCAACACCCCGAGTGATGCCGATGGAGGCTCTGCGGCTCCCATCACTGGCGATGGCTATTTTCTAACAGCAGACCATGTGTTAGCCGGATACCCAAGCCGCAATGTGTTTCTCATTTATGGGCAAGGTGGGAGATTCACTCATGCGAAAGCGCGGGTAGTTTGGCGGTCCGAGTCGGCGGATTTGGCGCTGTTGCATATACCCGTGAAGACCCCGTTTTTTTACGAATGGACGAAACCGGATCGTTGGTTGCCCTCGGGGAATGGAGTCATCCATGGTGGGATTTCGACCGGGTTCAATGCGGGTACGGGGAAACTCTGCACGGCGCTGGGGCCAGAGGGGGCGTTCACCGGCACCCGCAAGTTCAAGATCGACCTCCCGCTCCAGCCGGGCGACAGCGGGGGGCCTGTGGTCGATGCCTACGGGCGATTGATTGGAATCAACTCCGCAGTTGAATTCCTTGTGCCCATGGAAACCGCGCTTTTTATCGATTCGGAGGGGAATCGCCCGAATGTACGGCTGCTTGAATCGCTCATCCGGGTGGATCGATTGAGAAACCATGATGAGTCGAAGTTCGGGGAGGTCCGGCGATGAACTGTTGCAGAAAAACCGTTGGGTGCGGGTGGTTGGGCGTGTTCTTGGTCGCGGGGTGGGTGGTCTCGTGTGTGCCGACCTCGGCTTCGCGGAATGCGGCGGCCGCGAAGGATCAGATGATGTTGGTGAGGGAAGATCCCCCTTCGTTTGGGATGCAGCGGTTGGTGACTCAGGCCCATGCCTACCCCGATTTGGCCACCTTTGTATCCGAAAAGGGCTTGCCCGATTTCTTGGCTGAAACCGGAGATCAACAGCGCGATTACCTAATCCTCTATTACTTACAGAATCGCAAGGCGTTCGCGTGCCGCACGAATCTTGGCCACGAAAAGAAGCTAGAATTTGCCGGGCCTTATCCGATCAGCGCCGGCGAGTTCCAACTGTTGGACGGATTTCAGCGTGGGGTCGCGCCGAAGAAGGGGGCACGTTGAGACGCCCGGGAGGTTTGCGAAGTTTGGGGGTTGGTAAAATTTGATTTGCGCGGAGAAATTTCACCCTTGCATGGTTGGCGCGGTCGCATACCTTCGTTGGCGTCGCTTCGATGCAAATCGAAAGTGACTATCCTAAATCCGGGGCACTTGCTCCATCCATAAAAACCAATAATTAGACCTATGAAAACCAATAATCATCACGCACGGCGTGGTTTCACCCTAGTGGAACTTCTCGTCGTTATCGCAATCATCGCCACGCTGGCAGGAGTCGGCGCGCCGGTCATCATTAGCCAGCAGAAAAAGGGTGCACGTACCGAGGCCATCAGCAATGCCAAGCAAATTGGTATGGCGATGTTCAACTTCGACCAAGATTACGGCAGCTACCCAAGTGAAGCCACTGGCACGGAAGTCACGAAGAACAATCCTGATTCCGGCCTCACCTTTGGCAGCACCAACTCAAATGACTACTTCCGGCAGATGATTGCTGCTGGGTATATCGATTCGGAGAAGCCATTCTACGCCAAGGCCCCTTATACCAAGAAGCCTGACAATGCGATGACCGCTGCCAAAGCACTCGCTGCAGGCGAAGTTGGATTTGCTTATGTCATGGCATCTGCGACCGAGCCATTGACCAGTTCAGGCAACTCCGGTCGCCCATTGCTCGTGGCAGCCGTTTATAATGGTGCTTCCGATGGGACCTTCGACACCGACATTTACGACAAGAAGGCCGTGGTGTTCCGCATCGACAACAGTGCTGCGGTCGAAACCGTTCGTCCTTCTGACAAAAAAGTCATCGTGGGTGGCGGCAAGACTCTCTTGCAAGGCGGCGACAAAGACTCTGTTTGGGGTACCGACATCACTCCTGTGCTCAAGGCTCCTTCGAAATCCACAGGCGCTACACCTTGATCTGAATTTTGTGGAAAACCGGAAGGTCCTTGGCGGCCTTCCGGTTTTTTTATGCCGTTTTTAGTTGCCCAGCGTTGCATCGTGGGCGAAGGCCATGCCAACGTTTTCATCATGTCAGAACCAGATAACAAGCCATCGAGAGCATTTCTGCCCTATCCCGTTTCGACCTTGAGTCCGCCGATCATCCCGAATGATCTGACTTCGTTTAAATCGCGTGGTATTTCTCAAGTCGAACGCGACCTGCAGCAGAAACTTCAGGAGATCCGGGAGTCTTACCTCGCGACGATCGATCATTTCAACTGGAACAAGCTCGTTTATGAAGCTGACATTCAGTTTGAGCCGATCATCGGTGGGACCTACTACCTTTACGAGATGCGCGGGCGTCATCTGCTGTCGATGATTTCCCCAGACGAATGGGCCCAGAAGCACCTTGCGACTGTCCGCTTGAATATGGATCGCCAGTGGAAGATCGTCGAAACGGCAGCCGACGTCGATTCCCGTGAGCTCTTTGGCACGGTCGAGGCAGAATCCTGATCGTCAATTCTTGCCAGTGGGGCAACGATCTCTAGTCTAACGCTTGTGAGCGAATCCTTCCCAGTTTCTCCGCCGCGCGCATGGGCGGAGATCGATCTCGGCGCGATGAAACAAAATCTCGCCATGGCTCGCGAGGCGTTTGGTGGGGCATTGATGGTGGTGGTGAAGGCTGGGGCCTATGGGCACGGGCTTGAGGAGATTGCCAAAGCCCTCGCCACCGAGCAGTTGGCATTCTTCGGAGTGGCGAATGTCGGTGAGGCGCGCCGCATCGCGGCAGCAGGAGTCCGCACACCGATCTATTTGTTAGGAGCCACGTGGGCTGAAGAGCGAGAGGAAATTGTGGCCCGCGACTGGGTACCTTGCATTTCATCGATGGCTGAGGCGGAGCACTTCAATCGGCTCGCGGCCGCGAAGGGCAAGTGCTTGAAGGTGCACCTGGCGGTGGATACTGGGATGGGCCGCGGAGGGTTTTTGGCAGAGCACGTGAAAGCGCAGATCGGCGAACTTGATGGCCTGATGAACCTCGAAATCGAGGGGGTCGGCTCGCATTTGCCTTCGGCCGATGAAGACGAAGACTTCACCCGGGGTCAGTTCCGAGACTTCCGGGACTTGGTCGATGCGCTTGGGGGAACAGGGCGGTTCAGGTGGCGGCATCTTTCGAACAGCGCGGGCCTCCTCGGATATGACCAAGGCATTTGCAATTTGTCGCGCCCGGGCTTGATGCTTTATGGCGTGGCGCCGCTCCCCGGTTTCCAAGAGCGGCTTGCCACGGTGATGACGCTCAAATCGAGGGTCACTCTGGTACGGACCTTGCCGGCGGGCCACGGGATTTCCTATGGTCGGCAATTTGTGACCGAGCGCCCCACGCGGGTGGCGACCATCGGCATCGGCTACGGCGATGGCTACCCGCGCCATGTTTCGGGGAAAGGCGGCGAGGTCTGGATTCGCGACCGGCGCTTCCCGATTCTTGGGAGGATCACCATGGACCAAATCATGGTCGATGTGACCGCGGCCGATGAGATTCAAGAGGGGGACGAAGTGGAGATGTTTGGGCCCCACCTGCCTGTCGCCGAGGTTGCGGAAAAAGCGGCGACGATCGTCTGGGAGATTTTCACGGGAATCACTCCGCGGGTGTTAAGGCATTATAAGGCGTAGTTTCGGCGCTGGGCCTCGACGGTTTTCGCGGCTTTTGGAATTCATGGATTGCATCTGTGATCAGATTTGGAAGGATGGCACGCCGTGGAACGTAGTTCTACACTCACCTCACTCCAAACTCGCCATGCAACCCATCCTTCCTCGTCGCGCCTTTCTCCGAAATTCCACGCTACTGGGTGTGGGCCTAGCAGCAAATTCCGTTTTTGCGGTAAATCTAACATCAGGAGTCAAGAAAGTGAAGGTGGGGCTCATCGGTTGCGGTGGCCGGGGTGCTGGTGCGATTGGGAATTTCATGGAAGCCTGTAAAATCCTAGGGATTGAGGCGGAGTTGGTGGCTGCGGGTGACGCTTTCAAGGAGAAGGCGGAGAGTGTGGGGAAAAACTATTCGCTTCCGGCGGACCGTTGCTATGGGGGATACGACAACTACCAAAAAGTTCTCGCCAGCGACTGCGACTACGTCGTGATGGCGACCCCTCCGGGATTTCGGCCGCTGCATTTCGCGGCCGCGGTTGAGGCGGGAAAGCATTGCTTCATCGAGAAGCCCGTCGCCGTCGATGCTCCCGGCGCGCGGTCAGTGATGGCAACTGGGGAACGAGCCGCCGCCAAGGGGCTCGCGGTGGTGGCGGGAACCCAGCGCCGCCACATGGCGGAATACCTGAAAAACAAGGCCCTCATTGACGCCGGAGCCATCGGCCAAATCAAAGGTGGGGTGGTCCAGTGGAATGGCACGGTGCCATGGACGAAGCGCCGAAATGAAGGGGAATCCGACGCTTCCTACATGACACGCAACTGGCTCAATTTCACCGAGTTGTCAGGCGACCACATTGTCGAGCAGCACATTCACAATCTTGACGTGGCGGTTTGGTTTCTGGGTCGTCTACCGGTTACGGCGGTCGGCTTCGGGGGGAGAGCCCGCCGTGAAACCGGCAACATGTTTGACTTTTTCAGCGTGGACTATGATTTCGGGGACGATGTCCACATCCACAGCCAATGCCGACAAATCAGTGGAACGTACGGGCGGGTGGGTGAATTGTTCACCGGTACCGAGGGGACCTGTTTGGGGGGTGGCAAGCTGAACGGCAAAAAAGTCGCCATTCCCGAGATTCAAGTCGATTCCAGCAATGGCCAAGTCCAGGAGCATATCGACATGATTCGCAGCGTGAACCGTGGGAGTCCTCTCAATGACGCGAAGCGCATCGCTGAATCCACGCTGGTCGCAATCATGGGCCGGATTTCTGCATACACCGGAGAAATCGTCCGTTGGAATGATCTCGTGAAAAACGAACAATCCCCGCACTTTGGCGCGACCTGCACGCCGACGGCGCTCGACTTCGAGCATGGCCCGATCACGCTGCCTGCAGAGGTTCCTCCGGTGCCAGGCAAGGCGTGATTCATCGTGGCGGCATGCGTTTGCGGATGCGCAGCAGGGCCGCCAGCATGGACCACGCATCGCGCAGCGGCTTGACCGTGCCGCCGGGTTTTTCAATCCAACTGATAGGGACCTCGCGCCAAGTTGCGCCGCCGCACTTGAGCGCACAGAGCAGTTCTGAGTCGAATGCTAACCCGTTTTCCGAAAGCTGGTCAGCGACTCGTCGATAGTCGGACGCCCGCAGCACTTTTGCGCCGCACTGAGGGTCTTCGCACTGGAGGCCGAGTAGCCATTCGGCCGTTGTTAGAAAACCACGATGAAATAGCCCCCGCCACGGGCTCTCAACGATCTCGGTGGTCGAGGTTCGCCTACGGATGGCGATCACCGATTGGTCGAACTCAAGCGCGGTGGCGATGAGGCGCAATTTTTCCTCCGGGGTCACGCTGCCGTCGGCATCGACGAAGGTCAGCCAGTCGGCATCCGTCCGAGTCGCCCATGCCTCGCGCACCACGGCACCTTTCCCCTGATGCTCCGCGGCGAAATGCAGGTGCACCTTGGGAAAAATTTTCAGAAAAGAGTCTCTGAGCTGGTGGAGGGGTTCGCGCTCGTGATCGCCCGAGCCATCGTCTGCGATGACCCAGTGGATCGGGAGTGGCGATGCTGCAAGCGCCACCGCAAGCTCCGCCCCGAATGAAGCCAAGCGCGACGAATCCTTCCAGACGGGAGTGACAAGAACGATGGTGACGGAGGGATCGTGCATGACTGGATATGAAACCATCAGAATAACATTGCGAGCTTATCATTTCTTTCAAACGATCGACTCCACAGATGACACGAGCTACCATCATCGCCTACTGGATTGCGGTAGTCCTTGCCGGAGGATTTTTACGCTTCGATGAGCTTGCGAGTCGGCCATTTCATGCCGATGAAGCCACGGGGGCACGTCTCGCTGCGGTTCGCATGGGCTCGGGTGACTACCATTTTGACCCGACTCATTTTCACGGGCCGACCATGGGGTATTTGGCCATTCCGCTATTCCGCAGCTATGGTGAGAACGACTGGGCTGAAATGACGAAAACGCCACCGCGCCTGCTGATGGCGCTGGCGGGTACCTTGATTTTGTTAGTTCCATTGGCATGGCGGCGGCGCTTTGGCGATGGCCCTCCGCTACTCGCGGCGGCGCTGTTAGCGACCTCACCCTTGTTGGTTTACTACAGCCGGATGTTCATTCATGAGTCGCTATTAGTGCTGTTCGGAATGTTGGTGCTGGCATCGTGTGCGCGGGCACCACGCTGGGGGCTTCCCGGGGTTTTCATTGGGCTGATGTTTGCCACCAAGGAAAGCTTCGCGATTAGTATGATCGCTTGGATGGCTGCGGCTACCTTGGTGCTCATCGAGCAGCGCCAAGCCCTGAGCCGCGCATGGTGGGCCAACGCGTGGCAATCCTATGGGAAATCGATCGGCCTTTCGATACTCACGGCTGCGCTCGTTTCGGGATATTTTTATACAGATGGATTTCGCCATCCCGCTGGGGCGATCCATGCCGTTCGTACATTTTTTGAATACAAAACCGTAGGGGGCCACGAGAAATCCTTCGGCTATTATTTTCACCTCATGGTGTTGCCTTTCAAAGGCGGCGGGATTTGGTGGTTTGGGACACCTGTGGTGATGCTCGCCTTGTTAGGATTTGCTGCAAGCTTTCAGCGCGATGCCAAGTGCCCTCGCGTCATTCGGTTTCTTGCGTACGCCACGCTCGGCCATTTTTTCATCTACAGCGTCATCACCTACAAGACGCCATGGCTTGGGTGCTTGCCTTGGGCGCATGCGTGTCTGTTGGGCGGACTGAGTCTAGTGGGTTTTTCTCATCAGAAGCGCTGGATCAAAGTGACACTCGGTTTGTTAGGAGGGTTCTGCCTTGCGACCCAATGGACCCAAGCCCGATTTGCGACCGGCCGCTTCGCCTCCGACGAGCGCAATCCCTTCGCCTATGTCCCGACCCGAAGCGACTTGGAAGACCTGTCTCCGTGGCTGAAAAAACTCGGCCAAACCGCGCCAGAGAGCACCCTTGAACCGATGGCGGTCATCGGAACGGATTACTGGCCGTTGCCATGGTATTTACGGGCCTTTAAGCGAGTTGGCTATTGGGCTCAACCGCCAAGCAACCTGATGGAATTTCCTTTAGTGTTTGCGATGCCCGCGGTGGAAGATGCTGTGTCAAACCAGCTCAAAACAACTCATACCGCTCTGCCACGGGGGCTCCGTGCGGGAGTTCCCATCACGCTTTTTGTTAGAAATGAAGTTTGGAGACGTTGGATGAAATCCGCAAATGACTGAGCCCGTTCCAGCAGCGCATCTGTTCTCTCACGAGGCGATGAATACGACGTTTTTTCTTAGGATTTGTGAGCCTGATGCCATGACGGCGAATGGGATGGCGAGAGAATGTTGCGAGCAAATTGATCTGTTAGAATCTCGCCTCAGTCGGTTTTTTGATGGTAGCGATGTTTCAAGAATCAACCGCATGAGAGCGGGAGAGACGCTTTACCTCAGTGAGTCTTGCCACCAATGTCTGCTTTTGGCGTTGCAGGGGCATTCGCTAACCGGAGGATTGTTCGACATCACCCTAGGCCGCCCGATTGCCCATTTGAAATCAGGGCAGGATGGCGCCGAGCCTGACATCGTGGGCCAGTTGATCATTCACCCTGATACCCCCGCCATTACTTGCGAATCTCCCGGCCGCGAGATCGACCTCGGCGGCATCGGCAAAGGCTTTGCCCTCGATTATCTTCGGCAGCTCTTGGTCGATTGGGGCGCGGAGGGTGGCTTGCTCGCTGCAGGTGCAAGCTCACTGATTGCCTTTGGCTCTGCCGCATGGCCAATTGATCTAACAGGAGATCGTGCTACGCAGCGGATTACCTTGATGAATACCGCACTAAGCGCTTCGGGTTCGGGAATTCAAGGCAGCCACATCGTCCACCCTGGAGGAGAACATGCCATGCCCGCGAATCCTTCTCGCCGGGTTTGGGTGAAAGCCCCCACCGCTGCGACGGCAGAAATCTGGTCCACCGCTTTGATGCTACTGGATCCCAAAGACGTTCCTGCATTCATCGCTGGCGATGATTCAATCGACGCGGTTTACCTCGATGATGGCGAACAAGTCCAGCGGGTGATTTCATGTTAGAAACATCCGAAGTCGATGCCGACGCTTGGTATACTTTTTTGAAAATATGCCTTTGGTTGATGGTTTGGATTTTCTAAAGATTTGGCGTACGACCTGTTCGGTAAATTTAAGAAATCGGATGCGATTGCAGGCGGGGATTCATGGAATCTTCTTGAGTCGATGGAGATGATGCTATAAGAAGCACAGGATGAAATTGATTGTCGATTCATCCCGTTGCAATCATGTTTCGTTTGATACGGTGGTGGAGTTTGAAAGCGCGATTTTGGCCGATCCGCTTGTTGAGGTGGCTCGACCGAGTGGGCGTTTTCTTGCAGAAAGTCAATGCCTGCTTCAGAGAGTTGTTAGAAAATTGGGTTATTCGATCGTTCCTGACATCGATCCTGAGCGTGCCTTGAATCCCATGGGCGATCCGAGGCATCTGTTTGCGGTGCTGATGCGTTTGGATGCGATTCCCTTTGGGGATTATCGTTTGGCTTTGAATGGCAACCGAAGTGCTTTTCTCTTTGATGCGTGGCCCGACCGCCATGATTTGATTGTGGCATTGGTGGAAGAGTATAAAATCAATCATCTATTCGTGTCTGCATCCCAAGCGGCTGATGCCCTGCGAGCGCGGCTCCCGAAAACCCATGTTCATTGGATTCCGGAAGGCATCAACCCTGATGAGTACCACTTTGATCCGCCTGAGGAGAAGTCGATCGATGTGCTGGCATTGGGGAGAAAATATGATGCCTATCATCAGGCCATCGTTGGGCATTGTGAGGAACGCCAGAGGCAATATCATTATGAAAAAGTGAAGGGTCAGCTTGTGTTTGATTCTCGTAGTGAATTCATCGACGGGTTGGCGCGATCCAAGATCGTGATTTGTGTTCCTTCGAGTGTGACCCATCCCGAACGCTCAGGCGCGATTGAGACCATGACCATTCGCTACCTTCAAGCGATGGCTTCAAAGTGCCTGGTGCTTGGGCACATGCCTGCGGAGATGGGCGAGTTGTTCGATGATCAACCCGTCATCGAAATCGACATGCAGCAACCGACCTTTCAGTTAGATACGATTTTGGATCACTACGCTGATTATCTGCCGCTGATTGAGAGAAACTATCAGGTGGTACGCCAGCATCACTCATGGAGTCACCGCTGGGAACAAATTAAGCAAATCTATCAGAACGCAACGCCGACATGAGTGCCGGTTGAGTGATCCATTGAACTCAGGCTTCCTTCGATTTCGCCGTCCTCTTGGTTGGCGATTTTTTCGCTGCGGTTTTTGGGGCAGGAGCTTTCGGATCGGCAGCTTTTTTCGTGGGGCGAGGTGGGAAATCGAAGCCGATTTTTCCGTCGTCACGTTCGAACGTGAGGCTCGCGTCAAACTTCCGTTTCGTGCGGTTAGAGACGAAGCCCTTGAGGACGTCGGTCTTGCCGGTTCCGATGAGTTTGAGGATTTGGTCGGGTGGGATCTCGCAATGGAGGATCGACTTGCCAATGCGGACGCCGTGAGGGTCCTTCTTGGTGACAATCTCGGGGACGTGGTAGGCCTTGTCCGTCGCGTAAATTTTGAAGGAGTTGCCCTCTGGGGTTTGCGCTTCACCGATCAGTTGTTCCTCGGTGAGTTCGGGTGGCCCGTCGCGGTCGTCGCTCTCGAAGACGAAATTGATTTTGAATTTCGCGTCGAGTTCGAGGCCGGCATCGAATGGCTTGTTGAACTTCGAGCGGAATCCCGTGAGTGGGCCCACAAATTTTTTGGTGAACAAGTCGGCGGCTTCCTCTTCCGTGAGCAGGCGGCCGGCGATGTGTTTTTTCGCCTTAAATTTGCATTCGGGCTCGCGGCATTCGTAGGTGGCCTCGGTTTGCTTGAGGCTGGGAGCACCACAGACGGGGCAAGTGACTTTGAGGTCTGGGAAGACCTCGCTTTTCGCTAGATCGGCCGCCTGGCGGGCTTTGGCGCAAATCTCGTTGGTGTAGGCGATGATCTCCTTCATGAAATCGCCACGTTGGAGGAGGCCTTGTTCCATTTGGCGGAGTTTGAATTCCCAGTCGCCGGTGAGCTTGGGGGAATAGAGCCCCTCAATTTCCATTTCACGAACGAGTTCGATGAGGCGCATGCCGCTGCCGGAGACAAAGAGGTCGCGACCTTCGCGGGCGAGATATTTTTGGGAAATGAGGCCTTCGATGGTGGCGGCGCGGGTGGCGGGCGTGCCCAAGCCTCGCTCGGCCATGGCCTCGCGCAGGGCTTCATCGTCGATGAGTTTGCCGGCACCTTCCATCGCGGAAAGTAGGGTGGATTCGGTCATGCGTGCGGGGGGCTTGGTTTCCTCGTGGAGCACCTCGACCGCATCGACGCTTGCGGTTTCGCCATCAGCGACGGCGACCAGCTCGTCCTTACCGGCGGCCACCCCGGGGCGGCGACCGTAGACTTCGAGCCAGCCGGGTTTCACGAGAATGCGGCCCTCGGTCTTGAAGGTGTCGGTGGCGGCGGATGACTTGATCCGCGTGAGGCGGGTCGTTTGCTCAAACTCCGCTGATGGGTAAAACACCGCGATGAAGCGCTTCACGATCATGTCGTAGAGTTTTTGTTCGGCGTCGCTGAGTTTCGCAAACTTACCGGTCGGGATGATCGCAAAGTGGTCCGAGACTTTTTTGCTGTCGAAGACGCGGCGCGACTTGTGGAGGCGTGGGCCATTTTCGGCGCTACCGGCGAGCACGGCTTTGGCGAATTTTGCGACGTCGAGGTCGCTGTTGCCGATGTCTTGGAGCGTTTCGCGAACATTTCCGGTATAATCTTCTGGCAGGTAGCGCGAATCGGTCCGGGGGTAGGTGATCATCTTGTGCTTTTCATAAAGCGCTTGGGCGATCTGGAGGGTTCCCTTGGCGGAAAATGGGGCCTCGCGTTGGAGCGTGGTGAGGTCGTAGAGTTGTGGGGAGATCTGGTTGCTGGCCTTTTTCTCCTCGGTGACCGCGCCGGTCATTCCTTGGCAGCGCGCTTGGATCGCCTCGGCGGTGAGTTGGTCCCAGATCCGCTCGGGTTTCGAAAGCGGCGCGGACTCGTCCTTTTTCCACGTTTCATCGATCCATTTTCCGAGGTATTCGCCGGATTGGACGCCGAAGGTCGCGTGGACCTCGAAGTAAGCGGTCGGCTTGAACACCCGGATCTCGGCCTCGCGCTGGGCAAGGATCGCGAGGGTCGGGGTTTGGACGCGCCCGGCTGCGGTGATGTTGAATCCGCCGTGGCGGGAGTTGAAGCACGTCGGTGCGCGGGTCGCGTTCAGGCCGACGAGCCAATCCGACTCCGAGCGGCATTTCGCGGCGTCGGCGAGGGGTTTCATTTGCTCGCCTGAGCGGAGGTTTTCCCATGCGTCGAGGATCGATTGATTGGTCATCGACTGCATCCAGAGGCGTTTGACGGGCTTGGTGATCTCGCCGATTTCCATGATATAGCGAAAAATGAGTTCCCCTTCGCGGCCGGCGTCGCAGGCATTGACGATCAGGTCGATGTCCTTGCGTTTGGCAAGTTTGAGGACTTGCTTGAGGCGGGCCTCGGAGTCTGGGATTGGGTCGAGGTCAAACTTATCCGGGATGGCGGGGAGGACGCCGAAATTCCATGGCAGTTTTTTGCCATTGGGGCCCATCGGCATGCGGAGTTCGACCAGGTGACCCACGGCGGAGGTGATGACGGCTTGGTCATTTTCAAAAAAGGCATCGCGGCCCGAGCCGACTTTTTCGAACTTGCCAAGTTTCGCCCCCAAGACGCGGCCGAGGTCGGTCATGACGCTGGGTTTTTCGGCGATGATCAGTGTTTTTGCCATAAATTTGGTGACCGTTGTGTGGCGGTGAGTTGAGGGACTAGACTCAAGAATGCTGATTTGGCAAGCGGATTGGTGAGAATTTCGGATTTCGTTTGGTTAGCGTCGTGCATACCGGAAGCCGGGATACGCGCGGACGAGCCTCCTCATTTCCAGTTTCATCAGGTTGGCGGTGACGGTGTGAGCGGGCAGTCCGCAGCGTTCGATGATCAGGTCCACGGCGGATTCATCGGTGGTGACGGCTGCGAAAACGGCGGCTTCCTCCTCGGGTAGCTCGGGAATCTCGGAGGCGGGCTCAGCGTGGCTGGCCTTGCGAGCGAAGGGCAATTCGCCGAGATCTTCCAGGAGGTGACTGGCGTCTGCCACGAGCGTGGCTCCGTCGCGGATGAGTTGGTTGCAACCGGCCGAAGTCGGTTTATCGATCGGGCCGGGGACGGCGAAAATGGGTTTGCCGTATTCCGACGCGAGGTTTGCGGTGATGAGAGAGCCAGACCACGCGGGGCATTCTACTACCAGCACCGCCCTTGCCCAAGCCGCGACGATGCGGTTGCGCATGGGGAAAGTTTGCTTATCGGGCGACGTGTGGAGTGGAAATTCCGAGACGACTGCGCCGAAGCCGGAGGCGATTTTCTCGGCGAGGGCGAGATTTTCCTGAGGAAAGAGCTTGGCGAGTCCCGAACCGAGCACCGCGATGGTGCGGCCATTTGCGGCGACGGCGGCTTCATGGGCGGCGGTGTCGATCCCGCGGGCAAGGCCCGAAATGATCGTGAAACCCGCTTGGGCGATCTGGTAGGAAAGCTTTTTGGTCGCCTGCATTCCATAGTGGGTCGCGCGCCGAGATCCGACGATGCTGATGGCGTGGCGGTCTCGCGGGGTGATTTCGCCCCAGATGTAGAGAACCATTGGTGGGTCGTAGGCGTCGCGGAGGGAGGATGGGTAGTTGGGCTCGTCCTGGGTGATGACCGAAATCCCTCGCTCCGCCGCTTCGCGAAGCTCAGTGATGGGGTCAGCGTGGTCTTGCCATGACTGGAGGATCTTGGCGGTCTCCTCGCCGATGCCATCGACGCGCATCAGCCGATCTTTGTCGGCGCCGAGGATTTTTGAGGGGTCGCCGAGTGCCTCCATGAGGCGCCGGACGCGGATGGGCCCGATTTTTGGCAGCATATTCAGGGCGACAAGTGCTTCCTGGGGGGTCATGGCAGGGGTATCTTTGTGGGAAAATTGCGCTTCGTCAAAGCTGGTTTCTAATTTCGGTGCGTAAGCTGGATTTCTAGAAACGGCTCAAGGAGCGGCAAGCAGAGATTCGTCCCAGTCCTTCCAAACTGGGTCGAGGTTCTGCCCGCGCAGCATGGCGGCGACTTCGGCAGGGCTGCGGGTGTCGTGGATTTGAAATTGTTCGGTCGCCTTTTCGCAGCCGGATTTTGTTTGGAGTTCGACCCGTCGGCCTTTGACCGTGAGGTGCAAGTCGTCGCTGCCCGCGCCCGTGTATCCGCCGGGTTCGGTTTTGGCACCCGCCGACATGTGGGTCACGCCGAGTGTCGCGATGGCATCGCGCAGAGGCGCGGGTTCCCGGGTGGAAACGACGATGCCCACCTGCGGGAAAAGCAGGCGGAACACCGTGATGAGCCGCACAAACGCCTTGTCGGGCAGGTAAAGCTCGGGGTTTGGCTCGTACTCGTAGTTGCCCGCGTATGGGCGCATCCGTGGGAAGGCGATGGTGAATTGCGCCTTCCAGCAGTGCTTGTAGAGGTATTCCAAGTGGGCGCAGAGCGCGAGAGCCTCGAATTTCCAATTCGCCAGACCAAAAAGCGCGCCGATCCCGATGCGGCGGAATCCACCGGCGTAGGCCCGCTCTGGGCAATCCAGCCGCCAGTCGAAGTTTTTCTTGGGCCCCGCGGTGTGGAGTTGCTGATAGGTTTCGCGGTGATAGGTTTCCTGATAGACGACAAGTCCTTCGGCACCATGGCTGACGATTTCGGAGTACTGGTCGTCCTCCATGGGTCCCACCTCGAGGGCGAGCGTCGGGATGAATGGTTTGAGGGCATCGAGGCAGTTTTGCAGGTAGCCGTCGGACACAAATTTCGGGTGCTCGCCGGCGACGAGCAGAAGATTTCGAAATCCCAGCGCGTGAAGGTGCCTCGCCTCCGTCACCACTTGATCGACCGTCAGCGTCGTGCGGAAAATTCCTGCATCGCGGGAGAATCCGCAGTAGCTGCAATTGTTCACGCACTCGTTGGAGACATAGAGCGGTGCAAATAGGCGCATCGTCTTGCCGAAATGGCGGCGCGTCGTCTGCTGGCTGCGGCGCGCAAGTTCTTCCAGCGGGCCCCCCGTCGCTTCATCGATGAGCTGCGCAAAGCGCCGCATCAACGGAGTTGGGGAATGTAACAGGTTTGGAAAAACTTCGGCGAACGCCATGACGGCGGGGAATGTGGTCCTTCAGAGCGCCGACGTCAAAGGTGCATTGTGCTTTATCGCGCTCAGTCGGGGTAAAGCGGAAATTTGGAAAGCAGAAAGCTGAAATGGCGGTTACGTGGGGAAAGGGCAGCTACAAGGCTGGCGGCAGAGTGATTTCTGTAAGTGGCTGAGGATGAGTGATCCAAGCAGGGGGGGCGTGCAGTTTTACACGCACCTCGGGTGATTTTACACGGACCTCGTGCCGTTTTGTGCAAACCTAGAGGCCTATTTACACGCACCTTGAGCCGTTCTGCACGGATCTTGGCGGCAACTCGCATGGACCTTGAGCCGTTTTGCACGGAGGTGGAGCGGTTCTGCACGCACCTGGAGGCGTTTCCGCAGGCACCTTGGCACGTTCTGCAAGCACCTTAAGGTCCGCTACCATCACCTTCTAACAGGCTGCGCTCACCTTGTGCGAGGCTGTCATGACCTCGCTTGGGGGTGGGAGAAAGGTGGGAGCGAGGTTTTTGCAGGACGTGTTAAAGTGAACTGCGGATTTGGAGGACTACTTCGGGATCTCGTTGAGCGTGTAGTAGGCGTCTGGGTGCCAGAGGGC
>JAPJNB010000232.1 GCA_026461385.1 Akkermansiaceae bacterium
AGCGTGTCGTTCCCACTGCCTGCGATGAAGGTCATCGCCATGAGTTGAATCTTGACCCCAGAGCCGCTGATGAAGTCATCGCCTGCTCCCGTATCGATCGTCAGTTGGTCCAGACCCCAGACCCCACCCGCAATCTCCGCAGTGTAGTCGCCCTTGTGCGAAACGGCAACGTAGTCATAGAGCCGCGCGCCTTTTTCATTCTTCTTCACGTCGGTGCTGACAATAAACCTGTCCTCCCCGGTAGTACCCGCAAAGCTGACGCGATCGGCGGCACCGTCGCCCGGCAGGTAATTCTGATTGAATTCTTGACCGCCGTTGAGGTCTTCCTTGGTTGGGGTGCTTACCGCCGCCGTTGCGGTGCGTCCCAAGTCGAGAGCGATTTCGACCACCCCAGAGCCCGCCAAATCCCCCACCGTCAGGCTGTCTGCGCCCAGCCCCAAATTGATATCGAGCTTCTCGATTGACGTCGCAGGACCAAAGCCAGTGATGTTCACCGAGCCCGTACCGGCCGTCACGGCGATCGTATCCACCTCCGCGCCATAGCTCAGATTGAGAGTGTCCTTGTCTATGTCGTTTACGACATTCACACCGCCATCAGAGACTTGATCGGTGCCATCGCCCACCGCCCAGAACAGAGTGTCGGAGCCGGCGCCACCGTAAACGCGGTCCATACCCAGCCCGCCGTAGAGCGTATCAGGACCAGCGCCGCCGTAAATTATGTCATCACCCGCTCCGCCGTAGATGGCATCCGCACCATCGCCACCGTAAATCGTGTCATTGCCTCGACCTCCGAAAATCTGATCATTATCAGTCACAGTTCCAGTAACAGCATCTGGCCCGCCGCGGATGGAGAACGCCCCGGCAACCTTGCCAACATCGATGTAATCGTTGTTCGTACCGCCGTCGATGGTGTTGTTCACCACCCCCGCAG
This sequence comes from Akkermansiaceae bacterium, assembly GCA_026461385.1. Taxonomy (GTDB): domain Bacteria; phylum Verrucomicrobiota; class Verrucomicrobiia; order Verrucomicrobiales; family Akkermansiaceae; genus Luteolibacter. The sequence continues at coordinate 932 of JAPJNB010000232.1, forward strand.
ACTCCACCACGATGATGTCAATCCCGTCCCCACCCCTGAGATCCATGCTAGCAAGGACGCCATCCGTTACGAGGATCATGTCATCGCCATCCCCGCCGTCAGCGACGATCTTGGCGACCCCTTTGAACCGCTGGGTCCGACCGAATGCGGTGACATCCACCGTCTCGTTGCCCGCCGAACCACCGACGTGTTTGATGGTGTAGGATTCATCCGGATTGGCCTCATCCAGATCCCGATTGGCGCTGCGAGCCCCCATGTTGAGCACCAGCACACCGTCTGCGTCGACCGCCGAGTTATTCTGCAACTGGTTGTTGCTGGTGGAACCCGCCAAAAAGACCGGCGGAGGTCTAGGCGCCATCACTCCAATACTGAAGGTCTTCGAAACATCGATACTGAAGAAGAAAAAGTCGAGATGGATCCCCGCAGTAATCGTGATTCTGCCTGAAGCCTGGTCGAACGCAAAGGCCACATTGACACTGGCAAGGCTCCAACCGAAGAGCACCACTTTCGCGCTAGCTCCTCCACCGAAAGCTAAGCCTTTAGCTGCGGTGTTGGACGCGTGGATGTTAAATTCACCAATGATGCCAAATGACTCAGCTCCAATCACAACCCTGCCACCCAACCAAACCGAAAAATGCCCCTCGCTGTTGAACCAGCCATCCGCCCCCAAGGTGGCAATGCCGAAGAAATCGATGTTAGCCCCGAAGCTCACCGCCCACTCCCCTACGTCCAAATTATTGTCACCAGTAGTCGGTTTGGTAGCCTGGTATCCAAGCGCACTATTGGCATCATGAGTGAAAGCACCGCCGCCCACTTGAATTTTCAAACCTGTATTGAACTTCAACACATCGCAGATAGAAACCGACCCGGTCACATCGATTAGGAAGGAACTGGCGGCATAGGTCTTTGTGACATTATTCACATCGGTGATCGTTACGGCATGCCCGACCGTGTTGATCATCAGGCGGCCACTCGCATTGATTTTGATGAGGCCCACAATGTCGGCATTGATACTGACGGCCGCATCCAAGGTCACCCCTTCAGCGGTGATCAACACATTAAGGTCGATACTCGCATTCAGAAGATCACCGAGTTTTATCTGCGCCGAGCCGCTCAAGTAGAAGCTGCCGGAGTTGATCTTAATCAGAAGTGATGCTTTCGCCTCTAAAAATCCTACAAACTCGATTTTACCTTCAATGCGGACGAGCAAGCCTTTTTCGATCGTCGCAGTTTGAAGTGCGAGACCGGACGTGGTAAAAGCAAGAACATCGAGTGTTTGGCTATGGCTGGTGGTGTTGATTTCAAACAGCGCATCGCCGGTGATCTTCAGCCCCACGGCATTGACGTTCATCTTCAGTTGGACCCGCCCCACGATACCATCTCGATCGATCCGCAGCGACCCAGAGGCCGCAACATTACCCAGAGGACCCAGCACCAACTGGGCGCCGATGATGAATTTGAATTCAGTCGCCGTAACGATGATACCAAACTTGCCTTCAAGATCAAACAGCCCCCCGACTTTCAGCCTAGCACTGAAGGATACGGCGACATAAAATCCAACTGGTGACGATGCAGTCGTTGGGGCGGAAGTTTCGTCGAACAAGGTACTGAAACTCGGAGCCGCAGCCGGCACCACATAACTCCAAACCACGCTACCACTCTCCGCAGCCTTGAGTTCATCTTCGCTGATGGTGTTGTTAGTATTAGTATCGATTTTTTCTCTATTGCCCCCCTGCAATCGCAGCAGGGTGCTGGGAGATAGAGAGCGGAGAAACTCATGAGGAATGCTGACACCCTGCTCCTTGCCGGTCGTATTCATCATCAAACGCGCCGATATCGCGGCACCTGAGTTGGAAAGACTGCTGCTCAAATCCCCGCCGATCGCTAGCGAGACTTGCAGGTCGGCCGCGACCCCGTCGGCATTGATGATGAGCACGCCGAGTGCATTCATTTTGAAATAGTCACCACTCGGCCCGATGGAAAGTCCCGCGTCGGCAAAGATCTTCAAGCCTTGTCCGTCGGCTTGAAAAAGGAACACGCCATTGAGGTGGAAAGCATCGGCCACGTCGACCAATCCACGAAGTTGAATGTTGATGAGGAACTTGTCGTAATTCAGCAACACCGGCGAGGTCGGGTCACCTGTGTTGACATTGAAGCCCGCTATTCCCGAACCGCCAGGGCCAGTATTTGGGAAGCTCTTCTTAAAGTCCACGACGGCAGTACCGCTATCAAGACCCAGGCCGACGTTGATATCGACGCTGAAGGCTCCCGTCGCCGTCAGACCTTTGATCCCCACCAGGCCAAAGCTGTTAACGGTCGCCTTGGCCGCTAGGTAAACTCCCAGATCCGTTGGGACCGTCGAAGCCATCACCACGAGACCCATGTCGAAGTCGGTGATCTGAAAACCGATGGCATCCTCGTTCAACTCGGCGCTCTCACCGAGGTCGACCTTCCCGTTGCCATTCGCATCACCATATGTCTTTCCACCCACGGTTACCTTCTGGTCTTGCCTCAACTTCACCACCGTGTTTGCCGGAAGCTCACTACCGTTCAAATAAGTCGTCGCGCCGATGGTGACGCTACCTGCAGACAAGGTCCGGCTAGTATTATCTCCCGTACCGGTATTAAACGACCAACTGACATCGTGGCTGCCGTCCAGATCCGTCCAGTAGGGCCCATGGGCACCGATGAATGCGGTCACATTGGCCGCCCCAATCGTCATGGTGGAAACCGTTTTTGTGCTATTGTCGCTCAAAGTCACCGTCTTGACTGGCCCGAGCTCAAACGCGACACTGCCACTCAGATAGACCGAGTCAAAAAGATTGATGTCGAGGAATCCCTGCGCCCGGATCAGCGGTGAGTCCATGCTCAGGTAAACCGGGGTACCACCCGTGTTCACCTCATAGCCAAGCGGGTCAATTTTCCCATCTTGATCGCGATCGGCCAGGCTGACTTTGGCCAGTGCTGCCTCGAGGGCATCTTTGTTGAGCCAGGCGGCTGCCTCGCTCAATTCGATCATCCCATTCTTACTGGTATCCAGCAGCGATAGCAGCTGATCATGATCGTATACATCGCTGGCCGCGCCAGGTGGCGGGATGCCAGAATGCAACGCCGCAAGCTCGGCCTGGGTGATTTTGGCGTCGTGATTGGTATCAAACAGCAGCAGTTCCTCGCTGGCGAATTCCGCGGTCTTTGCAAAATCCACGACGGGGAAAATCGGCATCCCGTAAACACTCGGGCTCGACTGATTGACCTCCACGAGAAGATGATCCGCTTGGATCTTCATGCCTGGCATGCCCACCGCGCTGATTTTCGCAGCACTGGCCTTGAGCGCAAAATATTTGGCAAAATCCAAAGGCGTGGTCGGCTTCATGATCGCCATACCAAAGTCAAAATCTTCAATCGCGATGCCTACCGCTTTGCTGGTAGTATCCGCCGTCACGCTGCCATCTGAATTCTTCTTCCAATAAGGCCCATTGATTCCGACGAAGGCGTGCACGTTGGAAGCGCCGATGGTCATGAACGAGAGCGCAGTCGTTTTGGCGCCCGTTGCTGGAATGGAAAGCGGACCAAGATTCAATCCACTAAGAATTGCATCACTAGCGGCGGATGCCAGCCCGCCTGTCACATTCACGGTTTTGACCGTACCTTTTTCGAAGGCGAAGCTGCCGGTAATGTAAACGAAGTCAAAAACTTTCAGTGTCGCATTCTTAACACTCGCTCTGATGAGCTCACTGGTAAAATCCAGTTTGATGGGATTGCTGCCGCTGGTGTCCGTCTGCACTGCGTAACCTCCGTTTGCGGCGAAACTCTTCTTAAAGTCGATGGTGGCATTACCCAGCAAAGCGGCAGCACCTTTGATGAGCGGACCGCCAAGATTCAGCTCCACGTCGACACCTGTGGCGACCATGGTGATATCGTTGCCAGAGCCGATATTCAGGCTGACCTTGTCTGCGGTGATTTTCGCCGCGATGAATGTGGGCAGCTCATTGCTTAGAACGGGTTTGAAGAAAGCCAGCCCCATTTTCAAATTCTCAATCACCAAGCCCATCGCATTGGTATCTGGCTTGTCGTCGCTGTCGATCTTGCCGTTATAGTTGGTATCGACAAAATAAGGCCCCAACCCGACGAAGGCATAAGCATTGCTCACCCCGATCGCCGTGACCTCCACCTGGACCCCGCTCAGGGTGGCGAAATTATCGCCGAATCGGAGTCCTGCTAGACCCTTCAGGCTCTCAAACACAGGGGCGAGTTTCGTCAGAGAAGCCGCGAGAACTTTATTCAATTTCGCACGCACCAAGGCAATCTGCGGATCGAGCGCTTTTTTGATTTCGGCTTTAATCTTGTCCTCGGCGCTCTGCAGCCCCGCGTCGATCGCCGCAAAAACCGCACCCGCGATCCGATCAATCGCCCCGGTCATCGCCTCTTGGATCATGTCACCAAATGCACTCGAAATCAGGTCTTTGATTGGACTCAGCAGCTTGCTCACCAGTCCGCGAATCGGCCCATCAGGCACCATATTAAGGACGGGAGCAATCAGAGTATCGATCAACGAGCCTGTCGACAGGCTGGCGGTCGCGTTGTTCAGAGCCGTGGTCACCGAACTTTTCACCGCGGATTTGGCATCCGCCAGCGCCGACTTCAATTGCACGGCAATAACGTCGACCACAGAGCTGACCGCTCCATCAATCGCATTCTTCATCGAGTCAACTGCCCCGGTAAACGCATTTTCAATTCCCGTCTTAAGAGTATCCAAGCCAGTTCCTAAACCTTGCAAAGCCGTATTGATCGTACCCACAGCAGAGTCCGCCAACTGGCCGAGACTGCTAGGAATACCCGTGTTGAGGGTCACCGTCTCGCGACTGCCCATGTCAAAGGAAACGCTGCCGTTCACATAGAGGAATTCCGACACTTTGATCAGGACATTGTCGGCAGAGGCATGAATCCGCCTGCTATTGAAGGTCAACGTTTCGGAGGTTGTGGTTCCCGTGGAGACCGAGTAGCCCCCCCCCGTGATCTTTGAAAAGTCGACCACCGGCGTGCTGGCCGTCACATTTTTTCCAGAAGCCAAATTCAGTTCCACCGAAACCTTCGATGCCTCGAGCTTGAATGCATCCGTCCCGACAAACCCAAAATGATCCGCGCTCGCTTTTAGCCCGATGTATTTGGTTTTTTGGCCCGTACCCGGCTCTTTAAGGATGGTCATCGCCAAATTGGCGTTTTGAACGTCCAAGCCGACGGCATCGGAATTGATCGCGCCCGTGCTGGTGACATAAGGCCCATTGGCGCCGAAAAACATCGAAACGTTATCCGCCCCGATGTCGATCGCGGTCATCAACGTCTTGGTGTTAGAATCGACAGTCCCCGTGAGACTCACCTCCACATCCGCGTGTTTTTTGAAGGCTAGGGAACCGCGGATGAAGACGTAAGAAGAGATTTGCAACTCTGCACTCGCGACCGAGGCCGCCAAATACCGGTTTTTGTAATTCAACAGAAGGGAACCATTGCCGGTGTCGAGAGTATAGCCACCTCCTGTCATTTTAAAAAAGTCGACCACCGGCGTGCTATAGTCAACACCGCTGCCCTTGACCGTGTTGTACTCCACGCTGATGCCGGTGGCCGACAACTTGAAGTCATCCAACCCAACCAGCCCAGCGTAATTGGCCGTCGCCTTAAGGGCCATATACTTTTTGCCCTGAGCACCCGGAGTGCGCATCACGATCAGCCCGAAATTGACATTCTCCAAAGCGAGTCCGACCGCATCCGCATCGGGCGTACCGCTAGCCGTAAAATAAGGGCCACTGCCCACAAACACGTCCACGCTGCCTGCGCCAAACGCATACGCATTCACGGTTGTTGTTACAGTAGGCCCAGAACCACTCAATGGGACGGTCATGTTTTCCAACTTCGTGAACGAAAAGCCGCCCGAGACATAGACGTAGTCGCCAATATTGAGGGTGGCATTCTCAATCGCCACCCGCTGCAGCTTGGAGGTGTAGTTGAAAGTGGCAGCACCAACTTGGAGCCCTGCTTTGGTTCGTGCACCACCCACCGGATACGTAGCGGCAAAATTCACCGCCTTTGGAGTAGTCCCCTCTTTGCCGCCGTTGACCTCGATCCGGTAACCCTTTGCCGATAGCCCGAAGGCATCGGAACCCGTGGAGCCCAAGCCCGGCAGCTCAATACTTGCTGCGGATGCGTTGACCGCGTAATAGCTGCTGGTGTCGGTTCGGTCAGTCGGTTTGAAGAGCGCAATCGCTAGGTTACAATTCTTCAGCAGCAGTCCGGCAGCGTCAGCATTGGTCGTCACTACCAACGAATTGTCCGAGACGAAATACGGCCCAGCGCCAACAAAAGCGCTCACATTCGTAAACGCAAGGGTCGTCACCTCGACGTTCTTCGATGTTTTATCGGTGAGCGTCGCAATCACCGAAGCCGACCGACCGAACTCAAATCCACCATGAATCTGAACAAAGCCATCGATCGACAGCACCGCATCCGCTGCGGCGACCCGGGTTTGTTTTGCGGCAAATGCCAGGTCGATATTGTTCGACGAACTGGTCGCGATCGACATCTTGTGATCGTCAGTCGTGTCGTTATCCAGATTGCCCCGGGTAAAGTTGACCACCCGGTTCGGGTCGGTCGCATCCTTGCCGCCGTTCAATTCGATCGTCAGCCCTTTGAGCTGTAGGTCCAGCACGTCCAATCCGACAAATGCGACGCTTTCAGCGGTGACCTTCAGGCCATAGTAGCTGCTGGTATCGGCAGGCGGTCCGCTGGCAGGAGGCAGCGCCTTCAACAAAGCCATGCCAAAACTGGCACCGGTGATCGAAAGCCCCATCGCCCCGGGCGCGGCGGCGGGACCATTGACTCCTACAAAGATGTTCACATTGCTGGCAGCCACCGTCATCATCGAGAGCTGCTTCGTATTATTATCGCTGAGGGTCGCCGTGACCACGTTTCCTTTGCGGAACGCCACCTGGCCACTGATGTAAACATACTGATCAATCGCAAGCGTGGCATCCGCCTGCACTTCCAGATACTTGCCGCGGTAATCGATCACCATCGCCGAAGTCCCAGCGCTTCCGACACCAATACTCAAGTTTCCAGTTTGCTCGGTTGTGGTTCCATTGGTGCGGGTGAAGTCGACCACCGTGCCGTCCGCAGCGGCGGTGTTGACTTTTACCTTGATCTGTCTCGCCGACAGCGTGAAAGCATCGATGCCCACCAATTCCGCCGCGCTCGCCTCGGCATAAACCGCTTCCCATACGCGCGCTGTGCCAGTGGTTACGACCTCTGTCAGTTTCACCACGACAAAATTCACGCCCGTGAGCGAGAAGCCCACCGCATTCGGATTGAGCGTTCCGTCGGCATTCACATAGGGTCCATTGTCGCCAGCGAACACGGAGGCACCCGTTACCCCGATGGTCTGCATCGTCGTTTTGATCGCCGTTGTCTCCCCCGTTAGGTAAACATCTCGATCTGTCCCGGTCGAATACGCAAAGGTCCCGTGGGCGTAGAAGAAGTCGCCGATTTTCAAATCCAGCTCGGCGGACATCGACAGGGTCTCGCCACTGAAATCAAGTCTCACCGTGACCGGCGTATTCAGGGCGGCGCTGCGACCGCCGGTATCGACGAGTAAGGCGCCATCGTTCAGGCCCACGCCGGTTTCGTAGCTTTTCTTAAAATCGACGAAGGTCGCCGTGCCGCCAGCCGCCGTGCCGTAGCCCTTGTTCAGGCTGACGCTGATATTATCGGCACCGGCAGCTCCCACGTTACCCCCAGCCCCTACCGTCCCGCCGAGAGTCTTTAATCCCAGCCAGCTGCGCTTGTCCACGGGGCCCGTCGTCTTGATCGGCGTGTAGTAGGCCAGGCCCACCGTCACACCGGTGAGGCTTGCGCTGTCGCTACCAACGGTAATCGTCGCGCTGGCGTTGAACACCCCGAGCTCCAGCGCGTTGACCTTCACCGGGGTGGTCGGGGCACCGCTGAGGTAAATGGTCTGCGCGGAAACCTTGATCGAGACCGAACCGGCCAGGTGCACCAAGTACGTGTCGGCCACCGAATCCTTCAGCAGATCGAGCGTCACGTCCCCAGAAGCTTTGATCACTTTTTCAGAAACCGCCAGGTCGACGAAGTCCGAAACACCACTGCCGGTCTTGATCCGCGTCTTGCCGCTGGTGGTCGCATCGTTGTCGAGGTCGCCCTGGGTGAAGTCGACCACCCGGTTCGGCACGGTCGCATCCTTGCCGCCATTGACGAGGATATTCAGACGGTTGGCCGTGAGTTTGAGGTCGTCGATCCCCACCAGCGCGAGCGAGGACGCGCTCGAGGTGACGCCGTAGTATCGGCTCGTGTCCCGGGTATCCGTCGGGGTCAGCAGCGCAAGGCCGAACGTCGCGTGGGTCAGCGAGATTCCTACGGCGTCCGACTCAGTAGCCGGCCCATTGGCACCGAGGAAGATGGACAGGTCTTTCGCACCCGCCGTGACCACCGAAACCTGCTTGGTCGAGCCATCGCTGAGGGTCGCGGTCACCGTTCCGCCATTGCTGAAGGCCACGCTGCCACTGATAAAAACGTTGTCGCCAATCTGCAGAGTGATCGCTCCGCTGGCGCTTAAAATGGATTGATTGAATAGTCCTTGGGTATCTGACGAGCCACCGATGACCACTTGGGAGCCCGAACCTGTCGGCACGGCGAGGCCGTTGCCTGAGAAGGTTGTGGTGTAATTCACGGCCACGGGCGGGCCATTGATCGGATTGGCGCGGCCGCCATTGGCGTAGATGTTCATGCGCGCATCCAGTTTCACCCCTTCGACGCCCACCAAGCGCGCGTCCCCTGTGGCTTGCAACGCATAGAAGCTGCTGGCGGCGGGCGCTGCTGAACTCATCAACGCAAGGCCGAACGAAACGTCCGAGAACGCCAGCCCCACCGCCCCTGCATTCAACTCAGCCGTTTCACTGGCATCCACAAGCCCGTTCCCATTGAGATCGCCGTAGGAGACACCATTGACTGTCTCAGTCGCCTTTGCGCTCCCATTGGAGTTGGTTAGAGTGGTGCCATCAGGCTTCGACCAGCTGATCTTGCCGTCGCCATCCAGATCCGAGGACCAGTAAGGACCACCCGATCCGACAAAAGCATTCACTTGGCTGGCACCAATCTTAAGAATCGACACGCCGGACACCCCACTACCGTCGTCCAGCGTCACCGAAATCGGACCACCCGCCTTTTCAAAAGCGAAGTTGCCAGAAACGTACACAAACTCCGAGATCCCCAAATTCACAAATCCGCTGACCGATAAGACCTTCGTTTCAAAGCCAAGAACGGAGTACGAGGATGGGCCGGTGGCAATTTTCAGGCCGGCGGCATCGCCATAGCTGCTGGAATTGGCAAGTGCACTGGCCTTGAAGTCGATGGCATCAGCGCTCGTTGGATCAGCACTCGATGTGTCACGGCCGCGGTTGATAGAGATATTCAAGCGCCCCGAAAGGGTCACCCCATCGACCCCGATCAAGGCCGCGCTGCCGCTCGCCTTCAACGCGAAGTAACTCAGGGTCGGGGCCGGCTGACCGGCCGTAACGACCGGCTTCATCAGCACCAGTGCGAGATCGTCAATGCTCAGCGAGACGCCCAAAGCCTTGTTGGCCTCCAGCGTGCTGGCATCGTCCACCTCTTGATTGCGATCGGCATCGGCGTAGTTGGTGCCGGTGCCGGTGCCGACAAAGGCTCGCAGATTCTTTGCCCCGAAGGTCAGCACCGACATCGGCTTGGATGTCCCGTTGTGGGTCTGGGCGTCCAACTGCTTGCGCTCCATCGCAAGAACGCCACTGATATAAACATAATTTTCCACCGCGATCATCATCGCGCCGCTGACCTTGAATCCGACCGTGCTGGAGAGATTGGCGATTTGGCTGCCGTCCAGCGCGTAGTCGTTGCCCGCTTTTTCAACCAATGCCTTCCAGTTGATGCGAGTGCCGTCCGCGGCGGCCATGTTGTCGTAGATGTCGAGATTTTTGAGACTCAACGCCAAGCCCGTTGGCAGACCGACTACCCCCATGCCATCCACATGCGCCGCCAGCGCCGTCCAGCTTCGCGGAGTGACCAGCGTCGTCTGCTCTTTAAAGATCGCAAGGTCGAGACTGGCACCGCTGGCAAAGAATCCGACAGACCCTCCCAGCTCTCCACTTGGGTCGAGCCGATCGGTAAAACCGCCGCGGCTCATCGTGCCGTCCATGCCTACAAAAAGATCCACCTCCCTCAGGCTGATCCTCAATTCATTGGCCAGCGGGATGTTGATGCTTCCATCGTTGACCGAGACGCCAGATATGCGAACGAGATTGAACTTCCCAGCCGCCATGACAAAGCCCGAGAGATTGAGGTACAGTCTGCCGCTCACCGAGATGTCCGTGGTATTCGTGATGTTCTGCATTCCACTCACCTGACTGACGCCCGCCCAGTTGAGTTTGCTACCACTGACCTTCTCCGCACCATTGTATAATAGATCCAGCGACTGAACCTGCAAATCGAACCCTGCCGGTAGTCCAACCACCGCCATCGTGTTAATACGGGCGGCTAGACCCAGCCAACTGCGGAGTTGCCCGCTCGTCTCTTTCGCAGTCACCAGTTGCAGGTTGACTCCGCTGGCCGTAAATCCGGTCGCATTGGCCGTGTTAATCCTGCGGTTGACCCATGCGCCGCCGTCGCCGACAAATAGATCCACGTTTGTCAACTGGATCGTTTGAATGGCCACGCCCGTGAGCCCAGCCCCTGTCAGGCTGGTGCCGTCAATGAGCATCTGGTTGTTCGTTTGCACCATCGAGAAGCCACCCGCAACCATCACGTAGCCCGCCAGATTGAGGGTGATGTCTCCCGACAACGCAAGCGTGGTGGCCGTCGGCAAGTCGAGCAGCGGATTGCCCGTGGGAACCAGTCCCGACCAGTTGATGGGTGCAGCCTGGGTCGCACCATTGGCCCCAGATGCCTGATTGGACAACACTTTCAGGCTGGCAACTGCCAGCGTCAGGTTGTCTTGCAGTCCTACGGGCGTCATGCTGGCCACACTTGCCGCGATCCCCGTCCAACGCCGCAGATCCGTCGGCGGCGTCGAGGTCGACGGATTGCTCACCCGGGCGATCGCCAGTTGAAGATTTGCATCGCTCACCGAGAAGCCGGTTGCCCGGGCCGTATCGATCGTGCGATTGGGCAGAAAGAGGCCGCCGGCACCGACAAACAAATTCACGTGCGACATTTCGAAGGTCAGCAAGTCGATATTCACCGCGCTGCCATTCATGCCCAAATTGACGCCCGTCAGAGAGGTCTTGGTCATGGCAAAACCACCCGTCACCATCACGAAGCCCGCCAGATTGAGGGTGATGTCTCCCGACACCGCAAGCGTGGTGGCCGCCGTCAAGCCGTTCAGTGGCTTGCTTGCGTCGGTGACCAGGGTCGACCAGTCGATCTTCGTGGCGCCCGTGCCAGACGCCTGATTGGAGAACACTTCCAGGTTGGTAACAGCCAGCGTTAGGTTGTCTGGCATTCCCACGGGCGTCATGCTGGCCACGCTTGCCGCAAGCCCC
>JAPJNB010000233.1 GCA_026461385.1 Akkermansiaceae bacterium
AGCCAGCAGAGAAAGTTGATGTTGCGCCGAAAGTGGTGGTCGTTGAGAAAAAGCCAGTGGTGAAGTCGCGCTCGTCGGTCGTTGATTTCCCAGCGCCTCCCGCTCCAGTAAAGCCGCCTTTCGTGCCGCCGAAACCCGTCGCACCCGTCACGGGTGGGCTAGTCGCAGCAGGCAGCAATGGCACGCACAGCCCAGCATTTGTGCAAAAGCAACGTCAGCGTCTGCTCGATCTTCGGGATGATCTCGTCGATGCGGTCTCTGGGATGGCGCGCGATACCATTCGCAACGCTCCGGAAGGCTCTGAGGCATCTGGCAGTGGGCAGCACCAAGGCGATGCCGGCAGTGACGCCTATGACCGTGATTTCGCCCTCTCCGTGTTGGCCAAGGAGCAAGATGCGCTGTACGAGATCGAGCAAGCGCTCCGTCGCATTCAATCCGGGTCCTACGGGATTTGTGAAATTTCGTCGCGGAAAATCCCTCAGACCCGTCTTGAGGCCATTCCATTTGCTCGTTTGACGGTCGAATGCCAGGCCCAGTGGGAGAAGGAATATGGCAATCGCCGCTTCCGTCCGTCCAATGAAGTTGGCTTCAGTGGAGGAAAATATGCCGATGATGAAGATTCTGAATCGGTTTCTCTTGACGAAGACGAAGATTAACGCAGTATCCGCTTCCCACGATCCTACTCATGCCACGCGAGATTATTATCCTAGAATGCACCGAAGCGAAAGCCGAGGGCAAGCCTACCTCACGTTACGTCACCACGCGTAACAAGAAGAGCCTCCGCACACCAGGCCGTCTGGAGAAAGTGAAATTCAATCACTTCCTCAAGCGCCGCACACTCCACCGCGAACTCCGCTAAACCGCGAACTCCGCTTTATTTACAATGTCCGAGCCAAAAACAGTCCAACGCCGTATTAACTTCCGTAAGGCGAACCGCAAAATGACGCGCCGCCGTCACGACATTCCTGCTGAGCAGGTGGTCGCGACCAATCCGGAGCTTCTCACCAAGTTCACCACCGAGACCGGCAAGATCCTTCCTCGTCGTGTGACCGGTGTGTCCGCCAAGCTCCATCGCAAGATCAACAACGCGATCAAGCAGTCACGGGCGATCAACTTGCTTCCTTAACCGGACGCATCCCATCGTTTTCTGAGAGAGCCAGCCTGTAAAAACGGGTTGGCTTTTTGTTTTGCCGATGGACCCATCAGATTTTCCCCGATTCAGCATGGTTCGCGGGGCTCTGTGATCCGTTGAAATTCTTAGTAAATTTTTGCCTTGGTGAGGTGACGTTGAGTTCCTATAAACCTGCAGGCGCAAACTGGTTCCCATGGCTCAAAAAGACTTCACCATCCTCAATAAACTTGGCATTCATGCTCGCCCAGCGGCGCAGTTCGTCAAGACCGCCAATCGTTTCCAAGCGGATATCTTCGTTGAGAAAGATGGTGAGGAGGTGGATGGCAAAAGCATCATGGGTCTCATGATGTTGGCCGCCGGACATGGTTCGGTGATATCAGTGACCGCCAACGGTGCTGATGCCGAGGCTGCACTCGATGCGCTCAGTGAGCTCATCACCCGCAAGTTCGAGGAGGAATGATTTTCCCGGTAGGCGTCGCTCTCTGCGGGATCTAGTGGGAGAGAGGGCTTAGCATTTCGAGGGTTTCCCGCCCCTCAGCTGAAACCGTGCGATGTCACCAAGCGGTGGTGTTTCTTGAAGCCAGTCCAAGTGAGTGGTGGTGATCCATTTCTGCGCATCCTGCGGCAGGTAGTTCATCAAGGCGTTGCGGCGGCTCGGGTCCAGTTCGCCGAAGATGTCGTCCATCAAATAGATCGGTGGCTTGCCGCCGAGGCGCTCCAGCAGAGAGCCTTGTGCAAGCTTGAGGGCGAGCGCGAGCGTGCGTTGCTGTCCTTCGCTCGAGAAATCCGCAGCAGGCATCCCGTGGAGACGTAGGTCGATTTCGTCCCGATGCGGGCCAACGACCGCTTGGCGGAGGCGGATTTCCCGCTCGCGGGCTTGGAGCATCGACTCGCGGAGGTCGGGTCCGCTGGCGGGCAGATACTTGAGGGCGAGAGGCTCATCCTTGCCACTGATCCCGCGCTGGGCATCTGCAGCAAGTGGCGAAAGCGCATCGATCAGCTTCGCGCGCGCATCCATGAGAATGGTTCCGTGCTCCACGAGAACTTCCTCATAGGAGAAGATCTCGGCATCGCGCGGGCGGCTCTCTTTGAGTAAGAGGTTCTTGGCCCGCAGCGCTCGGCGATAGCGCGACCATGAACGGCGGTAGTTGGGATCCACTTGGGATCCGATGAAATCCAGGAAGCGCCGCCTTCCTTCGCCAGGGCCACGGACGAGTTCGAGGTCTTCATTGCCCATCCACACCACGAGTCCGCCATCGGCCAGATAACTCGTTTGGCTGGAGCGGTTCTCGCCGTCGGCCTTGAGCCGGAGCCCCTCGCGGGAGTGGCGGACTTGGCGTACGCTCGACCATGGATCCCCGGCGATGCCAAAGCCCTTGGTGCCGAATCGTCCGAGGGTGGTCATCCGGTGAGTCCGCGGGGAGTGCAGCCGAACGAGTACGCAAACCGCCTCGAGAATCGAGGTTTTGCCCTGGGCATTATCACCTGTTAGAATGATGCCAGCGGAGGGTATCTCAAGGTCAAGTGACTCAAAACAGCGGAAATCCAGCAGGCGCAAGGAGCGAAACACGGCGATGGGTGGGGTAAATTCCGAGATTGAGCGCCTTATGGATTTTCAAAAACAGGAGTCGCTAGTTTGCCGTAGGTTTCACGATCTAGCTTAAATGGGTGGTCATCGGTACTCAGTCGGCCGTAATAGGATTCCGGATTGGCTCTGGTGCTGTTTGGCGCGAATGTGACTTCACGAGTGATCAATCCGGTGAAGTCACCGACATCATTGGTGCTTTTTTCGATGATCTTCAGCGTCAGCGAGGGCTGGGCGAGGGCTGTCATGGCGGACTCATCACCCGTTGCGAGCCAGCGGTTCACCTTAAGGCCTTCGAGGATCCCTAACAGGTAGTTTGCCCTTGCTGGATCGAGCGAAGTGGTGAGGTCTTCGGCACCGCGATGGGCGGTCCATTCCTCCTTGTTGAAATCGTATCGAAGCATCAACTCAGACTCGCCTGCAAGCCGCCGCGCGATGCCCATGAGGTTGATCCGGTCGACCGACCAGAGCCTTGAGTTGCGCCATTCATAGGGATGTACGGAGATCGATGAAACCAATAAGGGATCTACCCGCATGACGGTGGGCGTACCGATCCGGTTCACGAAGCATCCGCCTTTGCCATCGCTGCCGAACGCCAGTCGGATGAATTGGTTGTCTTGACCGAGGAAGTGAAGCTTGAGGAAGGGGCGGTCAAGTCCCCAAGGGGTGAAGTCGGTTGCGGCATCGCTTTCGAATCCAATCGCTCTGCCCTCGGTGACGGCTTTCAGCAGGTCAAAAAGCCGTTCTTCGTTGGCCTCTTGGGATTGGCCGGCGATTGTGGCCTTCCAGGGTTGTGGCGGAGTGCGCGAAATGAGGATTTCGGTTCCGGTCGAGGGCTGGATCAAAATGCCACGCAGGGATGGGATGTTCAGGTTGGTGAGGGCAGGGTCGCGCAGTTCATTGACGGCGAGGGGAAGGTCGGCGATTGAGATCAAGTTGGGTTCTGGCTTTGCGGGGAGATCGAATACGGTGTTAGGGCGATCGCTGACCACTGCGTGGACCTCGCGGGACTCGGTGGTCTCTGGTGGGAAAATTTCTAACGAAGTTTCCTTGTCGGATCCAAACGAGGTGATCGAGATTTGCTTGGACTTGGTGAGGCCGTCATTGCTGGGCAGCGTCACTGAGGTGCGGTCAGAGACTTTGAGTGCTTGCAGGTCATAGAGCCCCTCTAACAGCGATTTGATGGCTTTGCGATCGGTCGAGAGGTCCAGCGGCTTGATCAAGCGCCAAGGGCTTTTCGGGGTCTCTCGGCTCAGGGTGAGTTCGCCTTGCTCGGCGGTGATGCGGATTTTCTGAACGGCGAGCGGGTTGAAATAGAGTGGGCGGTGATCCCGCAGAAACTTGAGGTTGTCCTTGAAAAGCGGGCCGATGTCACCTGTCGCCGAATAAATGAAACGCTTGTTATGATCGTCACGTGTCTGGATGAAGACGGTGGCGATGGGCTGGTCTTCATCCTTCGGTTTCGCGAGCCATGGGGTTTGGCGGCCAAGTTTGTAGTGTGCCAGCGACTTGTTGTCGCCGTCGAACAGGCTGATTTCTGCAGCGGTTTCACCTAGGCCGGCTTTTTGGATATCGATCTCATGGCGGTCGGCGAAGTCCTCGACGCTCATTCCTAGGGTGAAATTGATGATCGCGAACGCGGCGCGCGGGTCCATCCGGTCTGCCCAGGGACTGACCGCCTGCCACCCGGTGGGTGTGAGATCGAAGCGGGCCTTGGCACCGTTTTGGCTCACATTGATATGCTTGACCGATGCCGCTGTGAATTTCGAATAGACCGGCTGGCCGATGGGCACATTGGGTGCGCCTAACAGAGAGTTGAAATTTCCTTGAGTCCATTGCCAACTCGCCAAGCCACAGGTGAGGATGGCGAGTAGGGCAAGAATGAGGGTGAATCCGAGTGAGCGCATGAACGGTTAGGCGCGGCGCGAAGACCAGATGATGGCACCTGCGAGGATGAGGAATGCAGGGAGAAAGAACAGGTTCACTCGGTTGATGAATGAGACTTGGGCTTCGAGCAGTGGCATCTTGTAAGTGCCAAGTGAACGGGGGCCGATGCCTGCGAGCGACTGGCGGTTCATGAGCCAGTTGACCGACGAGGCGAGGAAGTCGATGTTTTCAGCGTGCTGGCGGCTTGGGTCGAGAAAGTCAGTGTTGGCGATGACGATCATTCGGGAAGTTTGGGTGGCAAATTGATCGTCTCCGGTGGCACCGCGGGTGACGGACGCGGCCAGATAGAGCGACTCCTTGGTGTCTTCCCGTTCGTCGAAGGCGGTGTCTTTGCCGCCAAATTTCGTTTCACCCCAGAATCCCTCCGCCGCTTGGATCAGCCCGACCGGGTTGATTTGGCGGTTCATGAGATCCTCGGCGCCCTCGCGGACTTCGAGTGACGAAGTGGCTCCCTCCAAGATCGTGGTTTGCCCGGCGAAATCTTTGGTGAAATCGACCCCATAAGTGAAGATGCCTCGGGCGGTCGAGTTGATGCGGTCATTCGTGAGGGAGATCACACGGTCGCGTCGTGGAGTCACCCCATGGCTCCGGAGAAAGGAGCGCAGTTTTGGGGGGATTTCGCCGGGCTTCAGTAGGACGAGGATCGCAGATTTCGGATGGTTCCAGTACTGCTCGAGGACCGCGAGTTCCTCGTCGCTGAAGTCGTACTTGGGAGCCACTAGGGCGATGCCATCGGCGTCGGCCGGAATTTCGCTGAGTCCTGCGAGATTGATTCCCTTGAGTTCGACATTTTGAAAAAGCAGGGTCTTGCTGAGCGAGTTGAGCGGGGAGTCCTCACTGGTGGCATCCATTTGGCTCTTGTCGGCAAGAAAGACCATCTTGCGAGCCCTGCCTTCGATGGCTTCGACGAGGCGTGCCGTCAGGACATCTTCGCCCTGGAAGCCAGTGATCTTCCGCTGGCCATCCGCTGCCGTGTAGACCGCAAGGTCCTCGGCGACGATCACCTTGATGTTCGGGTGGAGGATGTGATTGGTCTCCTTTTTGTCCGGGTGCAGGATGTCATTGGCGGTTTTTTCTTCGGTTGAGACTGCGCCGCCCTTGGTCCTCGCGTCCATCACGATGAGATCCTTGGTGAGTGGCAGGCCGTAAGCGGCGGTGATTTCTTGGGTGCGATCGGAGCTGCGGAGGGGGTCGACAATTTCCAGGTCGATCTTGCCATGAGACATTCTAACGTATTCCTCGGCGATCGCTCGGACGCGTTCGTAAAACGGCGAGCTACGGCGGAAGGCCATGATCCACTTGATCGGTTTCTCGTGCTCGGTGATCGCTCTGCTGGTGAGATAGTGGGTGGTCGCGGGGGCGAGCGTGTAGGCGCGATCGCGGCTGAGGTCGATGCGAGTGAAATGGTTTGCGGCCAGGTAGTTCAGCGCGATCAGGATGGTTGCAAGAAAAACGATCTGAAGCAGCGAGAGTGTGCCAAGGCCCCAGCGGTTCAGTGGGCGGGCAGGTGGATCATGAGGCTCTGAAGGAGAATGGGACATGAGTTGTCAGTAGGGAAAATCAACGGCGCCAGCGGCGGTAGTCGACAACCTGATAGGTTAGAAAAAGCACGAAAATCGCGAGGCTCAAAAAGTAGATCGCGGGGCGAGTGTCGAACAACCCGCTGGCGAAATAATGCAAGTGCTGCTGGGACGAGATGTAGTGGAAGAAGCCGGCTCCTGCGAAGGACTCGCCCCAAATGATGGTCACGTAGCCGAGGAAATATTGGATCACGAGCAGTCCGATCGTTAAAATGCCTGCGATGATCTGGCTCGAAGTCAGGGCGGAGGCGAGGCAACCGATCGCCGTGAAAGCAGCGCCCATGAGCATCACCACCGTGAATACTCCGCCGAGAGCACCGAGGCTCCACGCGGGTGGAAGATCCGTCGACCATTCAAACATTTTGAACTGCAGCAAGGCGGGAACCCATAGCATCGAGTAGAAGATCATCGCTGCCGTGTACTTGGAGAACACCACCTGCCAAGTCCGGACGGGTGCGGTGAGGAGGGTTTCCAAAGTTCCGGAGCGCTCTTCCTCAGAAAACAAGCGCATCGTGATGAGCGGGAAAATGAATAGAAAATAGAACCAAAACAAGGGTGTGTGGAAGGTCACGTAAACGAGGCTGTCGCGAACTGGGGTGTCGCGGAAACCCTTCATGGCAGTTGAAAGCGAGATCCCCTGCATCACGGTGACAAAGGCCAGGATCACCCAGCCGAAAGGGGTCAGGAAATACCCCTTGAGTTCTTTGAAGGTAAGGATGCGAAACAATCTCATGCGGCAGACCCCTTGGTAAGCCATTCCCGCCCCAAGGCAAAGGCAAAAGGACTCTCGGATGGGCTGCGGGCCCTGATTCATCGCATTCATTTGCCAACAACGTTGAAATCCCGCGCCGGGGGTGTAGAAGTTGTTCCGCACCCACATCCATCATGAGCGATCTTAGCCACCCATTGCCGCCATTTACGGCTCAAAATTTTCTCGCGAAATCCTTGGATTTTCGTTCATCGCAACTGAATTTCGGCCGGATCATGGCGGTTTTGATGGTTCTCGGGGCATCGGGCATCGTATTTGCCGAGGATTCGCCCGCAGTGAGAGCGGAAAAAGCCAATCCCAACTCCGACCCTGCCTTCGAGCCGACGGTTGCGCTCCAGGGGGCTGCACCAAGTCCGGCACCCGACGGGATGGTCTGGATTCCTGGCGGCGAGTTTTCGATGGGAGCCAACGTCGAGTGCGAGGGGATGTGCAGCGTTCAAGGCGCGACTCAAGATGCGCTGCCGATCCATCGGGTGGCGGTTGATGCGTTTTGGATGGATGCGACTGAGGTGACGAACGCGCAGTTTGCCAAGTTTGTGGAAGCCACCGGCTACGTGACCGTCGCCGAGCAAAAGCCGAGCCATGAGGAGTTTCCCACGCTACCGCCCGAGGCTTTGGTCGCGGGGTCGATTGTATTCGCCCCGACCCCAGAGGCGGTGCCGCTGAATCACTATGCCACCTGGTGGAGCTACGTTCCCGGGGCTTGCTGGAAGCATCCCTTCGGCCCTGAAAGCGATATCAAAGGGCTCGATAAAAACCCAGTCGTTCACGTCACGTATGAGGATGCGGACGCCTACGCCAAGTGGGCTGGCAAGCGGCTACCGACCGAGTCGGAGTGGGAATTTGCGTCCCGCGGCGGCTTTGCGGGTCGCCTTTTCGCATGGGGAAATGAGCTGAAGCCAGGCGGGAAATTTCAAGCAAACATCTATCAGGGGAAATTCCCGGTTGCGGGCAGTGACACGGGTGAGGACGGTTTCAAGGGGATCGCGCCCGTCGCGCAGTACGCTGCCAACCCCTACGGCCTCTATGACGTGGCCGGCAACGTCTGGGAATGGTGCAGCGATTGGTACCGCCCCGATGCCTACGGAAAACTCGCGGCCAAGGGGCTTGCGCACAACCCCGAAGGCCCGGACTCCTCATTTGATCCTGATGAACCAAATACGAAAAAACGCGTCCAGCGCGGCGGATCATTTCTCTGCACCGACCAGTATTGCACCCGATACATCATCGGGACTCGGGGTAAGGGCGAGGTCCGTTCGTCCAGCAATCACATCGGCTTCCGCTGTGTGAAACGCTGAGGAATTCGATTCGCTTTTTCTCATTCATTCTGCCAGCCCTGTTCATGGATTATTCGTCTCTCATTGCAAAACGCCGCGACCGCTTCGCGGAGTTGGAGGAGGCCGTCGGGGATCCTGACCTTTTCTCAGATCCCAAGCGCGCCACCGAGATCCTCCGAGAACACGGCAAGCTCAAGCAAACCCTCGCGCTGTGGCAGCAACTGGACGATGCCAAACGTCATTTGGTGGACAATCAAGAAATCGCGAAATCCGACGACCCAGAATTTTCCGCACTTGCGGCGGAGGAGATTCCGGGCCTCGAGGCGCAAATCGAAAAACTGGGAACGGAGCTTCAATACGCGTTGTTGCCCGCGGATCCGAATGAAGACCGCGATGCGCTCATCGAAATTCGTGCCGGCGCGGGTGGCGATGAAGCCTCGCTCTTCGCGGCTGAGTTGATGCGGATGTACCAACGCTATTCCGACTTGCGCGGTTGGAAATGCGAGCACCTGGAGAGCAGTCCATCTGAAGTTGGCGGGTTTAAAGAAGTCATCCTCAAGGTCACGGGGCAAGAGGTGTTTCGTTACCTCAAATATGAATCGGGAGTTCACCGCGTTCAGCGCGTGCCCGCCACCGAGACTCAAGGTCGCGTCCATACCTCGACGGTCACGGTCGCCGTCTTGCCGGAAGCCGAGGAAGTCGATGTCGAGTTGAAACAGGAAGACCTCCGGATCGAGGTCTGTCGGGCAGGGGGAGCGGGTGGTCAGCACGTCAACCGGACCGAGTCCGCCGTCCAGATTTTCCATCTTCCCACGGGCCTTTACGTCCGCTGCGAAGATGGTCGGTCGCAAATCAAGAACAAGGAAATGGCCCTCCAAATCCTGCGGTCCAAGCTCTACGAGCAAAAACTCCGCGACCAACAAGAGGCCTACTCCAGCCATCGTCGTTCGCTCATCGGTTCTGGCGATCGCTCCGAAAAAATCCGCACGTACAATTTCCCTCAAAGCCGCATCACCGACCATCGCATCGGGTTCACCTCGCACAACCTCACTGGGGTCATCGCGGGTGAGCTGACTGAGTTCACCAACGAACTCCAAAAAACCGAGATGGACGAGCGCCTCGCCGAGGCGGGCTTGTGAGGTGTGCGCATTGCGCCAAGTTGAATGACCCCCATGCAAACGAGGTCTTGCTGGGAAGTCGGATTGATCTTCTGCAGGAGAACTGAGCCGGGGCTCTGACACAATGATTCCCCCTTTACCTGCAAGGCGGTCTTCAATTTGTCCTCGAAATTGAATTATTTGTCCGGGAAATTGAATTTGAATTACAGTCATTGCCTTGGATTTGGCAACTGTTTCAAGGGGAGCACATGCGCCCTCGCGTGTTGAGTTCGGCGCCCTCGCCGGAGTCGTTGCTGGCAGGATGGGGGATCCACTTTCGCCAATCGATGCCGCCCGCCGGAAACCCTCGCATGGCACGCATCTGAGTGTGAAATCGTTCGGCTATGTTCTGGCTTTTAGCACTGCAATGAATGTGGCGAGGGCGCCCCATTCCACCCGCGAGGGCGCGCGTGCTCCCCTGATGCACTGCACCACGCACAAACTCCGGAGCAGCGGTTGTCCAACTTCTCAGGCAAAAGAAAATTGAGATGCAACCGATTTTTGGACCGCTTGTTGCTTAGTTAAGAGACAGTTTTTCGGCCTCGAATTGGGCCGGCGTTTGGTGTTTTAGCGATGAGTGTTTTCGCTGGGTGTTGTAGTATCATTCGATGAAATCGAAGATTTCAGTCCGAGCGTCGGCATCATTGATAAAGCAACCGTCCCCGAGCATTTCGGTTTTCAGTGTGCCCAGGAAGGATTTCGTCCAGGCGTTGTGATAGGGGTTGGCCCGCGCTGACATACTTTGGCTCATGCCTGATCGAAAAGGATTTTTCGATAGGCTCCGCTGCCGGATTGGCTGCCTCGGTCGCTGTGAAAAATCAGTCCTTTGGATAGCCCATGCGCTTGAATGCTCGAATTACGGCACCCGCGGGAACTTTGTGAAATCAGGTTGGCGTTTTTCGAGGAATGCTTGTTTTCCTTCGCGGCCTTCCTCGCTCATGTAGTAGAGCAAGGTTGCATTGCCCGCGAGGTCGAGTAGGCCCATTTGGCCGTCGCAATCTGCGTTGAGTGCGGACTTGAGGCAACGCAGGGCAAGGGGCGAATGCGCAAGCATTTCGCGGCACCATTGCAGGGTTTCCTTTTCCAAATCCGCGAGCGGCACCACCGTGTTCACGAGGCCCATGTCGAGTGCTTGTTGAGCGTCGTACTGGCGGCAGAGATACCAAATCTCGCGCGCCTTTTTCTGGCCCACGATGCGAGCAAGGTAGCTCGACCCGAGCCCGCCATCGAACGAGCCGACCTTGGGGCCAGTCTGGCCGAAGCGGGCGTTATCCGCAGCAATCGTTAGGTCGCAGACGATGTGCAGCACATGACCACCGCCGATTGCATATCCTGCAACCATGGCCACCACCGGCTTCGGCAGTGAACGGATTTTTTTCTGGAGATCGAGCACATTCAAGCGGGGGATGCCGTCCTCGCCGATGTAGCCGGCATGGCCGCGGACTTTCTGGTCGCCGCCGGAGCAAAAGGCGAGGTCGCCCGCACCTGTTAGGATGATCGCGCCGACCTTCGGGCCTTCATGCGCGAGGTCGAAGGCGACGAGCATTTCCTTCACGGTCAACGGGCGGAAGGCATTGCGCACTTCCGGGCGGTTGATCGTGATTTTAGCGATGGTTCCTTCATCCGTTGTTTCGTATCGGATGTCCTCAAATTCGCGCACCGTGGACCACATAGGCGCATACCCTTACGCATCTCGGGTGAGACTGCAACCCCAGATGCTTTAGGCTTGGGTCATCCATGTCGTGCTGCTCGGCTTGATGTCGAGCATCATGGAAATGTGCATGGCGGTCAGCTCGCCCATCGATTTGCAGTCGCCGAAGCCGCTGGTGCCGTGCATGCGGTCGAGTTCGCGGGCGAGGGTGCCGACATGCTCGAGCGGGGCGATGTCTTCGCGGCGCATGATGCCGAGAAGCGCTCGCAAGCGACTGCTCTCGACCTTTGCGCGGCGGGCCATCTGGGCATGTTCCTCCGCGACGTATTGGTCGATGCTTTTTCGGTTGAGCACATTGAAGGCGAGGCGGGTGACTTGTCGGTTCGAATTGAAACGAAATGCCATATAGATGTATCCCTTGCACTCGTAAGATTTATGGTCGAAGTCGATGGCTCGAAAGCGGTACTGCACCTCCTCGAAGTCTGGGGTGATGTCGACGACGTAGTTCACACTGCGCATGTCACCGAGGAGGCGGATGAAACTTCGCTCGGTGAATTTCGTAAATTCCTTGGCGATCCGTACCTTGTTCAGGCCGGGTTGGTTGAGATAATCGCGGATGAAAACATCGCCTGGCACCCCCGCGATGTGCTCCTCGATGAGCGTGTTCCCATTGACCAGATAGTTGATCCGGTTAGGTGATAGAATGTGCTCCAGCTCGAGTCCGTAGATGCGTGACGCGTCGGCTTGTTTGACATAGAAATAGTCCGAGTTGTCATTGAAGAGGTTGGTGACGCGAATGCGGAAGGGCTTTGAGTTACCAAAGTCCCCGAAGTCGATGCGGTCGACGACCAAGTGATCGTGTTGTTCGGCATCACGGCCGAGTTTGAGTTCGGTATAGATGCTGGTGAGCCGTGGCCTGAGTTCGGCGAGGATCTCGGGCGGATACATGACGGTGAGCCACAAGGTTTCTCTGCCCTTGGGGTCCTCGTAGGGAACCGCACCGCTGAAGCGGCACAACTCGTCATACACCTTCGGAATCTCACGCTGACGGTCGAAGTGATAGAGATACTGACGCAGCGATTGGGAAACGGGGTACTTCGTCTTTTGTCGCGCGATCACGCTGAGAAATTAAGCACAGATTCTTCTGGTGGCGAGCGGGGATTGTCGCTTCGGGTCGGCCATCGCTCTAACGGAAGATCGATTCGAGTTCCTCGGGTTGCAGGGCACGCCAGTCGCCTTCATCAAGATCGTCGGGCAATTTCAAGCTTCCGATGGAAATCCGCTTGAGATCCAGCACGTGGTTGCCAGCCGCAGCAAACATGCGGCGGACTTGGTGGTAGCGACCTTCGTGCAAAGTGATGAGCGCTTCCTTTTCGTTGAGTATCTCTAACTTGGCGGGCAGCAAGGGCCGGTTCTCGTTGTTAAGAACGAGAGTTCCCGATGCAAAAAGTTCGGTTTCGTGACCCTCCAAGGGACGATCTAACACCGCATGATAGACTTTGAGACATCCGGATTTGGGGTGGATGATTTTGTGGAGTAATTTCCCATCGTCGGTGAGGAGAAGGAGCCCGGTGGTGTCCTTGTCGAGTCGGCCGATCGGGTTGAGTCCGGGGTTGCGCAGAGCGTAGCGAGGCGGGAGCAAGTCGTAAATCGTGCTGCCAGGGTCTTCGCTGCTGCAGGTATAGCCATCCGGCTTATGGAGCATGATGACCAATGGGGAAGGCGGGTCGAGCTCCTCGCCGCGAAAGAGAATCTGGTCGTGGGGGGGGAGGTCGTTCTCGCTGAGGACGTGGCCTGCTTCGTCAGTAACGGCGCCGGAGCGGATGAGGCGCTGGGTTTCCTTGCGGGAACCGTAGCCGAGGTTGGCGAGGAGTTTGACGAGTTTCATGTGAGATGTTAGGAAAAAACGAATGGAAGATGATAGGCTTTAACGCTTCTCGGCGGAGAGGATTTTATAGACCTTGTCCTCAACGACTTTTCTCCAAAGCAAGCCATTGGCTTCGAGCACCGCTTCGTAGGGGAGTTGGCGGTTGGCGACCAGAATCAATTTTCCTCCGCGCTTGAGCGAGTCGGCTGCCGTCTTCAAAAACGCACGGCCCAGATCGACATGGGTCGCTTGACCGATGTGAAATGGCGGGTTCATGAGGATGGCGTCGTAGCTGCGTGGCAGGCCAGTGGTGACATCGTGCCAGTGGTAGCCAATTTCGTGCGGGTGTGCTGCTAGATTTTTGCGGGCACAGGCGAGGGCTCGGGAGTCGGCCTCATAGAGATCGATGCGCGCGACCTTTGGGCAGCGCTTCAAGATGGCATCGGTTAGAAATCCCCAACCGGCACCGAGGTCGGCAAGATCGCCGTGCCAATGGGCGGGAAGGTGGTCGGCCAGCAGTTGAGAACCTGGGTCGATGTGGTCGCTGCTGAAGATGCCAGCCTCGACGGTGTATGGAGTTTGTGGAATCGGGCGTGGCTTCCCGAGATCCCGCCACTCGTGGAAAATCGCCTCGTCCCAAGCATCGTCCAAGGTCGCATGGAAGGCGCGGCATTTGTGTTTTTGGAGCGAGGTGATGTTGTGGGTGGCCTTGGCGAGTTCCTTCTCGAAGCGGCCTGCGCCAGCGGTGTTTGGCATGGAGACCAGCAATTTGCCGCCAGGCTCCAAGTGATCCCGGGCCATGGCGAACCATGCAAATGTCTCGTCGCGCGACTTGCCCGGCAACACCATCACCAGCGGCCATTTTTGGTCTGGGATCATTTCGTAGCGGTTGAATCCTGCCCGATCCCAAGCGGTTGCAAGCGGCTTTAAGGGTTGCCAGCCGGTAATTTCTGGCCATGCGCTGAGGGCGGGGTGGGCTTCTGCGCCGATGAACAATGCCGGCTGAGGCACCGAAACGGCCTCGTCGGCGGCGATGGCGAGCATCAAGGTTTCAAGGGCAGGATTCATCGGCGGCGCGAGGCTAGGGGAGTTCTGGGAAATTGTCGCCTATTGATCGCATTTTCTCAATTGCCCCGGTGGATTGACAAGGGCAGGCAGGGACGGCATCTTCCGCCCACATGGCATCCGTCAAACCAAGCTCTGCGTCTGCCGCACGCCCATCCACGTTTGCGATCGCGTGCTGGGTCTTGAGCTTGATTGCGTTTTCCCAAATCCTGATAGCGGCCCTCGCCTTGGCGGCAAAATTCGAGGATGCCCGCCAAGTCCGCACCGTCATCAAGGAAGTCCCCAAGTTGATTGCCGTGCGAATCCCTTCGGCCGATCCAGCGGCTCCGACTCCTGCCGCTGTGGATCGCGCCGCGCCGTTGGTTTCGCGTCCGCCGACGCCGCGTCCGGCGTTCGTCCCGCCGGTGGACATGCCCTTGCCCGCGCCAGATCCCTTGCCGTTGAGCGCTCCGCAGGTGCAAGATCCTCTCTCCGAGCGACTGGTGAAACAGGCGCGTCAAGCCCGGGTGGCGGGTGACATGGGTCTTGCGATTGTGAAACTTGAGGAAGCCCTCACGCATTCCAAGGACGACCCGAGCGTGCACTACGAATTGGGGTTGGTTCATGAACAGATGGGCGTGTTCGACGTGGCGGGTGCGCATTTTGAGAAGGTATTTCAGATGGGCGTCTCGGGGGCTGGCTCGCTGTATGGACTCGCGGCGGCGAAATTGCGCGATGGCTTTGAACAACCGGAAGCGATGCTCGGTAAGCTTTCGCTCGGGCGGGTGCAAATCTTCAATGACCTGAAAAACGACTCAGGCCAGCGGACGGTTCTCACCATCCCTGTGCAACGGGCGCCAGGCGAAACCATCGACGCCGGAAAAGTCTCAGTCGAGGTGCTGATCTTTAACCGCACCAGCAAAGGTGAAATCCTTCAGTTAGAGGATCGATCGTGGTCGAAGGAACAATGGCTCAAGCCGCCATTCGACTGGGCGGATGGCGAGGAAACCTTGCGGGCGACCTACGTGATCCCCCCACAGGATGGCCAAACCGAACATTTGTTTGGCGAGTACACCTATTACGGCCAGGTGGTGATTCTTCGCTACGACGAGCACGTTCTCGACGTCCAAGCGTGGCCTAGAGATCTCGCTGCAAAAATCCCTGCCGCTGCGCCGAAAACCTCGGGCGATCCTGCGGCACCGGAAATTCAAGGATCACCGCCACCCGACTTCGACCCGAATTTACCGATCCCGCCTCCGTAAGAAACCATCGCCGTCGCAATCCACGCGGCACATTCCACCCACGATTTGCAGTGGCGCAGTTTCAGATTTCCAAGTATGCCAAACGCGCCGCGAGGCCAAACAAACATGATTCCTGATCTCACTCTCATCAAGGCCGGCACCGGTGTTCTCACGAAAGCGAACGACGGCACGCTCGACCGCGCGGCCCTCGTGCATCTCGTTTCGGCCATCGCTG
Source organism: Akkermansiaceae bacterium (assembly GCA_026461385.1). Classification (GTDB taxonomy): domain Bacteria; phylum Verrucomicrobiota; class Verrucomicrobiia; order Verrucomicrobiales; family Akkermansiaceae; genus Luteolibacter. Next base: position 15,486 of record JAPJNB010000233.1, read on the forward strand.
GGCTCGTGAATGCAGGGCATCGCTGCTTGTTCGTCTCATCCGGCGCCGTGGGGTCTGGGGTCTCAGCGCTTGGCTTGAGCGAGTACCCCCAAGACACCGCCACCCGACAAGCCTGCGCGGCCGTGGGGCAAGCGCGCTTGATGCAAACTTACAGCAGCTTGTTCGCCAACTTCGACATCACCATCGCCCAAGTGCTCCTCACCGCTGGCGATCTCGGCACACCCGAACGCGCGGCCTATGTCTCAGACACGCTAAACCGCCTTCTAGCAGAACCCCGCATTTTGCCGATCATCAATGAAAATGACTCGGTCGCGGTTGAGGAGTTGAAATTTGGCGACAACGACATGCTTTCGGTCCGCGTCGCGAAACTTGCGGGTGCCCAGCGCATCATTCTTCTCACGAGCGTCGATGGTCTGCTAGATCCGGAAACGAACCAACGAATCGCCGAGGTGACTGACATCGATGAAGTGTTCCGGCACGTCCGCGACGACAAAGGCCGCTTCTCGATGGGCGGGATGGCATCGAAGCTATCAGCGGTGAAATTTGCAGTGGACGCCGGGATCGAGACGCACATCGCCCATGGCCGCCACCCCGAGCGACTTGCGGGAATCGTCAGCAGCGCAGCGGACAGCATTTCCACTCGGTTTCACGGCAAGCTGTGAGGATGCAAGGGTGTCGATCCCCACTTGCATCCCTCATGCTAGAAACCGTTGAGTAATCCAAATCGGCTGCCGCGTTTGCGTCTTTGAGACTTCACCCATCGTCAGGTTGTCGCGTGAGACCGTGGCGGCGTTTCCCACCCGCCAAGCCAGTTCAGTGACACCCATCTCCCCGAGTAGCAACCTCCTCTGCACCATCACCGGCCCCATCCGCACCGGCCCCCACACCTGGGAAGCCAGCCCTGACATCCCGCGTGGCGACCAACGAATGAAAATCGGAATTTTCCTTGAGGCAGCCGTTAAAAAGTGGACGATTCCGGCGCACAAAGCCTGAAGTTCTTCAAAAGTGAAACTTCTTCAGATTTTGTGAGTTTCCCCCTATTTCTCCCATCCGCCACTCCCCCCATGACTGATCTCGTCAATCGGCCTCTCACCCCTCGCAACAGCCATTTCGGCAACTGCAACGGTCATCGTTTGTGTTCCCAGATCGGTTGCAATCAGAATTTCTTCAGCGGGTGTTCTTCGCATAATCATAT
>JAPJNB010000234.1 GCA_026461385.1 Akkermansiaceae bacterium
GCGGTGAACGCCAACGCCAATCTGATCCGCAGTAGCGACGGCTGGGCATTCGGCGGTCCGGCGACTTTGCTGAGTTTTCGGGGATTCCGACGATCAATGCGCTGACGGACGATGAGCATCCGTGTCAGATTCTCGCTGATCTTTTGACGATTCAGGAGAAGCTTGGAACGTGGGAGGGCAAGAAGGTTGCCTTCATTGGTGACGGGTTTTCAAACATGACTCGATCGTGGATGTGGGCTGCAAAACGGCTTGGTTTCGAGTTGGTGGTGGCTTCTCCGGCTTCGTGCCAGCCGCCAGCGGAATTTTTAGCAGAGCTGGATGCTCCGAACGTGACTCTAACGGAGAATCCGGTTGTGGCGACGACTGGGGCACATGTCATCAATACCGATGTTTGGCTCTCGATGGGTCAGGAAGGCCAGCAGGAGAAGGAATTGGAGTTTGCGGGGTTCCAAGTGGAGGCGGGCCTGCTTGCGCACGCGGCTCTGGGCCACATCGTTCTCCATTGTTTGCCTGCTTATCGGGGGAAAGAGATCAGCGAAGAGGTGTTAGAGCTTCATGCTGGAACAATCTTTCAGCAGGCCGAAAATCGGCTTCATGCGCAAAAGGCGGTGCTGGTTTCGCTCGCCCGCTGATTTATCGAAAGACCGCTTATTGTTAGTCTGTTAGAATCCTGGAGCGGCGATGGTGGCGTTTTCACGCTCCTCGATGCGACGACGCAGGATGCGGTCGGCGGTTTCTCGCACCATTTCCGCGAGCAGCAGCCAGAGGTGTGAGCCTTGGCGGTAGTCGGCTGGGGCGATGTGTTTGACGCGTCCGGCGTGGGTCGAGAGTTGAAAGCACTTGCGGAACGAGCGGCCGCTTTCATCGGCGGGATTGTAGACGGCGATGCCTTGACCGCCGTTGCGAGCCATCACCGTGAAGCAGGGCACGTCGGTTGGGCCGTCGCCGACGTAGACCATGTTTTCGAATGGAATCGGCCGTTGTTCCGGAGGCATGTGATCGTTCACATCTTGGTCGTAGCCAAGCATCCCCTTGTTGATGCGGAAGAGGAACTGGGTTTTGGTCGTGTGGGAGATGGCGCGTTTAGGAAAGCTGATGCGGCCCTCGGTATCTTCGCCAAATTCACAACCGAACATTGCCTTCACGTAGGGTTGCAGGCGGGAGCCATCGAGCAAGGCCTTCAGTCCAGAGGAAATGATGTAGTGTTCGATTTTGATGCCGGCGGCTTCGTGCTCGGGGAGGAGCGCGGCTTTTGGCAGTGCCTCGAAGAGCTCTGGCAAGCCTGGGAAAAAACGAAGGCCTGCGCCGAGTTGAGTGAGCCGTGCGTTGGTGACATTGTCCATGCCGAGGTAGTCGAGCAGGCACTTCATGTAAGCGAGTTCACCATCCCATTGGTGTTGGTGGACGAGCGTGTTGCACTTGGCCCAGAACTGTGCTGGATCAATCCCGAACTCTGGGAAGACCACGTCATCTTGCATGTAGCGCGGGCTGAGGGTCTGGTCGTAGTCGTAAACCAGCGCGATTGTGTTTTGTGGGGCGGCCATCGGAACACGGCAAGCAAACCACCAAGGAGCTGGCCGACAAGGAGGAAATTCCCGGATGTCGCATTTTCCGGAGTGAGGGCCTAACTAGAGATCGGTTAATTTTCGGCGGAGAGGAACGATTTCTGGCAGAGTTCGGCGTATTTTCCGCCGTGTTCGAGAAGGTCGGTGTGCGTGCCTTGTTCGATGACTTGGCCTTTTTCGAGCACATAGATCCGGTCGGCGTTTTGGATCGTCGATAGCCGGTGAGCGATCACAAAGGCCGTGCGGTTCTCCATGAGGCGGTCGAGCGCGTCTTGGATTTGGCGCTCAGTTTCCGAATCCACCGATGCGGTCGCCTCGTCTAGCAGAAGGATGGGGGCGTTCTTGAGGAGTGCCCTTGCGATCGAGAGTCGTTGTTTTTCGCCGCCTGATAGTTTTACGCCGCGCTCGCCGACGTTGGTATCAAGACCCTGAGGTAGATTTCTAACAAACTTCTCCGCGTGGGCAGCAGAAAGGGCCGACCAAAGAGCGTCGTCGGACGCGTCGCGTTTGGCGAGTTGCAGGTTTTCCCGCACCGTGCCGTTGAAGAGGAAGGGCTCTTGGGTCACGTAGGCGAGATTTTCCCGCAGGGATGCTTTCGCAAGTGTGCCGATGTTGATGCCGTCGATGGTGATGGTCCCGGAGTTAGCCTCGTAAAAACGCGCCAGCAGTGAGAGCACCGTGGTTTTGCCTGCGCCGGTTGATCCGACGAGGGCCACCGTTTGTCCGGGTTGCGCATCCAGCGTGATTCCGTCGAGCGTCGGTTGTTCCTGATAGGAAAATGCGACATTTTCAAAATGCACATGACCGGCGATTTTTTCGGGGAGAGTTTGGCCTTGGGTCGAGTGAGATTCTTCTTCGGAGTCGAGAATTTCGAACACGCGGTCGGCGGCGGCGCGTCCAGATAAGACCATTTGATTGAGAGAATTCAGGCGGTCGATCGGCTCGTAAAACAATGCGAGAAACAACAGGAATTTCGTGAAGTCACCCATCGTGAGTTCATGTTGCATCACCGCATGGCCACCGAAGGCGAGGACGAGCACATAGCCAACCATCCGTAAAAATGACATGCTCGGTGAGTAGATCGCCCACCATTTCATCATGCGCAACGAGGTGACGCGCAGCGTGTCGGAGAAGCGGTTGAAGCGGGCGTGTTCTGCGGTCTCGGCGGCGTAGGCTTTGATTTGGTGCACGCCTGAGATGTTGTCGTGCAGGAGGGCGTTCAGGTCCGAAGCGGCGTCGCGTTGGTTGCGGTAGCGGTCGCGGCCTTTGGTGGAATAGACCCAAGCCCCCACTGCCAACAAGGGCACGGGCAGCGTCGCCCATGCGGCAACCGTCGGGTTCAGGATAAATAAGAAAACCCCAATCCCGATGACTTGGAGTGCTGCAATGAGACCCTGCTCAATTCCATCGATTAGAACCCGCTCCATGTTGGTCACATCTTCCACCACGCGGGTCATGATGTCGCCCGTGCGGCGAGAATCGAACCACTGAAGCGGCAGGCGCTGGATCTTCTCGTAAAGATCCGACCGGATATCGAAAATAACCTTCTGCTCGAAGATGTTGTTGATGAAAATTCGGATCGAATTCAGGCCGTCTTTGGTGAGAAATCCAAGAACTGCGATGCAAATCCAGAAGGAAAACTCCCCGTGGCGCGCAGGATTTGGAATAATTTGATCGATGACGTATCCCGTGGCGTTCGGGAATACAAAGACGGCCAAGGTCATGCCCATCGCGCAGATAAGTTGAGCAGCTGCGAGACTTGGGTAGTGGCGCAGATACGAAAAGACGCGTAAAATGGACTTCATGACGGGCCAAAGCGATGCCTGCGTGTGACTGCTTTGTAAAGCCAAGTGCGAAAGAACTTTGTCATGACGTGAAATTTGGGGTTGCGGAGGCTGGCAGGGAGTTCCTAGAGTCAGCCCACACGCAATTGAAAGCCCATGTCTAAAGCCTTCGGAATCCTTACTGCCATCGCCCTTGCTCTCTCCGCCTTCTTCGCCATGAAGAACAAAGCGGCCTACGAGAAAGAGATCACCACCACCCAAGAACGCAAAGCTGAGCTTGCGAAGAGCCAAGCTCGCTTGAAAGCCGACGAGAAGAAACTCGCAGCGCTTCCCATCGAGCGCGAAGGTGTCGATGGTGAAGCTGAGAAACTTGCTGCGGTTGAGGCCGCCGAGCAAAAAAATAACGCGAGCCTCAAAGCGAAGGTCGAGGCGAAGACCGCGACCATTGCGGCGAACAAGCAAAAGCTCGACGACATCCGCGAGAAGACCGCCAAGACGGGCGATCTCAAGGAGCTTGCCTCCAAGATGCGTGCCACCAGCTCCGAGCTTGAGGAGTTGGGCCAAGCCACCACCGCCAGCGAGGCGAAACTCGCGAACCTCACGGCACAAAACACCGCCATCGATGCGCAAGTGTCCGCCGCGAAGGGCAAGTTTGAGTACTTCGGCAAAGGAATTTCTTTTCCTAACCTCAAGACGCGCATTCGCTCGATCTATCCAAACTGGGGCTTCGTGACCTTGGCTTCTGGCAACAGCGCCGGCGTGGTGCCAAACTCGACCCTCAACGTGGTTCGCGACGGTGAAGTGGTTGCGAAGCTTCTTGTAACGACGGTTGAGAGCAATTCTTCCTCCGCCAGCATCATCCCCGATTCCACGGGATCAAATGTCGCCCTTGCGGTTGGCGATTTTGTTAGCCCTGCCGCCAATTGATCGAACGATTGAACGCCTAATCCATTTTTAAAAAGATCCCATGAAAGCCATTTCTTACGTCTTCACTATCCTCGTCGCAGGCGGTGCTGCCTTTTTCTCGTTCAACCAATCGTCCAAGTTTGACTCCCTTCAAGCAGACCGGATCGCGACGATCGCTCAAAACGCCAAAGTTGTCGCCTCTGCTGAAACCGCTGAGTCCGAAATCAAAAGGGAAGAAGAGCTCCTCACCGCTTCGAAAGAAAAACGTGAGCTCCTTTCGCAGAGCACCTCGTCGTTGAAGTCGGCGGGTAGCGCGCTCGCCAGCGATGTCACTAAGCTTGATGGCGATCTGAAAAACCAAGACGAGGAGTTGGACCAACTCAACAAGGCGGTGGCCGAAGTGAACACGATCATGTCCGACCTCGGTGGTGGCGTGACACTCGATACCTTGGCGGAAAAAATCCAACAAATCGAAGCTGATAAAAAGGCCAAGCAAGCAAAGCTCGAAGAACTTGAGGCTCTCAACGATGGGGCAACCAAGAAGCTCGCGAGCGGAAATGCTGAACTGGACCGGCTGAGCAAGCGAATGGTCGAGCGCAGCGCTCGGATCGGTGCGAACTCCATTGAAGCGGTGGTCACTGCGGTCAATCAAGACTGGGGATTCCTGGTTGTCGGTGCGGGATCGAACTCAGGTTTCACTCCTCAAAGCGGATTGTTGATCCAACGCGATGGCCAAGTGATTGCAAAGGTTCGTCCTTCCGCGATCGAGCCGACGCAAACGATTGCTGAGATCGACTTCAGCAGCCTGGCGCCAGGTGTTCGTCTTCAAACCGGTGATCAAGCGATCCTCGCCACGCCGGCGGTCAACTGAGATCGGTTATTTTTCCAAAAAAGCTCCGCAGGCTTGCATGCCGCGGGGCTTTTTTTATGTTCGGGCATGAAGCGTTACTTCGGATTATTCCTTCTAGGGTTGGCGGCGTCTCTTGGATTGGTCTCCTGCGCGGGAGAGCCGGAAAGAAAGCCGGTCGGCCCAGTTTCGGAAACGAGCAAGATCCCGTGGAACACTCCGATTGCTGGCCAAGGCCAAGGCCAATTCGGAATGATGCCACAAAATCAATACCGTCGCTAAGCGCCCTGCGCTCAGTCCCGGTGGTAGGGTGAGCCACTCTTGAGAGAGGCGACCCGATACAGTTGTTCTAACAGGACTAGCAGGGCGAGCTCGTGCTGCAGCGTGAAAGGCGAAAGTGTCAGAATGAGGTCGCACTTCGCGCGGAGTGTTTCATTGTGTCCGTCGGCAGCGCCAATCAGAAACGCAACCGATTTCACGTCGCCCCGCATTTCGAGCGCATTAAACCGCTCGGCAAATTTCCGAGTGGTGAGGCACTCGCCACGTTCGTCGAGGGCGATGCGGAAGCATCCTTGCGAACGTTCTAACAGCCGTTCGGAAACCTCGTCACGATCTCCAGCCTTCACCACGATCAATTCGTAACCTCCAAACCGGGACAGGCGCTTGGTGTAATCATCGACCCCCGCCTTGGCGTATGCGAGTGCGGGTTTGCCTGCGACGATGATTCGGATTTGCATGAGTCGGATTGAAGCTTGCTGGAATCCGCCCGCTCCGCCAATGTCAAATCGCTAGCCAATCGCTATCCATTCGCACTCATGAGTTCCATTTACGAATCCGACAAAATCTTGGCGGAATACCTATTATTTCACTTCGGCGCAGCAGCGGAAATCCTCCCATCAGATCGTGTCTGGCCGGCGGGCATGCACGAGGCGTTGGATTTCCCCGTTCGTACGGTCGCGCACTTTTCCAAGGAAACCGTGAAACGCGGGCTCGATCTCGGTTGCGCCGTCGGGCGGTCCGCCTTCGAAATGGCACGCACCTGTGAGGAAGTGGTGGGCATCGATTTTTCCCACGCCTTCATCGGAGCCGCCGAATCCCTCAGGCATGGTGAGGTGTTGGGTTATGACCGCCGCGAGGAAGCGGCGTTGACGACTCGCTTGGAAGCGAGGCTGCCAGATGGCTTGGATCTCGCCCGCCTGCGGTTTTTCCAAGGGGATGCCATGCATCTGCAGAGCGATCTCGGTGAGTTTGACCGAGTGCATGCGGCGAATTTACTCTGCCGCTTGCCACAACCGAGCCTGCTACTCGAGCGGTTTGCGGACCTGGTGAAGCCCGGCGGCGAGCTGGTGCTGGCCACGCCGTGTACCTGGCTTGAGGAATTCACCCCACCCGAGCAGTGGCCAGTGGACGGGACATTGGATTGGCTAAAATCGGCGCTGTCTCCCGCCTTTGAGCTGATTCGTCAGGCCGACGAGCCATTTCTCATCCGTGAAACCGCACGCAAGTTTCAGTGGACGTCATCGATGGTGACCGGCTGGCAGCGTCACGGCGGGGCGTAAATGGCATCAGCATTGGTGAAATCACACCGACGGCATGCGCTCGATCGGCCGAAGCTGGGAAGCGGCTTGGGATGAGCGATCGCCCTGACACCTGACACCCTCTTCCAGAGACCTTCCCGAATCCCCACCTTTTATCCTCTGTTCCGCAGTGAAGATTGATGACGGGGCGCACGATTTCATCTTGTCTTGGATTTGGAATGCTCTTCACCGAGATGCCTTGACGCCTCAGACACTTACTAGTAGGATTTCTATCAGGTTCTATCACCCCTCCTTATCTGACTGTATGAAAACACTACTCTTTCCCATTACTCTATGGCTCGCGATTGCTTCGCTCGTCTTTCCTCTCAATGCCCAGAGTGTTAGTAAACTTGAGTTGGAAAAATCCTCAGCTCTCAATGTCTGGGAGAAGGTCACGATCACTCCTGAAATGGTTAGCTCCACAGGTGAGCTCCTGGTGCCGACTTCCGGCTCGCAGGAGTTTTATCGGATGAAAGTGCGCCTGCTGGCTTCTCCGTCGATCTCCAACCCACCGCCAGCCACCACTGGGATTGAGGCAGGTGAGTCGGTGACCTTCACGGTGGATTCACAAGGCGAGGGACTGACCTACCAGTGGTATCTCGGGCTAAGTGGAGACGACTCACAGGCCATCCAAGACGCCACCTCGCAGACCTACAACACAGGCGCTCTCGCTGCGGACACTTCCTACTGGGTGAAGGTCACGAACGTTGTGGGTAGCATCAATTCTGAAACCGCAACGGTGACCATCAACCGCCCACCCACGATTGCCAGCCAACCTGCCTCGCAGACGATACTGCCGAGCAGCACCGCCACGCTTACGGTCAGCGCCACGGGTTCCGCGCCTTTCACCTACCAGTGGTATCGGGGCAACCTCGGCGCGACCACCGCCCCCGTAGGAACCAATTCACCCACCTTCACCACCCCGGCACTCACGGTGACCACGAAGTATTGGGTTAAAATTTCCAACGCGTTTGGCGAAATTCAATCCAGCTCGGTCACCGTCACGGTGCAGGCCAACACTGCGCCGACGATCTCCGACATCGCGGCACAAAGCATTACCGTGGGTAGCAATACGGGAGCACTCGCCTTCACGGTTGGCGATGCACAGACCGCAGCGTCCTCCCTTACGCTCAGCGCTAGCAGCAGCAATACGACCTTAGTGCCAATCGCCAGCATTGTCTTCGGAGGCAGCGGAGCAAGCCGCACGGTCACGGTGACCCCCGCCAGTGGTCAGGCCGGTAGCGCGACGATCACGGTGACGGTAAGCGATGGTTCGTTGACTGCGAATGACACCTTTGTTTTGACGGTCGTCAATGCCCCCGCCGCTCCCACCGGCTTCTTCCTCATCCCGGCAGGTAGTTTCACCATGGGCGATGCGTTGGATGGCGGCGGAGATGCCCATACGGTGAATGTCAGCGCATTTTACATGGCGAAGAACCTAGTGACCAAGGCGGACTGGGATACGGTGCGGACGTGGGCCATTAGCAACGGCTACAGCGATCTTGCGGTTGGCGCGGGCAAGGCCAGCAACCATCCGGTGCAGACGGTCACATGGTGGGATGGGGTGAAATACTGCAATGCCCGCAGCCAGCAGGAGGGGCTGACGCCCGTTTACACGGTGAGTGGCGCGGTGATGAAGACGGGCAGCACCGCTCCGGTAGTGAACTGGGCCGCCAACGGCTACCGCCTACCGACCGAGGCGGAGTGGGAAAAGGCGGCGCGCGGCGGCTTGAGTGGCAAACGCTTCCCGTGGGGCGACACGATCAGCCAAACGCAGGCGAATTACTACGCTTATAGCGGCTACAGCTACGACCTAAGTGGAGCGGTGAGCAACTACCACCCCACCTACGCCACAGGCTCGCAGCCCTACACCTCGCCGGTGGGGAGTTTTGCGGCGAACGGCTACGGTCTGAACGACATGGCGGGGAATGTGTATCAGTGGTGCTGGGATTGGTATGGAAGCTACGATACCAGCTCACCTACCGATCCAAGGGGCGTGAGTTCGGGCGCGTACCGGGTGTTCCGGGGCGGCGGTTGGCACTACTACGCGAACGACTGCCGCGTCGCGAACCGCAACCGCAGCGCCCCGTCCCTCACGTTCTACGACTTCGGTTTTCGTGTCGCCCGCAGTTCAGTTCCCTAGAGCCAGCAGCAGCGGAGCGAACGGAACGAAGTGGCCAAGGGAGGGACGACCGCAGGCAACGCAGTGAAGGGAGCGGAGCGGGAGAGTAATTTTGAATTTTGAATGATGGATTGTGAATGAAAGAGAATTGGCTTGGGTTGCAGGGGCGTAGCCCCTGCCGGCGATTTTTTTTGGAAAACGGAGTTTAGCGATTGATGCCATTTGAATTTATCCAGATCCCAGCGAACGGGCAGGGCAGCGCGAAGGAGGAGCTGAATCGGCTGTTGCGCGGCGGGCGGATTGCGTCGGTGAAAAAGGAATTTGTTTCGAATGGGGAGGATTCGTTTTGGGCGTTTTGCATTGAGTATCTCGATGGTGCGCTGGGCACGGATCGCAGCCGCAGTGGTGGCAGTGCCGCTCCGAAGGTGGATTACAGGGAAACCCTCAGCGAGGGAGATTTTGCGCGGTTTGTAAAACTGCGGGATTTGCGCAAGGCGCTCTCGGAAAAGGAGGCGATCCCTGCTTACAGCATTTTCACCAACGAGCAGTTGGCGGCGATGGTGACAGGCAAAGTGGATTCCCTGACAAGTATGAGTGCCATTCATGGGATTGGTGCGGCAAGGCTAGAAAAATACGGTAAAGCCTTCCTCGCACTTATGGCGGAGAAGGGAGGCCCGGCGTGAAACGTGTGGGGAACTTGTGGCCGGCCATCACCGAGCGTGAAAATCTGGTAAGGGCGTTCCATCAGGCGGCCCGAGGCAAGCGCTGGAAGCTGGAGGTGCGGCGGTTTTCTGAAAATCTGGATCGGCGCTTGGAGCGCCTGCGCGATGAGTTGCTTGATCGGAGCTTTGAGACAGGCCGCTTTCATGTGTTTGAGGTGCATGACCCCAAGCGCCGGACGATTCACGCAGCGCATTTTCAAGAGCGGGTGTTCCATCACGCGTTGATGAATCTGTGTGAGCCTGTGTTGGAAAAGCAGTCGATCTTCCACAGCTACGCCTGCCGCAAGGGAAAAGGAAGGCTGGAGGCGATCGGGGCAGCCGAGAAGGCGGCACGGGCCTGCGCCTGGCATCTGAAGTTGGATATCCGGAAGTATTTCGAGTCTGTGCCGCATGAGTTTTTGATTTCCAGATTGCACCGGGTTTTCAAAGATCCGGAGGTTTTGTATTGGCTGGAGAAATTGCTGCGGGGGCACCGGTGCGAAGAAGGACGCGGCCTTCCCATCGGCAGCCTGACGAGCCAGCATCTGGCAAATTTTTACCTCGGGCCGCTGGATCGGTTCTGCCATGGGCGGCAGACGGTGAAGGCGTATTGTCGCTACATGGACGATTTCGTGTGCTGGGGCGATGACAAAGCGGCGATGATCTCACTGGGTGGGGAAATACAGCGCTACGTGGAGGCAGATCTGGGCCTCACGCTCAAGCACCCACCATCGCCCCAGCCAACGTCACGTGGCATGGATTTTCTTGGCTATCGTATTTTCCCAAGTCACACGGCGCTGAACCGGCGCAGTAAGTTACGCTATAGGCGGCGGCTCGCCACACTGGCCAAGCTGCATGACCGCGGCGTGCTCAATGAGGGCCAAGTGCAACAACGTCTGACGGCGTTGACGGCATTTGTGCTTCCAGCAAGCTCGCACGCATTCCGCCGCCGTGTGATGGCAAACCATCGGATGCCGGCCATCGGGCACGAACCGGGTGAACCGGGGCGGCAGTTGGAACAACAACGCGAACAACTGCCGCGTCGCGAACCGCAACAACAACGACCCGTCCAACACGAACAACAACATCGGTTTTCGTGTCGCCCGCAGCTCAGTCCCGGAGAGTTAGATGACTCTCAGATGAGCAGGAACTGAACCGGCCGTCATCCCGCTCATGTCCGCGATGCAGGCATGACAAAACCAAAAAAAGCTCGTCCGCTGTGAGTAGGCCGGTGGATTCCGGCACGAAAACCGCGGGCGGGCTGCTTTTTGGGGTGCGATGTGTAATGGAGCCAGGCACCGGGGGCGACCAGATACCTTTGCTCCTGCTCTGCTCCTTAGGCTTTCAGGGTGTAGGCGCGGATGGAACGGAGATCCTCTAAGGCCGCGTGGGTGAGCGTCACGTTCATGACTCCTCCCGAACCAAGGCCATGAATTGCTCTTTGGAGTCTAAGGTAACTGCCAGTCCGGCTTCTGACTGGGCGTAGCCGATGGCTGCTTCCCTGGCCAGCCAAGTATGCTCTCTATCCATTGCCAATGACTGCCGCAAAGCCTCGCTTACGACTTCGCTGGCGTCATGATAGAGTCCAGATTGGACCTTGGCTTTCACAGCATTTTCCAACTCTGCGGTAAGAACGATTTCCATGTGGGACGGTTACAAGGATGGTTAAATCCTGTCAAAGAGGAATCCGTAAGTGGGTCGTGGCTCTGCAATCCATTTCCCCGGACCAAAGGTGGGCGTCATCGATGGTGACCATCTCACAGAGATCGGTTCGCGCGGTCACCTCGGCGGTCTCGCCGATTGGAGGAGCTTCGCGAGCGGTGATGGGGAAAGGTCGTGCGCTGCGGCATTTCTCAAGGAGTCCACCAGTTTCGCGGGGTCGAGGCGATTGAGCGGGTTCATGGAATACCCCGGGCCGATCTCCATGCCGCCGCCCGTGCGGACTTCGAAATGGAGGTGTGCCGGATAGTTTCCATTGGCCGTGCCCACGGTGCCCACGCGCTCGCCCCTTGCGACGAGTGCGCCCGGGCGCGTGAAGATCTCACTCAAGTGGGCATACATCGACTCAAGCCGCCGGCCGTCTGCCACGCGGTGGGCCACGACCACGACTTTTCCCCAGCCTAGCGATGGCTCCCCGGCGTAGACCACGAGACCATCCGCGATGCTGAATATTGGGTCGCCGAGGTCGGTGTTCATCCCGCCGATGCCGTTGAGGTCATCTCCCATGTGGTGGCCACCGCGTGAGTCGTTCATGTCCCAAAATTTCTGGGCGTTGTAGATCCACCCGGCATGGTTCGAGCCGAGCGGGGGGTCGAATCGCTGGGCGACGGGGATTTGTGCCGCTTGCCATGCCGACTGGAAATCGAAGCGATGGTCCAAGGGCGCCCTTTTCGGCATCGGCAAGGGCATTCCCGCCACGGCGGGAGGGTTCCTGGCGAGAATCAAGGCGCAAGCCATCGCGCCGCTCAGCACCAGGGTGGCGAGGGAGATCCATAAGTTCCGCGTGGGCTTGAGCATGAATGGCTTGGCAGGTTTGGTGATCCTCAACCCTAGACGTAAATGCAACCATCCGCCAAGCCAAACGACGAGCCGCCGCAGGTGGGGTAAAGCGGAAATTTGGAAAGCAGAAAGCTGAAATGGCGATCACGGGTGGGAAAGGGGAGCTGCAAACCCAGAGGCTCATTTACACGCACCTTGGGCCGTTCTGCACGGACCTTGGCATCAA
>JAPJNB010000235.1 GCA_026461385.1 Akkermansiaceae bacterium
GCTCGTTGAGGCGTTGGCGGAGGTCTGCGAGTTCTCCCTCGAAGATGCGGGCGGCATTGCGGGCCTCGGTGACGGCTTCTTCCTTCGCGGGGAGTTGGTGCGCGAGTTCGGTGTCGCGGACTTCGAGGCCACGGATCGAGACCACCAGTTCGTCGCGCTCAGCGGTGAGTTCGACGAATTTCCGGTGGCCGAGGTGCGAGTCGAGCACGCGGGTGTCGGCGGCAAGTGCTTGATAGCGGCGGGCCTTGGCAACTTGGCGGCGCAGCGAGTTCATCCGGCGGTCTTGCTCGGCGAGCACGTCGGAAACCCGCAACAGGTTCGCCTCGGTGAATTCCAATTTGCGCAAGGCCTCCTTCTTCTCGCGTTTGAATTTGGTGATGCCAGCGGCCTCTTCGAAAACCGCTCTGCGCTCCTCCGGTTTCGACGAGAGAATCTGGTCGATTTGCCCCTGAGCCATGATCGAGTAAGCGGTGCGACCGATTCCCGTGTCCATGAGGAGGTCGTGGATGTCCTTCAAGCGGCAGAGCGTGCCATTGATCCGATACTCCGAGCGGCCATCGCGGAAAACCCGGCGGGTCAGTGCGACCTCGTTGTAGTCGACCTTCAGCGGGCCTTCGCAGTCGGCCATGGTGAGGGTGACTTCGGCCATTCCGAGTGGCTTGCGCTTTTCGGTGCCGTTGAAAATGACGTCGGCCATCTCGCCACCGCGCAAGGCCTTGGCGGAGGTCTCACCCAGCACCCAGCGGATGGCATCGACGACGTTGGACTTGCCACAGCCGTTTGGGCCGACGATGCCGGTCACGCCTTTGGCAAATTCGAACACGGTCTTGTCCGCGAAGGACTTGAATCCTTGGATGCTGAGAGTCTTGAGATACATGGGAGCGGGCGTTGGATTGAAGGTCGGGGACGCATGAATTTCGTCCTGCCACCACCTTAGAACGTCCGCCCGGCTCTGCAATCCCGCAGATGCACAAAGCGCTATATGTGGTAGTTATTTTTCTCAAGCGGCACAACATCGTGTGCATGGCGATATTTAGGAATCCTAAAGCAATCTGCAGCATTGCTGCGAAAATGCCCCCCGGTGCTTCAACGGTAGGGCCCGGCATCGAGGAAATCCTGGCCATGAATCAGGTGGTCGAGCAGCGGGGTTCCCGAGAGGTCTTCGATGACCCCCTTGTTGGTGATCATCGCGGTGTCCATCTCGTCCTCGAGTTGATTCAGAATGATCCCAGCGCAGACGAGGCCCCGTGCGCGAATGGCTTGGATGGTCAATAAAAGGTGATTGAGCGCACCGAGGCGATTCGCGGCGACCACGATGACGGGAAGGTTTAAATCCACGGCGAGGTCTGAGACGCGGTAGTTTGGCGCAAGGGGCACCTCCCAGCCACCAGCACCCTCGACCAACACTTGGGCATGTTTCGCGGCGAGTCGGTGAAATCCTACGATGCATTCTGCGGGATCCACCACGCGGTTTTCCAACAGCGCGCCGACGTAGGGTGCGACTGCGGTGTTGAGAAACACGGGGTTGACCTCATCCAGCTCCAATCCGCCTGACGCCTCGGCGAGGATCGCAGCGTCGTCCCGGTCCCCACATGCGATCGGCTTGTAGCCCACAGCATCGACCCGCTCGTTTCGGAGTGCCTCGAGAATCAAGCGAGTCACGTAAGTTTTCCCGACGCCCGTGTCGGTTCCTGTGATGAAAAAGCTCATGCCAGAGCCTTGGCGGGCTGGGGCCGCTGGGTCAAGGCGTGTGACCGACAAATTTCCTTTTTCGTTTGTCAATCTCGCGCCATGCTCCGAGGACATGACTGCAGACTTCCTGGTGATTGGTTCCGGCATTGCTGGACTTTCCTTTGCCCTTCGGGCGGCGAAATATGGATCGGTCATCGTGCTCACCAAGGGGGATGCTTACGAATCCAACACCGCGTGGGCGCAGGGCGGGATCGCCTCGGTCTTGCCAGAGGGCCTCCGCGATGCAGGGGACTCTGAGGAGTTGCACGTGGCCGACACGCTGGATGCCGGCGCCGGACTGTGCAAGGAATCCGCCGTGCGGACGATCATCGAGGAAGGGGCTGCGGCAATCGATGACCTCGTCAACTATGGGGTCTCGTTCGACCAAGAAGGCGACCATTATCAGCTCGGAAAGGAAGGTGGCCACTCGCATCGCCGGATTCTGCACGCCCGTGATACCACTGGCAGGGAAGTGGCGCGGGCGCTCATCGAAACGGCCCGCAAGACGCCAAACATCACGCTGTTAGAACATCATTTCGTCATCGATCTAATCACGACGAACAAACTCGGCGCGGTGGTAAACGATCGGGTACTTGGGGCCTATGTGCTCGAAACGAAAACGGGTGAGGTCCGAGTGTTTCGTTCGGACCGAGTGATTCTAGCAGCAGGTGGCTGTGGAAAAGTCTATCTATACACCACCAATCCTGACTCCGCGACGGGCGATGGTGTAGCGCTGGGATGGCGGGCGGGAGCCTCGGTGGCGAACATGGAGTTCATCCAATTTCACCCGACCTGCTTTTACAACCCGGGTGCGGTCGGGCCTGAAGCTCGATCGTTCCTCGTAAGCGAAGCAGTCCGCGGGGAAGGTGGTATTTTGATCAATGCCAAGGGCGAGGACTTCACGAAAAAAAGCGACCCGCGCGGATCGCTGGCCCCTCGTGACATCGTCGCACGTGCGATCGACCGAGAGCTCAAACGCACCGGTGCCCCCTGCGTTTATCTTGACGTCACGCATCAGCCGAAGGGCTTCATGAAGGAACGATTTCCCTACATCTATCAGACGCTTTTGAAATTTGGTCTTGATTGTGAAACGCAACCGATTCCCGTCGTGCCGGCGGCGCATTACCAGTGCGGTGGTATTCTAACCGATGTGAATGGTAAAACCACCGTTCGCGGACTGTTTGCGGTCGGTGAGGTGGGTTGCACCGGACTGCATGGGGCAAATCGGCTTGCCTCCAATTCTCTGTTAGAGGGGAACGTGGTGGCACGTCGGGCCTTGGAAGAAATGATGCGGCTCTATCCGCCTGACAAAGCGGCCATCGAGCCGCCCGCGATCCCGGAGTGGGAACACGGTGACACGGCTGAGCCCGACGAACTGGTGGTGATCTATCACAATTGGGACGAGATCCGCCGCTTGATGTGGGATTATGTCTCGATTGTGCGGACCGACAATCGTTTACGCAGGGCCACGGCTCGTTTGCGAAATTTGAAGCGAGAGGTGCGTGAGTTTTATTGGGGGCATCGGGTGAATGCCGACATCCTCGAACTGCGGAACTTGGTGGCCGTGGCGAACTTGATCGTCGAGTGCGCGACTCGGCGCAAGGAATCACGGGGACTGCATTACACGTTAGATCATCCAGAGACAAACGACGGGTTTTGCACCGACACCGTGTTGCGCAAATTCTAATCGATCGTGGCCGATCTTTTTAACACCCCCGCTGCCATCACTGGCAAACCCAGTCCCGCCGAGCCCTTGGCGGCCCGCATGCGCCCCCGCACGCTCGACGAAATCGCCGGACAACAACACATTCTCGCACCTGGAAAAATGCTGCGCCGCGCGATCGAGTCGGACCGATTCACCTCGTTGATCTTTTATGGCCCACCTGGGACGGGCAAGACCACCCTTGCCAGCGTGATCGCACGAACCACCGGTTCACGGTTTGAATCGCTCAATGGGGTGGAGTCAAACGTTGCGGAGATTCGCGCAAAAATCGACCAAGCCCGCACGTGGCGCGACCTGCGGGGTGAGACCACGATCTTATTCATCGACGAGATTCATCGCTTCAATAAATCCCAGCAAGATGTGCTGCTGCCACACATCGAGCGAGGCGTCGTTCGCTTCATCGGTGCAACCACTCACAACCCATACTTTCACGTCAACTCGCCGCTGGTATCGCGCTCGCAGATTTTTCAGTTAGAGGGCGTTGCAGTGGATGACGTGGTCTCAGTGCTGCAACGCGCTCTAACCGATGTTGAGCGGGGCCTGGGCAGTTACCGAGTGATTGCGGAGCCTGAGGCACTGCGGCATTTGTCGGAGAAATCGGATGGCGATGTCCGCAAGGCGATTAGTGCGTTGGAGTTGGCGGTGATGACGACTCCTGACGAAGAGGGAGTGGTGCGGTTGACGCTTGAGGTCGCAGAGGAATCGATCCAGCGCAAGGCGGTGGTTTATGATGCCCATGGCGATGCGCACCACGACACGATCTCGGCTTACATCAAATCGATCCGTGGGTCGGACCCGGATGCCGCACTTTATTGGTTGGCGAAAATGTTGCACGCCGGAGAGGATCCGCGCTTCATTTCCCGCCGTCTGGTGATATCCGCCTCGGAGGACATCGGTCTTGCGGACTCGAATGCGCTGCGGGTCGCGCTCGATGCTCACCATGCGTTTGAATTCATCGGCATGCCCGAGGGGCGGATTCCACTCGCACACGCCACTGTCTATCTCGCGACCGCGCCCAAATCTAACACGTCCTACGCCGCACTCGGTCGGGCGATGGACGACGTCGAAAACGGCCGGACGCTCGCGGTGCCAGTGCATCTTCGCACCAATACCCGCAAGAAAATTGCCGCAGGTTCCGGTGAATCGGAGGAGTCGATGAAATACCTTTACGCACACGACTACGAGGGCGCTTACACGCCCCAAGCGTATCTCCCCGAGGGCCGGGTCTATTATCAACCGGGGGATCAGGGGATGGAAAAGCGAATTAAGGAACGCCTCGACTACTGGCGGAGTCGAATGAATCAGGATGGGGTAGGGGAGTCGCCGTGCAGCGAGATCTAATATGTCCTAACGGAAATCCTTGGCGATTTCAAGCCAAGGTTGGTATTCCGCAGGGATCGGTGCCTCGAAGTGAAGGCGTTCATTTGAAATCGGGTGGTCAAGGGTGAGTCGCCAGGCGTGCAACATCAAGCGGCCGACCCGCTCGGAGTTTTGACTTGGTTTCCCGTAAATCGGATCGCCCAAAAGCGGTGTCCCCTTGTGGTGGAGGTGCACGCGGATCTGGTGCGTGCGGCCGGTGTGCAGGTGGCAGAGAACCAAGGCGGTCAGCGTTGCCGCATCGGCTGCTAGAATTTCGTAGTCAGTGATCGCCGTCTTGCCGCCGGGCGGATTGACCACTGCCATTTTCTGGCGATTTACCGGGTGACGACCGATGTGAGTGAAGATGCTGTCCTTGGCCGGCTTGGGGATTCCCTCACTCACCGCAAGGTAGAGCTTTTCCATCGTCCTGCCGGAGAACTGGCCTACCAGTGACTGGTGGGCTACGTCCGACTTGGCCACTACGATGCAGCCTGAGGTGTCCTTGTCCAAGCGGTGGACGATTCCTGGGCGCTCAACCCCGCCGATCCCCGCAAGCTGCCCACGGCAATGATGGAGTAGTGCATTGACCAAGGTGCCATCCGGATTTCCGGGAGCAGGATGCACCACCATGCCGGGCGCCTTGTTGAGCACCACGAGGTCATCGTCTTCGAAGAGAATTTCTAGTGGGATTTCCTGGGGCTCTGCTTCGAGCGGAACCGCCTCAGGAAGGACCACTGTGATGTGGTCGCCGAGTTTTACGGCATCGCGTGGTTTCGCAGGGTGGCCGTTAATCTGGATGAACTGCTCGCGAATCAGCACCTGAATGCGCGAACGGGATAAATCCGCAAGACGAGCGGCCAAGAACGCATCAATTCGCTCGCCAGCGCTGTCTTCCACTTCAATTTCCATCCGAGGTCGAGTGTCGTTGCTCGCCATCTGACTGCAAGTGCCAAGTTGCAAGGGCCCGCCTCAGCAGTGGATTCGAATCGAAGCGCTGGCGCATGCGGGTTTGGCTATTGCCCCGTTGCGAATCTACGAAAATTGTGCAAAAAATCACAAGCGAGCTGAGGTTCGGTTGCTGTTCCGCACGTTCTGGAGCTTATGAAGTTGCATGAAATCACAACATTATAAGAACAACATCACTCCGCCTCGCCAGCGCTGGACTCGCGTTTAGCAGCACGACCCAAGCCACAACCCAATTGTTTGCCACTACGACAACTCTGGTCAACTTAGGTGGTTCGCCATTGCTTGCAGGTAAAACCCTGACTCTGTCTGTCACGGTGCCAGGTGGTGGCAGGTAGAAATTCGTGGACAGTTGATGCGTGTTGCTGGCAGCGTGCACATTGATGAAAGCTCTCAGGCTATTTTCGAGCTTACGATCTGCGACAGGTTAGACAACTTGATGGCCATTTCAAACTCGGTGGCATTCACGCGGTTGTTCAAATAGGTCTATATCCCCCTGAAATTTGCCAGTCCAGTGACCTTGGCTGCGGGTGACTACACCTTCCGCGACAACGACGCAATTACCGTCAGGGGCTATGGGAGGCTCTGGAAAAAAACAGGTCGGGCAGCTTTTCGTTAAGTCTTCGCACTCTCATTCTTGTAACCCCGTCGCCTAACAAATTATTTTTTGCCATCATTCTGGCTCCATTTGCAATCGAGTTGTGTGCTGACCCGCTTCGATTTTCTTTCTCACGCTATTGTTCGCA
>JAPJNB010000236.1 GCA_026461385.1 Akkermansiaceae bacterium
CTCAGCGGGTGAAAATAGACTCGCTAGCGACCACCCGCCCTCGAAATCAAACGCCTCACTCAGAGGCGCTCCACGAACACGGCCATTTTCCTTTTTAGACTCAATCCAGTTGCACCAACCCGCGCTTGATCGCTACGGTGATTGCCTGCGAGCGGTCGTTCACTTGGAGTTTGGCGAAGCTCCGTTCGATGTGACGCTTCACCGTGGATTGGGACATGTTCAGCGAATCCATGATCTCCTTATTGCTCTTTCCGGCGACAATCTGTTGGAGCACTTCCAACTCGCGGGCAGTTAGGCTGTCTTGCGGCCGGCGGCTGTTGAGTTTTTCTGCTAGGCCGTGTGAGAAACTGACATGCCCAGCCGCCACCTGTCGGATGGCATCAATCACGTCGCGGGTTTCGACCGCTTTTGAGCAATAGCCAGTCACTCCCGCTTGAACTGCACGCCAGACACACTCCTGGCTTTCATAAACCGATAGCAGCAGCACGCGGGCGTCGGGGAACTCCTTGCGTAAGGCGGTGGTGACCTCCACTCCATCGTTCCCGGGTAGCTTGTAGTCCATGGTGACCACGTCGGGCAGCAAGTGCCGGTAAAGTTCGAGTGCTTGGAAACCGTTGGCGGCTTCCCCGGCCACGCACATGTCTCGTTCCAGCTGAATGGCTTGTCCCAGACCCATGCGCACCATCGCGTGGTCATCAACGATCAAGATTCGGATTTTGGCTTTCATGGGTCTGCGGGGAATGGGTGGTTTGAGATCACGGAGGCACGGTCGTTCAAATAGATGCGGATCGACGTGCCGCAGCCTTGACCGCTTTCCAGTGAAACTTCGGCACCAATCTTGTTGGCGCGCTCGTGGAGGCCGATGAGGCCGAAATGCTCCAATGGTGGGGGAAGCAGTGGATCGAAGCCGCAGCCGTCATCCTTGATCTCGAGCGTCATGCCATCATTCGAATAGGTTAGCCCAACTTGGATCGTGGATGCTTGGGCGTGGCGCGCTGCATTCGACACGGCCTCTTTGGCGATGCGCAACAGATGATGCTCGGTCGTGGACGTGAGACGACGCGGGGTGCCTTCCACTTGCATTTCCAAGGCCGCCTCACTGCGGGTCATCGCCAGTGCAGGGGCCAGCGCCTCGGCGAGAGTTGCGGGCAAGCCTTGCTCAAGCAGCGTTTGGTCGCGTAGATCGCACACTGATGCTCGGATTTCCTCGCGGCAATGGCGCAGCATCACTTGCGACAGGGCGAGGTATTTGCCTGTCTGCTGCTGGTCTCTCTCGAACACCGTGGAGGCGTTGTCCAGTTGCATCGAGATGCCGGTTAGCTCTTGTTCCACGGTATCGTGCAGTTCACGGGCGATGCGCTGCCGCTCGTCCTGAACTGAGCTACGTTCGATCTGGCGGGTGATGATTTTCGCCTGTGCGGTGACCCGGCGGCGCAGCGTCCAACTCCAGCCGAGCACTACCAGAAACACCGCTGCGCCGCCTCCGAATGCGACCAACACCCGTTGTAGATTCCACCACGGTGCCCGCCGCACGAGAACCACCGCTTCCGGACCGGCGAGTTCTAGCAGGAATCCATCCGCCCATATCATCCGTGGCATTGGCCGGGTGGTGGTGACTTTGCAAATGCCCGTCAGCTGCAACTGGTCGCCCACCAGGAAGTTGGAGGCTGGAACCCGTGATGGGGGCAGCATGGCCTCGAAATAAAGATTCCTAACACGGCATTGCAGCCTGGTTTCACGGAGCCCTTCGCTGCGAGCCAGAAATTCACAGTTGATCGCCACCCGTTCGTCATGAAAGGAAGCCAGCCCATTGTCCCGCAAATTGAACACGACCGGTGGTGGCGGCGTTCCTGTTTCGAGCAGCTTCACCCGCACCGCACGCAATGCCGGGCGGAACGGTTCCACGGCGGCGTATCCCTCCACTTCCAAGCTGCTGCCGGGCGGATAGTGGCCAGCTTCGGCGGCATTCACCGGAGTGCTGCCGGAAGTATCTCGTAAATAGAGCCCTCCGGCGCTCAGTTGGGTCACCACGCCTCGCACTCGCACGGGTGTCTCTGGGCCTAGATTTCTCTTTAGCAATTCGTTGATCCGAAGCAGTGGCACTTCACCGGAGATGACATTCGCTTTGTCAGGGATGATCTGGTTGAACGAAGGAACTAAAAAGTGACGTCCGGTCATCTGCTGATGCATGTTGGAAATCGTGCCAACCACGCCGCGCAGCAGCACTTTTCGCTGCATCATCGCCGCCGCTCGCCGCGCGGAGTCCGCCTCGAGCGGAATGTTAGCCTTAAAGATCGCACCTTTGATTTCGACCACCAGGGTGAAGGCCGTTCCGCCGGTTTCCACGCCCACCACCACTGCGGGCACTTCCACCCACTGGGAGTCGAGGTCGCTCGCAAAAAGCTCATCGCCCTTGATTTGCCGCGCTTGGGGCAATTGCCCCGGGCCGAGCACTTTCACTGAGGCTCCCGTGACATTCGGAATGTAGGATGCTGCGTTGGAGACTCCTTCAATCCGCACCCGCATGCCCGCCCAGATTCCGGCCTTTTCGCCCAGCGGTTGCGGCAAGCCCACATAGCAACTCGTCGTGCCGTCGTGGAGAATCAGGCCAGCCTCCGCCGGATCCGAGTAAACCACCGTTCCCTCGACCCGTACTGGCACTTGTCTGGCTGCCTCTTCCTCTGGCAAAGCACGCAGTTCCGCAAAGTTGGTCAGCGGCGTCTCGGCTAGCGCCCGAGACGCCGCCAACAAAACCAGCAGGAATAGCGGCCATTGATGCATGGGAAATGGAATACGAACGAATCGGAACTAACAGGGGAAGCGGAGAATGAAAGGTTTATTGGGGTAAAAATGGAAGCGGAACGCTGCAAGCTGAAATGCGAAAAGAAGGTGGGCGGGTAAGCGGGGCTCGAATCTTAACCTCATGATTTCGGCACCGCCGAGCGGCTAGAACTCTGAAAATACCGACTTTTGACTGCTCGTCACCTTGGCTAAATGGCCAAGGTGACAGACCGACGAATTTGGATAGTATCGCTGTAGGTTTCAAATCCCTTGTGATTGGAACTGCTCAAGGAAACCTAGCTTCTATAGCTCCATTTACAAAAACCCACAAAGTCCGCCAACTCCCATGAAATCCCAAAAATCCCTCATTTTCCGCATCGCGCCGCTCGCCGCGACCGTCGTCACGCTTGCCAGCCCTTCCGCTTTGGCCGCACCAAGGACTTGGAATGGCGGAGGCGCTAACAACAACTGGTCGCCAGCCGCTAACTGGGGCGGTACGGCTCCCGTGGCAGGCGACACTCTCACGTTCGCCGGCACCACAAGATCTAGCTCTACCAA
>JAPJNB010000237.1 GCA_026461385.1 Akkermansiaceae bacterium
CGGACCTTGGGGCTAGCGCTCGAACGCAAAAACGGTCGGGCCGAGGTGGAAAAGGGCGTGGTGCGACCGCAGATGAACGATGCGGAGGCATTGGAAGCCACGGACAACGGCACGGTATTGCCGGACTTGAAGATGGCGGCGATGTTGCGGTGCCGGGTGCGGTATTTCACGGATGGCGCGGTGATTGGCAGCAAAGCTTTCGTGAACGAAGCGTTTGCGGCGGCGCGCGAGCGTTTCACCGACAAGCGAAAAGATGGCGCACGGCGTTTGAGGGGGAGCGGTAAAGCCGCGGCTGGGGTGTTGTGGAGTGTGAGGGATTTGAGAGTACGAGTGTGATTGTTTTCCTTTATGGCTGATGGTTCAAGAGGTGGTCTGCGGCGCACGGGTTTGACCTGCGATCATTCTCAAAGGTTCAAATCGCCCCTGATTCTCAGTCCTTTCACGCTAAAATCCAGTTTTGAGCCCGTTCTAGCAGCCTAAGATGATTCAGCGTGCTACTGCCCAACATCTTTGGCCATGGTGCAATCAGGATCATCGTACCAAGAGAGTTGCTCGTTCACGTTGCGTTGGAGATTCGCGATCACCTGCGCCCCGACCAACAGGATCAAGGCAATCATCTCCAAGGTGAGAAGAACGATGATCATGGTGGCCATCGACCCGTAAAGCACATTCACCATCGAGATTTTAGTAAAATAATATACCAAAAGGCGCCGGGCGATTTCCCACAGAATAGTCGCTGTTAGACCACCAGCGAGCGTAAGCCTAAACGAGACTTTTGCCATCGGAAGAATCTTATAAAATAGAGTAAACAATAGCACCAATCCCAACAAGCCTGTCACATAAATGCCATGGTTCACATATTGTCGCAGCAAGGCGTTCAGTCCCCAGAATGCGAGATTTTTTTCGTAGTGTGAATCGATGATGGCATTGATCGTCGTGATCGAAATCAACCCGGCGGCGATGATGAGGATAAATAAATAAGGCAGTAGCGCAGAGACCCAAAACTTGCGCTTCAAGGTGGGGAGCGGACGGTGGAAAATGATAGCAATCGCATCTTCTAACACTCTAAATGCCAGTGAGCTAAAAACCAGCAACGAAACCCCTCCCAAAAGGCCTATCAATTGGCGACTGCGAAGGAACCCAGTTAAAAATTCAGTTAGAACTGGTACAAATCCCGGTGCGATCAGTGAAAATTCTGCGGTGATCGTTTGTAGCAATAACGCGTCATCAAAAAATCGTGAGAGAAGCACTAGGAGAATCGCGGCGAGGGGAATGAGCGAAAGCATCATGTTGTAAGCAACCGCCGCAGTAAGCAACAACCCGTGATTGCGCAAAAAGAAATCGCCTAGCACTCGGCCGGCGAATCGAATGATTTTCGGCAATCGTTGATCCATCAGGCTGAGGTTGGCCTGTACTGGCGGATCAGGCAATGGCAAATCCACGTGTTCTCCGCGGTGCGTTTTGGCCAATTTCCCGGGAATCCTCACGTTGGTGTCTTGTGTGCGGTCCATCTCTCGCTTATGAATGAGGGCACAATTCCAATGGCAACGCCACCACCTGACAAGACCACCCGTCAAGCTCCTTGGGCAACCAAGCGGGGCCAGCTTGATCAGCACCCCATTCGCCGCTTGATTCCTTGGCTGGGCGCAAGTTCGCTGATCGCCCTAGTCGCGTGGGGGCTCTGGCCCAAGCCGATCATCATTGAAACAGGCACTACCATCCGTGGTCCGCTCACGGTACGGATCTCCGAGGAAGGCAAGACCCGGATCCGAAATCGTTACCTGGTCGCCGCCCCAGTTGCGGGGAAAATGCGACGCGTCACCCTCAAGCCTGGTGACGAAGTGAAAGCGGGGGAGACCCTCCTGACCACCATCGAGCCCGCGGCTCCACCCCTGCTCGATCCCCGCGCCCGAAGCGAGGCCGAGGCCGTCGTCGCCATGCGTGAGGCCGCCCAAAAACAAGCCGCCGAAGCGCTCGATGCGAGGCGAGCCGCGGCAACTCTTGCTCATGCCGACCGCGACCGCGTGCGCACCGTCAAGCGCGATGGCACCATTTCCGATGCAGACCGCGATCGTGCCGAAGGAGACGCATCTATCCGTTTGGCCGACGCCCGCGCCGCTGAATTCGCCCTTCAAGTCAGCAACCACGAACTCGCCCTCGCGCGTGCCGCGCTGGAACGCCCCGAAACCCAAGGAAACCAGAACCTGATCGAGGTGAAATCTCCCGTTTCTGGCCGAATTCTCAAGGTTTTCCAAGAGAGCGAAATGGTCGTCGGGTCCGGTTCACAGATCCTCGAGGTTGGCGACCTAGCCGACATCGAGATCGAGGCGGAAATCCTCTCCCGCGATGCCGTGAACATCCATGCCGACGACTCCGTCGCTGTCGAGCAATGGGGTGGGGTTGCCCCGTTAAATGGCCGAGTCCGGCGTGTCGAGCCCGCCGCATTCACCAAGATTTCCGCGCTCGGAGTCGAGGAACAACGGGTGATCGTTCGATGTGATCTAGTGGAAACTCCCGAGGCTGCCAGGGCACTGGGGGATCGATTTCGCGTCGATGTCCGAGTGGCGATCTGGCAGGCGGGTGATGTTCTCATCGTTCCTGCGGGGGCGCTTTTCCGCCAAGGAAATGAGTGGAAAACCTTCCTTTTTCGCAGCGGTTCCGCGCGCCTAACCGTGGTCCATGCGGGTCACTCCGACGGTCGATTGACCGAGATCCTCTCTGGCTTGCAAGTCGGCGACGAGGTGCTGCTCCACCCGCCCGACACGATCCAAGACGGATCGGCCGTTCGGAAGCACTCGCTCTGATTCACGAAGCGCGGTGCCTTGCATTAAATTTCAAGCGCTTGGGCCATTTTGAGCATTGCCGTATTATCAGGACTTGTTTAATTTTTCTTTAGGGATGTTGGATTGGATTTTCTAACGCTTCCCGATGGTGTTTCACCCTGTGGATCGTGGCTCAATCTCTAAAAATTCTCATTGCGTGTGGCGGCACTGGTGGCCACCTGTTTCCCGGCATTGCGGTCGGAGAGGCGCTGCGTGCCCGTGGCCATGAGGTGATGCTGCTGATTTCAGAAAAAAAAGTGGATGCCCAAGCCTCCGCAAAGTACACCCACCTGCGATTTGAGACGATGGCCGCCGTCGCCAAGCCTTCGACGCTTTCGCTGCGCATGTTGCCGTTTTTGTGGAAACTTGCGGGATCGATCCGCCACTGCAAACAGGTCATTCGGCGGTTTCGGGCAGATGCCGTGCTGGGCATGGGCGGCTTCACTTCATTGCCACCAGTCTATGCCGGCCACCAGCTTGGCTTGAAGACCTTCATTCACGACTCCAATGCCCGCCCGGGCCGCGCGAACGTGATGACGAGCCGATTTTGCACCCGGGTTTTTCTTGGGCTCGACGCCGCCAAGGGATTTTTCCCCAAGCGCGAAACCTTCACCACTGGCACGCCCGTCCGGCCTGAAATCGCCAACCTGCCTCTCCGCAAGGATGCGGCGGCACTTTTCGGCCTCGATCCCACCCGCCCGACGGTTTTGGTGACGGGTGGCAGCCAAGGCGCGCGCCGACTGAATGAATTGAGCGCCCAAGCCGCTGCCAGCTTGCCGCCGGAGACCCAGGTCTTGCACATCGCGGGGTCACTCGATTTCCAACGGGTTTCGGAGATTACCCATGGCCGGCCAGGCTACAAGGTGCTTGGGTTTTGTGATCAAATGGCCGCCGCCTACGCGGTTGCGGATCTCGTCATCGCTCGCTCTGGCGCCTCAAGCCTCACCGAGATCGCGATCGCCGGCCATCCATCGATTTTGGTGCCCTATCCGCATGCCGCCGATGACCACCAAACGCGCAATGCAGAAGTTTTTTCGACGGCGGGTGCGGCGATCAACGTGCAAGAGCGGGATCTGGATGCTGAGAAACTCGCGGGCCTTGCTGCCTCGTTGATGCAAGATTCCTCGACGCACGAACGCATGTCCCTCGCCGCTCGTGCCCTCGCCGTGCCAGATGCCGCTGACCGGATTTGCGCTGCCATCGAAGCCGCTCTCTCACCCTCATGACCGACCTCTGCACACGACTCACCGACCGGAGCCACCCGCTCCACATCCATCTCATCGGCGTCGCGGGGTCAGGGATGAGCGGACTCGCGCTCCTCCTCATGGGCATGGGCCACAAGGTCAGTGGCTCCGACCGCGTGACCACCGCCGAGACCGAACGCATGCAGGGAATCGGCCTGAATTTTTCCTCACCTCATACCGCTGACGCCGTCAAGGATGCCGACCTGGTCGTCTATTCGTCCGCCATCAAGCCGGAAAACCCAGCTTACGCGGCAGCCGAGAAAGCCAACACCCCGCTGCTCCGCCGCGCCGAATGTCTCGCAGCCATCCTCCACACGAAGAAGGGCATCGTCATTTCCGGAACTCATGGGAAAACGACCACCTCGTCGATGACCGCCCACGTTCTTCGGGAGGCTGGACAGAAACCGAGCCACTACGTTGGAGCGGAAATTCCAATCCTCGGTGCCAATGCCAAATGGTCGGAGGAGGGCGAATTCATGGTGGCGGAGGGCGATGAAAGCGACGGCACCCTCGCGCTTTACCACCCAGAGCACGCGGTGATTCTGAACATCGAAGCGGAACACCTCGATTTCTATCGCGACCTCGACCACATCCGCGAGGTCTTCGCCCAACTCGCCCATCAAACGAAAGGGAAAGTCGTTTATTGCGCGGAAGACCCCGTCGCTCTTGAGCTTTGCGCCGACCTCAACAATGGCGTTTCCTATGGCTGGGAGGACGCGGACTACACCGCAACTGACCTCCGCGACCTCAAAGGATCCTCCGCATTCACCGTTCGGAAAATGGGCGAAGCCCTCGGCGACGTCGAACTCGGTATTCCAGGAAATCACAATATCCTCAACGCGCTCGCCGCCATCGCGCTCGCCGACCATTGCGGCGCGGATTTTCAGCTCATCGCCCGTGCGCTTTCAACCTTCGCCGGTGCCAAGCGCCGTTTCGAGACCAAGTACCTTTCCGCGAACTATCGCATCGTCGACGACTATGGCCACCATCCCTCGGAATTGGCGGCCACCTTGCAAACCGCGCGCTCGCTAAAGCCCAAACGGGTCGTCGTGCTCTTTCAGCCTCACCGATACACCCGGACCCAAGCGCTGGCCGATGACTTCGGCAAGGTCCTCCAGGCGGCAGACTTGGTTTTCATCTCCGACGTTTATCCCGCATCTGAGAAACCGATCGAGGGAATTTCCGGTCAAACCTTGGTGGATGCCATGGAGGCTCATGGCGCCATCCCTGCGACCTACCTTCCGGATCTAACAACCGCCCACCACGCGGTCGGCCACGCGCTCCGGACGGGAGACCTCCTGATCACCCTCGGGGCCGGCAACGTTCACGAGGCCGCCACCCGGATCGCTGCGGATCTGAAAATCCTCGATGAAATGTGCGGACTCATGCCGCCAGGTGAAATCGATGGCAAGCTCTACGAGCCGATGAGCCGCCACACCACCCTGCTCGTCGGTGGCCCCGCCCAGTACTGGCTTGAACCCCACAGTTTCTACGGCTTCGCCTTCCTCGTCGGCTACTGCCGCGAACGTGGCATTCCCGTGCGCGTCGTCGGTCGTGGATCGAATGTCCTCGTGCGTGACGGCGGCATCCGCGGCGCCGTGATCCATCCCACTGGCGGAGTTTTTTCCGATGTCACGGTGGATGGACGCGGCCACATCACCGCAGGTGCCGGAGTCCGGCTCAAAAAACTTGCCAGCGTCGCAGGAGGCAGCGGAATCGGCGGCTTCGAATGGATGGAGGGAATCCCCGGCAATGTCGGTGGCGCACTCCGCATGAATGCCGGGGCCATGGGGATCGACACATTCGACCAAGTTGTGCGCGTCACCTTCCTCGACGAAGACGGCGTGATCCGCACCCGCGAACGCGAGGAAATCGTCGCCAACTACCGCAACGTCGCAGAACTTCGCCGAAACTTCGCGCTGCAAGCCGTCTTCAAGGGCAAGAACGACACCGCCGCCAACATCAAGGAGCGCTGGGACGCATCCCGCGAGAAACGCAAAAACTCCCAACCGATCGCGGCATCCGCCGGTTGCACGTTCAAAAACCCCGATGAAGTCCCCGCCGGCCGAGTGATCGATTCGCTCGGCCTCAAGGGCCACAAATCCGGTCACGCGGCCGTCTCAGAAGTCCATGGAAACTTCCTCGTGAACCAAGGAGGCGCTTCTGCACATGATATTCTAACACTCATCGAATTCATCCAGCAAAAAGCCCGCACCGAACGCAACGTCGAACTCGAAACCGAAATCAAAATACTCGGCGAAGATGAACCATCGTTCTAACACGTTTTAATCTAATAGAATTATCCACAAGATCATGCTGACAGGGAAAAAAATCGCAGTGCTCATGGGTGGCCCCGGCTCCGAACGCGCGGTCTCGCTCGCATCCGGCAATGCCGTGCTTAAGGCGCTCCTCGGTCTTGGGCTGGAGGCCGTGGCCGTCGATGTGACCCACCATGAAATCCATCTCCCCACTGGCACCGATCTTGCGTTCAATGTCATCCACGGCACCTTTGGCGAAGATGGCGAATTGCAATCGCTCCTGGATGACCTCGGGGTCCCATACACCGGCGCTGGCGCAGAAAGCAGCCGCATCGCGTTTGATAAAAACCTCGCGAAAGCCGCCTTCCTCCATGCCCATGTGCCGACACCGCGCGCGGAGATCATCGATGTTTCTGCGGGACTACAGCTGCCGTCTTTCTCCGCGCCCTTCGTCGTGAAGCCACCGCGCGAAGGATCGAGCGTCGGCGTCCACATCGTTCGTAACCAGGCCGATGCCGCTCAAGCCATGCAAGACGCCGCCAAGTATGGAAATGAAATTCTAGTCGAGGAATTCATCGATGGCATGGAGCTCACGGTCGCGATTTTGGATGATGGTGCTCTGCCGATTGTCCACATTGCGCCGCCCGATGGCGTGTATGACATGGCAAGCAAATACCCCTGGCTCAGTGGCGCAAAAGGCAGCGAATACTTTTGCCCAGCCGACCTGGATCTCGAAACGACGATGGCCGTGCAAGCCGCCGCCCTGGCCGCTCACCGATCGCTGGGCATCGAAATCTACTCGCGAGTGGACGTTCTGTTAGACTCTCAAAATCGTCCATTTGTCCTTGAGGCCAACACGATCCCTGGCATGACCGAGACCAGCCTGCTCCCCAAGGCCGCCGCCGCCGCCAGCATTTCATTTCCTGAACTCTGTAAGACCATCGCCGAGCTTTCGCTCCAACTCCGCTCCTAACATGTTCAAACGCAGAACCACTCATCCACGCCGCCGCGCGCGCTCCAAAGTGCTCGAAGTCCGCGTGATGTCACCACGCATCGCTTGGTTCGGCTTCCTCAACTTCAGTACTGGCATCTTCAAACTTTGCTGCATCCTTGCTGTCCTCGCCGGAATCGGTTGGGGCATCTGGCAAGGAGTCCAACGCGCCTTCTATCAGAATCCAGATTTCAGCCTGCATGTGATCGACCTCAATCCCAACCCGGTCATCGACGAGGTCGGCGTGGCCGGCATCATCGGAATCGACCCAGTTCCTAACATCTTTGAAATCGACGTGGATGGATTAGCCGCGACGCTCAAAGGGCTGCCCGCCGTCGCGGATGCTGCAGTCGAACGCCATCTCCCGGGCAAACTCCAGGTCCGCATCACTCCGAGAGTGCCCCGGGCCTGGATTTCCTGTCCGGATTCGGGATTCCCAGCGTGCCGCCAGGCGGGATCGCTCTTGGTGGATATTTTGGGCATCGCCTACCCATGCACCGAAAATGGCCTCGCCGCGGCCACCAAACTTCCGGTCATTCAACTCCCCGCATCCGCAGAGTACCCGATCACTGTCGGCC
Organism: Akkermansiaceae bacterium; assembly: GCA_026461385.1. GTDB lineage: Bacteria > Verrucomicrobiota > Verrucomicrobiia > Verrucomicrobiales > Akkermansiaceae > Luteolibacter. The sequence goes on from JAPJNB010000237.1 coordinate 7,894, forward strand.
ATCCGGTTCGCCATCCCGAGCTGGGTCATTGCTTCCGATTGTTAGATTCCGCCTGTGAAACAGATCCCAATGCCGCAGACTGGATCGATTCGATCCAGCAAGCCAACGCATGGTCCATTCAATTGGTCACACGCCAAGGAGCCACCGCCACCTTCGGCCTCGGCGATCACGACCGCCAAATCCAGAACCTTCGTGCGGCCATGGATCACTCGAACCAAAAAGGCTACCTCATCGATACCATCAACTTGATTCCCAAGCACAACATTCCAATCACCACCCACACCGAGGCGGTCATTCCACGCGCCGTGCCCGTGCAGGAGCCGTCAGAAGCCGATGCTCGCGACCGCACTCCTCCCCGCGTGCGAGGTGCCGCTCAAAAGCGCTAATCATTCACTCCAATTTCTATCATTTAAGCCATGGCTCGTCGCACTCAAATTCACGTCGGACTCGAAATCGGCACCAGCAAGACCTGCATGGTCGTCGGCGAAATCAAAGCAGACAGCGCTGTCAAAATTCTAGGAATCGGCGTCACCAAAACCGCTGGCATCCGCAAAGGTGAAATTTATGATTTCGCCCAAGCCCGTGCCTGCCTCAAGGACGCCCTGGCCAAGGCCGAAGATGCGAGCAGTGTCCAGATTGGCAGTGTCTATCTTGCGGTCACCGGTGCTCACTTCCAAGGCGTCAACAACTGTGGAACCTATCGCTTACCTGACGGCGAACCCGTCGTCGCAAGCGAGCACGTCGAGGAGGCGAGCAACATCGCACGCGAAGTGCCCATTTTGCGCGACCATGCCATTCTTCACTCGATCGTTCGGAACTACCGCCTCGACGGGCTCGAGCACTCGACCAGTCCCGTGGGCCTTTTCGGCAAGACGGTTGAGTCAGATTTTCACATCGTTCATGGCATCGCGACACGGATTCAAAATAGCATCAAGCTCGTTCGAGAAATGCCATTAGAAGTCGATGAAATCGTCTTTTCACCGATCGCAACCGCACAAATGGCGCTCGACCGTGATCACCGCGAGGGTGGAGCACTCGTCATCGACATCGGAGGCGGAACGACCGACTACGCACTCTATCTCAATGGTGCGATCGCGGCCTCTGGCTGCATTCCCGTGGGAGGCGATCATGTCACCAATGACATTCACCTGGTCACCGGGCTACCATTTTCCAAAGCAGACCGCCTCAAGATCATGGAGGGCGACGCCTCATCTGACCTCGCCCGCTCGGTTGGGATCGCCAAGCTTACCGACGACCGCGGATTCGCCGAGGTCGAGGTTGAACGCAGCATCCTCAACGAAGTGATTCGCCAGCGCCTCGAAGAAACTCTTAAGCTGGTGCGTGCACGCTTGCCCGCAGGGGCTGTCGAACAAATCGGCTCAGGGGTCTTCCTCACCGGTGGCACGAGCCTCATGCGCGGCTTCAGCGAGCTTGCCTTCGACGTCTTTGGTCGTGACATCTATCGCCCTGAACCACCTGAGGTCAGCGGCGTCCAAGCGAGTTTCAAAGATCCTCACTACGCCACGGCCATCGGCTTGATCCGCTACGCACAAATCCTCGAAACTGAGCGCGCGGGCCCAGCCGGCATGTTCAGAAAAATCGGCCGCATGATCTGGCCATTCGGCCGATAAACCATCCCCTTCACCCAATCTAACAC
>JAPJNB010000024.1 GCA_026461385.1 Akkermansiaceae bacterium
CGCCCGATTCACCTACCGGATGCACAACCTCAGCGAGTTCATGAAGACGTTGCTGCAACGGTTCACGCGGTGGTTCAACCGAACCCACCAGCGCAGCGGTACGCTGTGGGAGGAGCGCTACAAGAGCGTGATCGTCGAAAGCGGGGTCGCCGCGCGGACGATGGCGGCGTACATCGACCTGAACCCCGTCAGAGCGGGCATGGTCGCAGATCCAGCGGAGTATCGGTGGAGCAGCTACGGCGAAGCCGTGGGCGGTGGACGGAAGGGAAATGGCAAGAAATCGCGTGAAGGCCTGGTGCGAGCGTGCATGAGCAACCACGGAGCGGGATTTGAGGCGGAGAAATGGAGGGACGTGTCGCGGATTTATCGGCGGACCTTGGGGCTGGCGCTTGAACGCAAGAACGGTCGGGCCGAGGTTGAAAAGGGCGTGGTGAGACCGCAGATGAATGAAGCGGAGGCATTGGAAGCCGCGGATAATGGCACCGTTTTGCCGGACTTGAAGCTGGCGACGATGTTGCGGTGCCGGGTGAGGTATTTCACCGATGGTGCGGTGATTGGCAGCAAAGCTTTCGTGAACGAAGCGTTTGCGGCGGCGCGCGAGCGTTTCACCGACAAGCGGAAAGATGGCGCTCGGCGGCTGAAGGGGAGCGGTAAAGCCGCGGCTGGGGTGTTGTGGAGCGTTAGGGATTTGAGAGTCCGAGTGTAATCCGGTCGTGTGCGGCGAGTGATTCTGGCATTGCGGACTTGGGTCACCTGTTCCGCCTTTGCGTCGTTAGGCCGTACTGCCTGAATTCACTCCGATATTGTCACCCGATTCGCTTCTTCCTAAGTTTCCCATTTTGAATTAGACGATTCACGGGCGGCCATTGGCCATTGGCCTATTTGGACAATGCTGCGACCACCCAGAGGCCCCGCATGGTTCTTGATGCCTCGCGGCATGACTACGAGGCGATTCATTCGAGCATCTCATACAAAATCCCACAAAAAAGTATGGTTTTTCGCCTCTCCGGTGTCGTTTTCGCCTTCTCAAAGTTGTTTTCGGCCACTCTAGAGTCGTTTTCACTATCACCAGTTTCGTTTTCACGGCCTCCAAGTCGTTTTCGGCGTCTCCCGACCCGTTTTCTCCTTCTCACCGTTCGTTTTCCCGAATCCCAGCCATGATTTTCCAATCCGCCACCTATTTTACCAGACCAAGTGAAACTGGAGTTGCGCTCCGGTGCTCTACGCTGCCGAAGTTGTTTTCAGAGACATCGCGAGACGGGATGTCAGACCGAGTATCAACGGCAAAAATATGCGCCGCATCGCAGACATTAGCGAACTCCAGATTTCGGGCTTATTGGCTTGTTGCGATGTGGAAGAAGTATATGCAGTGCAGCGTGAAAACGATACTGATATTGGCTTTTGTATCCTTCCAAATCTCCCTGCCACTGTCGGGCGAACCGATCCGCCCCGAGGACGCTAAGAAACATGCCGGAGAGGTCATGGAAGTACGGGGAGAGGTGAAAGGTTTTACGACCGGTGGTGGCATGACTTATATCAACTTCGGTGATGCTTACCCGAGACAGGCCTTTACCATCGCTGTGGACGAAAAGAAGATACTCGACCGAAAGCGGCTCGGTCCCTCCTTCGGTAGGGAAATCGTGGTGAAGGGACGGATCGAAAACTATAAGAATCGACCGCGCATTGTCTTACAGGATATTGGCGACATTCGTTATCTGCCGGTGGACGAGAAATCCGCCATCGAAGAGCCGATCGACGGCGCTGCGGCGCGGGGACGCTATGTCGCGGCATGGCACCAGATCTTGATGAGGAATGACTTTGAAAAGATCGAGAAACAGGCGGCTGCGTTCGAGAAGAAGGAGGAGATATCGATGGAAGGAATGTGGCTGAGCTTGCGATTCTTTGCGGCACTGGAAACGCCGGATGACTTAAGCGAAGGCGGGTGGCAGGCTGCTTTCCAACGGGTCGAGCGCTGGCAAAAGGCTTTTCCCAATTCGTCGACCGCGCTTCATGCGAAGGCCGGCCTTCTTGTCAGTTATGCGTGGGCAGCACGTGGTTCCGGCTTCGCAGACAAGGTGACGGAAGAAGGTTGGGAAAAATTTCGTGAACGGATTCGAGCTGCGAGTGTTGTGCTGGAAAGCATTCCGGAAGGTGCCAAGCGCCCGTATTTTTACGATACACGCCAGACGGTCGCCATGGCACAGGGTTGGCCCAAAGAAAGGGTCCTGACGAATCTGCGGGCTTCGCTCGATCATTTTCCCGGGTGCTTTGAAATCTATTTTGCAGTCTGCATTCATCTACTTCCCAGATGGCATGGAGAGGACCAGGAGTGGCAAAAGTTCATTGAGGAGCAGACGAAGGAGGAGACTCCGTTTCAAAACGAACTCTACGCAAGGGTATGTTGGGCGATGACCGACTATTATCCGAACGCTTGGAATGAAACAGGAATCTTGTGGCCGCGCTTCAAGGCCGGTTTCGAAGAAATGGAACGCCGCTATCCAGCGAGCATGTGGAATTTGAATCATTTCGCGAGGTTCGCGAAGATAAATGATGACAAAGAAACATGCGCGAGGCTGCTCAAGAAGACCGAAGGCCGGGAGGACATGCAGGTCTGGCTCCGCTGGAACCACTTCGAGGATGCGAAGAGGTGGGTGATGGAATAGGCGTGGATGCTTGAGCTTCTAATTTGTTGCCTAGTTCAGTTCATTTTTCACAAGGTCCCATCCAAAAAAGACGGTTTCCGCATGGCTGGCTTGGAGCGATAGGATGGGGTACGAGCAGTCAGCGGTGTCATTGGCGGCTTAAGAGAAATGGTTAGGCCGTAGGCGGGGTGCTTTGGAGTGTGAGGGATTTGAGAGTACGGGTGTGATCCGGTCGCGTGCGGCGAGTGATTCTGGCATTGCGGACTTGGGTCACCTGTTCCACCTTGGTGCCGTTGGGCCGTACCGCCTGAATCCACGCCAATGTTGTCACCCGATTCGCTTCTTCCTGAGTTTCCCATTTTGAATCAGACGATTCACGGTAGGCGGTTAGTCTATTTGGACAATGCAGCGACCACCCAGAAGCCTCGCGTGGTCCTTGATGCCTCGCGGCATTACTACGAGGCGATCAATTCGAACATTCACCGAGGAACTCACCATCTCGCTCGGCAGGCGACCGAAGCATTCGAACTCGCCCGCCAAACGGTTGCGTCTTATCTCAATGCCACCACCTCCGACGAGGTGATTTTCACCGCTGGCACGACCGATGGGATCAATCTCGTTGCCAACGTTCTCGCGCTTTCGGGACTCATCCAATCGGGCGACGAGGTGCTTATTTCGACCCTAGAACATCACTCCAACATTGTGCCGTGGCAGATGCTTTGCGAACGGACTGGCGCGATTCTTAAGGTGATTCCTTGTGACGAAGACGGGGTCCTCGACCAGGCGGCATACGGTGCGCTTCTGAACGAGAGGACCCGTGTCCTTTCGCTGACGTGGATTTCCAATTCGTTCGGCACCGTCAATCCGGTCGTCGAAATGGCAGCCGCGGCAAAAGCGGCCGGAGCACTTGTGATGCTAGATGCTGCCCAAGCGGTCGCTCACACGCAGATCGACGTGCAGGCTCTGGACATCGATTTTTTGGTGTTTTCCGGCCACAAAATTTATGCGCCCACCGGCATCGGCGTCTTGTGGGGACGGGCCGCGTTGCTGGATCGCTTGCCGCCATGGCGGGGTGGGGGGGAAATGATCAAAGAGGTCACTTTCGAGAAGACCAGCTACAACGTGCTCCCATTTAAGTATGAGGCGGGCACGCCCAACATCGAGGGGGCCATCGCGCTTGCAGCGGCAATCGACTTCGTCAATGGCCTTGGCTTGGAGGAAATCGAGGCGCACGAGCACGCATTGATTCGCTCGGCGGCGTCGGCGCTCTCGACGATTTCAGGCATCCGTTTCTTTGGTCCAGACGACCGCGCGGGCGCGCTATCCTTTCAGGTGGAAGGCATCCATCACTACGATCTTGGCACACTGCTCGACCAGATGGGCGTGGCGGTCCGGACGGGTCATCATTGTTGCCAGCCGCTCATGGCGCGATTTGGAATGACGGGCACCGTGCGCGCATCGTTTGCCGTCTACAATTCTCAGAACGACATCGATGCGCTGGCCGCAGCCACCACCAAGGCGGTCGCCATGCTGCGCTAAGGATCTGTTCTTGAGAGGCACTCAGAGAAAGCACAGACTCATTTCATGAAAATCGTCCTCGGAATTTCTGGATCGATCGCGGCCTACAAGGCGGCCGATCTCGCTTCGCAGTTGGTCAAGCAGGGACATCAGGTTCATGCTGTCATGAGTCGCGCTGCCGTCGAGTTCATCACGCCACTCACGCTGCAGACGCTCACGCGGAACCCCGTGCTCGTTTCGTTAGAAGACGAAAAAAATTCATGGAAGCCAGGTCACATCGAGCTCGCCGATCAGGCGGATCTTTTCGTAGTGGCGCCGGCAAGCGCAAATCTGTTAGGGCAACTCGCGCACGGGCTTGCGACCGACCCGGTTTCCTCGATCTATCTCGCGCTTCCTCGGTCGACTCCAGTGGTGATCGCTCCCGCGATGAATGGCAAGATGTGGCTTCATCCGGCAACGCAGCGCAATTTTGCCCAGTTGGTGGCCGATGGTTGCTCGTTCGTTGGTCCTGCGGAAGGCGGGCTTGCCTGCGGTTACGAAGGGGTGGGTCGCTTGGCTCCCGTGGATGAAATTTTATTAGAAATTGCCAAGCGCGCGGGTGCTTCTGGTGTTTAATTTGATCGAATAATCTAACTGAATCCGAGATCGATGATTCCGTCGCCTCATCAAATTTTCATGAGTTTCGAGCGCGGTGAAATCGAGCGTGATGAAATGCATGCCTTGATGGCGTTGCACGCCCGCGAGTTGATTTCGGAAATGGAGGAGGACTATCAAAATCCAGCGGCTGCTTGGATTGAAACGCTTTTGGCGCGGCGGGCAGCCAGTCGATTGCAGCGCCGCCATGGAGCCTCGTTGATCCGGCAAATTCTAGCAGCTCTCGCGGAAGTTGCCGATTTTCCACCTAGCCGGTATTTTTGGAATGCAGACCATCCAGACGTGCCGCTTCATTGTTTTTTCCGAATCCGCCGCGAGCCGGTATTTCGGATTTTAGACATCCAGTCGAATGATTTGGAAATCAAGGTGCTGGTTGAGCACGGCGCGGCAGCACGAGGCAAGGCGAAGCGTCAAAATTTCATGTTCAAGCGTGACGCGCACTGGAGGCTCAGGGCGGAGTCACGTGGATGAAAGCCTTGATTTTTTCGTAGGTTGATGCGCCCATGCCCTTCACGTCTTTGACTGCCTCGGGCGAGTGAAATGGTCGAGCTTGGATGATGTTCGTTGAGGTTTTCTCACCGATCCCAGGCAAGGTCATCAATTCATTGCGGGTTGCGTGGTTGAGATCGACCGGCTTGTTCTCGACCGCTTTGCCGGTCCCTTTCGCCATTTGGAGCTCGGCAGTTTCCGCGCGTGCTTCTTTGCGAATGCTCGCCAGTCTTTTCCAATCGGTCTTCGCCCATGCGCCTCTTCCTGCTTGCGCAGCGGTGAGTTCAAGATCGGCAAGTTCGTCTTTCCATTCGCTTCCGCTGGTGCCATTCGCAAGCTGGCGCACCACACCGAAGGCCCGTGCGAGACCCTGTGAAACAAGCCACTCCGAAAGGTTTTGCCCCTCCGAGGTCTCAATGAATCCATAAACCCGCTCGAACCTCTCATCTCCCCGTCCATCAGCGAAGGCAGTCACCACGGTGAAGGGCTTGGCGAGCAGCTTGCAGGTTTCTTCCTTCGCCGCCTCACCTAATGATTTTGCAGTTAGAATTTCATCGATCCCGAAATAACGCCGTTGGTCTCGCAGGCGTCGCGCATTGGAATCGTCGCCGTTGATGTGCATTTCGATGCAGTCGGCGCCATACAGCCGGATCGTGCGCTCCTTGCCATCGGGAAATCTAACAGAAAAACTATCACCATCCGACCACTCGGTTGGGACCAGCACGCAGCCGGTGAATTTGAGGAGTTCCTCGTTTGCGTGGCAAGTGAGTAGGGTCATCAAGAGGATAAGAACGCAACGAATCATGCCTAACGGTTAGCATGACGAGTTCGTTTCCACAAGCGCGGGCTTAAGGTCAGGCAGGCAACCCCGAGTCCGGCGGCGAGGCCCCACCAAACCCCGAGAGCCCCGAGTTTCAGGCCGAAGGCCAAGCCTGCGGCGACCGGCAAACCCACCAACCAGTACGATACAAAGCCCATGACTGCTGGAATCCTTGCGTCGCTCAGGCCACGCAGCATCGATGCCGATGCCACTTGGAGGCAGTCACATAGCTGGAAAACGCCGACAATCATCAACATCGATCCCGCGAGTTCGATGACATCAGGTGCATGAATGAAAAGTGAAGCGAGGAATCTGCCGAATACCAAAAGCGTGCTTGCGGCGACGAGTCCATACCCGCCACCGAGCAGCCATCCCGACGCGACAATCGGGCGCAAGCGTGCGATTTCGCCGGCACCATCGGCCTCGCCAATCCGGACAGTGAGTGCCATCGAAAGCCCAAGCGGAACCATGAATGCGGTGGCGGCGAGCGTGATCGCGATCTGGTGCGACGCCATTGCAGCTGGCCCGAAGCGGCCCATGATGAGGCCGGCCAACGAGAAGGCGGAAACTTCAGAAATCATCTGCAGACTTGCTGGAAATCCGACGGATAGAAGGCGGCGGAGGTCTTTGAAATCCGGTGCTCGCAGCCAGTGATGAGGCACCCAATCCCGCAGCCCGTTCGCGCGGGTCAACCAAAACAGCATCGCCATTAGAATCGCCACACGAGCCATGAATGTGCCCCACGCAGCGCCATTCAAGCCCAGTGCGGGACAGCCAAGATTCCCATAAATGAGCACCCAGTTCAGTGCGGCATTCAAGCCAACGCCTCCGAGGAAAATCCAAAATGGCGGCCATGCGCGACCGAGGGCATCGGCATGGTTTTTCAGGGAGATCGATCCCAATGCGGGAATCGCCGAGGCCATGAGAATCAGGAAAAAGCTCTTGGCTCGTTGCGAGACCTCTGCCGGTTGTTGGAAAATTTCTAACCGCATCGAGATCAGCCATGCGATGGCGAAAAGTACGAGTCCAAGTGCCAGTGCAAGATAGAGTCCGTGTCGGCAACTGCCACGCGCGCCCGCTGGATCGTTCGCGCCACGCGAGCTTGAGGTGAAAACTGAAATGCCGGTCAGCAGTCCGATCCCAAACACGAAGGGCACGTAAAACAGCGAGTTTGCAAACGTCAGTGCCGCGAGATCAGCGACGCCGAGATGTCCGACCATCAAGGTGTCCACCACGCCCATGAGCATTTGGCTCAGTTGCCCGATCATCAACGGGACGGCTAACCGAAGGGTCAGGCGGGATTCGTGCAGAAGGTTCATGGTTTGTCGCGGGTGGCTTTGGTCGAGGACTTAGTTTTTCCATGATCTCGTGCGGCGAGCGATGATTTAATGGTCGATGCGCCCCTTTTTCTTGGCGTGGGCGCTGGATCAGGCTTTGCTTCGGGCGTGCTTGCGAAACGAATCATCCCTTGCCTCGATGTTACGGCTGGTCGCGTCGTTAAGGGCGTGAATTTTGTGGATCTCATCGACGCCGGTGACCCAGTGGAATGTGCGATTGCCTACAACCTTCAGCAGGCGGACGAGTTGGTGTTTCTCGACATCACGGCATCGTCCGACAATCGCAAAACGATGGTCGACGTCGTTCGGCGCACGGCGGAAAAATGCTTTATCCCGCTGACGGTGGGTGGCGGGATTCGCAGCGTAGAAAACATGCGCGAAATGCTTCTGGCTGGGGCCGATAAGGTCGGGGTGAATACTTCTGCGGTGACCAACCCCGGATTGGTCGATGAGGGAGCGAAAGCATTCGGCAGCCAGTGCATTGTGGTAGCGATCGATGCCAAGCGGGAAGGCCCGGGCAAGTGGGGGGTTTACACGCACGGTGGCCGCACGCCGGTCGGCTTGGATGCCGTCGAGTGGGCCAAGGAAGTCTGGCGGCGAGGCGCTGGTGAGATTCTTCTAACAAGCATGGATTCTGACGGCACCCAAACCGGTTACGACATTGAGCTCACCGCTGCAGTTTCATCGGCGATCGGCATTCCAGTCATTGCGAGCGGGGGTGCTGGAAATCTTGATCACATGGTGGATGTGCTCAATGCCGGCAAGGCGGACGCCGTTCTAGCAGCAAGTATTTTTCACTTCGGAAAACACACCGTGGGCGAGGCAAAGCGGCATTTTGCAGCGCGCGGTGTGCCTGTTAGACCGATGGTTTGAGGATCAACGCAGGGAAGCGAGTGCATCATCGATGGACACCGATTGGCGCTGCCGGTCGATGAAGAAGCTGACCTCTGAGTAACCGACCTCGTGCAAGAGTTGCAGGGCGAATGCATAGCCGTCGCCGACGCGTTCTGCGACATGTGCGTCTGCACCGATCACCACGGGGATGTGCCGTTCTAACATCATCGCGAGTTGTGATGGAGATGGATTCATCTCCGGCAATGCTTTTTGAAGGCCACTGGTGTTCAGTTCCATGGCCACGCCTGTCGCGGCGATGCGGTCGAGCGCCCGCGCGATGTCTGGCTGGATTCGCGCAAAATTCCATTCGTCGGGAGATTCGTTTTTCACGAGATCCGGGTGAGCGAGGGTGTCGAATAGCCCGCTCTCGGCGGATTGTGCGAGGTGGTCATAGTAGAGTTGCTGGTAGCTGAAAGTGTCGCCGGTGTAGAACCGCTTGCGATAGTCAGAGACTTGGTAATGGATCGATCCAAGCACGTGACTCAAGGGCACGCGTGAGTGGAGTTCGGTGAGCCATGGCTCGACTCCCGGATAGAAATCGCTTTCCAGTCCGAGTCGCACATCGAGCTGACCCGCGAAGGCTTCGCGCGTGGCGGCGACCATGGCCACATAGTCGTCGAACTGGTCAGGTGACATCCGCACGTTGGCAGAAAATCCATCGGGCAGAGGGCAGTGGCAGGTGAAGGTGATGCCTTTAAATCCGCGCGCCAATGCCACCGCTGCGTAATTGTCGGTCGTTCCGAATGCGTGTTTGCACAAGGTCGTGTGGCAGTGTGATTCGTAAAGGAGTGGGGTAGACATCGAGATTAGGCTTCGAGCATCGCGCGGAAAGCGGGAAGAATTTTCTGATAGAGCGAGTTGCGTCCACCGCGTGCGAGTTGGACGGCGACGAGTTCGGCGGAGGTGGTGGGATCGATGGGGGAGAGTGAGGTTGCGTGGTATGCTCCAGCATCTAACGTGCGCTCGACGTGAGATGCGCCAGCCTTTTGGGTGACTTGAACTTGGGTTGCTCCCGCACGGATGGTGACAGCGGACAACGGTGGCGATGCTGGATTCGCGTGGAGCGCCACGGTGATCGCGGATCCGGCGCTCGACTCGAGTGCGATGGTACCTTTGTTAGAAATGATTTTCCAACCCGCTTGGACTGCAAGCCACGCGAGGACCTGCAACGCGGTGTTGCGGTGATCTGGGTGGTGGATGATCTCGACCTCTTGGATGTGAGGCAAGGCTTGCAGTGCCACTGGGTCATCAAACAGGCCGGCGATCCCCACTCGGAATTGCCACGAGCGTGTCCATGCGTGGTCCTGAATGATTAGATCTGGGTTGCTGCCGGAAACCTCCTCGATTATGGCAAATGAAGCGGCTGGATTTACCCATGCGGAGCTGTCGATGATGAATCGATCGATCACCCGGACAAGGCTCTCCGTTAGAATATCCGACAGCTCACCCTGCCACCAGAAGACGAGTGGCAAGTCCGAGTTCAGATGGGCGAAAACCGTGTTGCGGAAGCGGCCGGTGACGCGGCCTGTTAGGTAAAACGCGATCTGCTCGCAACACACCGATTTTCGTCCATCGGCAAGGTGGCAGTGAGCGGTGATCCAAGCACGCAGGCTAGGCGTTGGCTCGGTGCGATCGATGCCCACTAGAATCGCCCGACAGGCGTGATCGCGGGTGAGCGAGCGGATGATCTCCGAATTTTCAATGAGGGCTCCGGGTTTCTCCGAATAAACCACCAGATTCATCAACGAAGCATTCGTTCGTGCATCATCCTGTTCCCAGAGTTTGCGCAGCTCGAGGTCGATCGCAGCCACGGGTACGGCGACCCCAAGCTCGGGGCAGACGTCTGGGATGGGATCGGTGGATGGGCTCATGTCGGTCGTGCTGGAGGATGGTTTCACTGGCACTCTGTTAGAATGATGTAGATCAAAGTCTGCGCCATGCATTGCCGTCGCCGTGTAGGAGGTCATCTGCCTCCTTGGGGCCCCATGAACCGGCGACAAACTCCGCCATCGGTGGTGGGTTCGGTGATTGGTGCCATGCGCGCTCGATGTGATCGATGAATTTCCATGCTTCCTCCACTTCGTCGCGGCGGGCGAAGAGCGTGGCATCCCCCGCGACGGCATCTAACAGAAGTCGTTCATAGGCTTCTGGGCTGCCTTTGCCAAAGCTGGTGGCGTAGTGGAAATCCATTTTCACAGGCTCGAGGCGGAGGCTCGTTCCTGGGATCTTTGAAACCATGCGCAGCGAGATGCCTTCGTCGGGTTGGATGCGGATGACGAGCACATTGCTGCCGGGAACACCACCGCTGATGGCATTGAAAAGCACGCAAGGCGCTTCCTTGAAATGGATGGAAATTTCGGTTGAGCGCTTCGGCAGGCGTTTGCCCATGCGGATGTAGAATGGCACGCCGCTCCAGCGCCAGGTGTCGATGAGAAGGCGGACGGCGACGTAGGCCTCGGTGTTCGATTGCGGGCTCACGCGGTCTTCCTCGCGATAGCCTGGGACTGGGTTGCCATCGACATGGCCAGCGGTGTACTGGGCGCGGATCACATTTTGTGCGACCTTTTCAGGGGTGTCCCATTGGCGAAGGGATCGGATGACCTTCACCTTTTCGTCGCGCACGCCATCGGCGCTGAGATCCGTGGGTGGTTCCATCGCCACGAGGCTGAGAAGTTGGAGGAGGTGATTTTGCACCATGTCACGGAGCGCGCCGGATTTCTCGTAATACCCGCCGCGGCCGCCTTCCATGCCCAGATTTTCTGAGCAGGTGATTTGAATGTGGCTGATGTATTTGCTGTTCCAGAGTGGCTCAAAAATCGCGTTGGCGAAGCGCAGCACCATGAGGTTCTGTGCGGTTTCTTTGCCAAGGTAGTGGTCGATCCGGTAGGTGTCCCGCTCCTGGAACGTGTCGTTTACCACCTCGTTGAGGTGCTTCGCGGTGGCGAGATCGGTGCCGAAGGGTTTCTCGACAATCACGCGTGCCCAACAACCCGGCTTGGACTCGTTGAGGCCCGCATTTTTCAGATTCACTAGAATTTCATCAAAGAACTCCGGGGCCGATGCGATGTAAAACAAGCGGTTGCCCTTGCCTCCGTGATCGGCGTCGATGGCATCGAGCTTTTCCGCAAGGCTGCGGAAGCCGGCGGGATCCGAAAACTCCGAGGTGTGATAGGAGACGTTTTGAATGAAATTTCCCCAGATTTCGCTGTCGTGACCCGAACGAGAAACTTTGCGGTTGAGCTCTTCGAGACCACTGCGGAAATCGGCGTCGGATTTGTCGCGCCGTGCAAACCCGATGATCTTGACGCCCGTCGGCAGCTCTCCATCGACCGCGAGGTTGTACAACGCAGGGATCAGCTTGCGGTGCGTGAGATCGCCAGTGGCTCCGAAGATCACAATGCTGCAAGACTCGGCACGCGAGCGTGAAACGAGGTCTTCGCGGAAGGGATTGGGCGTGGTCATGAATGATGGGTCATGGCTGGAAGTCTGGAAATCAAGGCCGCACATGACCGATCATCCGCGCTTCGTGAACCATGACATGGAGTTACCAAGGCAGTGGGAAGCTGCGATTGAAGGCAAACACCCGATCGCGGATGGCGTGAAGTTTCTCAAGGTTAGTGTGATCGGATAGAGCTTCGTGGATGAAATCGGCGACCTGTTCCACGTCGGCTTCTTTCATGCCGCGAGTGGTGACCGCTGGGGTTCCGATGCGGATGCCGCTTGGCTTCATCGGGCTGCCGGTGTCGAAGGGGATACCATTTTTATTCGCGGTGATGCCCGCCTCGTCCAGTGCGTGCGAAGCGTCGGTGCCGTTGAGGTTTTTGTTGCGGAGGTCGACCAGCATGACGTGGTTGTCGGTGCCGCCAGAGCAGATCCGGAATCCATGATGGGTGAGTCGGGTGGCGATGGCTTGGGCGTTCTTGACGACCTGTGCTGAGTACTCCTTGAACTCAGGCTTGAGCGCCTCGCCAAAGCAAATGGCCTTGGCGGCGATGACGTGCATCAACGGGCCACCTTGGATGCCTGGGAAGACTTGGGAATCGATCTTTTTCGCAAATTCTTCTTTGCAGAGGATGATGCCACCCCGTGGACCGCGCAGCGATTTGTGAGTGGTGGAGGTGACGAAATCCGCATGCGGAAATGGACTCGGATGCACCCCTGCCGCGACGAGTCCGGCGATGTGTGCCATGTCGACGAAAAGATAGCAGCCGATTTCACGGGCGAGCTTGCCCATGCGCTCGAAGTCGATGATGCGGGAGTAGGCGGAGGCACCCACTGTGATGAGCGCGGGCTTCAACTCGCGTGCGGTTTTTTCTAACTCATCGTAGTTGATCCGTTCGTCATCTGGGCTCACCCCGTAGTGCGTCACATCGTAGAAACGGCCTGAGAAGTTTGCCTTGTGGCCGTGGGTGAGGTGACCACCGTGCGCGAGGTCCATCGTGAAAATTTTATCACCCGGCTTCAGCACCGCAAAATAAACGGCGGTGTTTGCCTGTGAACCTGAGTGGGGTTGGACGTTTGCATGTTCTGCGCCAAACAATTCTTTCGCGCGATCGATCGCGAGCTGCTCCACCACGTCGACATTCTCACATCCGCCGTACCAACGTCTGCCGGGATATCCTTCGGCGTACTTGTTGGTTAGAAGCGATCCCTGCGCTTCCATCACCGCAGGCGACGCGAAATTTTCCGATGCGATCAACTCGATGTTATTTCGCTGGCGGCGCTCTTCCGCGGTGATTGCCGCGTAGATCGCAGGATCGGTCTCGGAAATGCGGCTGCCGGATGATTTGCAAATACGCGCCTCGTGACGGCCGCCTTCAAATGCGGTGGTTAGAAATACATCGGCCATCGCCGTGGCGGTCGCGGCGTCGGTGAACTTGCCGCTGAGGCAAAGGACGTTGGCGTCATTGTGCTTGCGGGTGGTGATCGTCTCGTCGACCGAGCGCACGCTGGCGGCGCGCACGTGGCGGTGGCGGTTTGCGGCGATCGACATGCCGACGCCGGAGGTGCAGGCCAGAATGCCGAAATCATAGGTGCCGTCGGCCACGCAGCGGGCCACGAGATTGGCATAATCCGCGTAGTCAACAGGTTCGCCCGTGTCCGGTCCGAAGTCGCGCACCTCGTGACCTGCGGCGATGAGGTGTGCCACCACGGCGTTTTTGAGATCGAAGGCACCGTGATCGGCTCCAATGGCAATGCGAAGTTTTGGTTGGCTCATGAATGACCGAATTAAATCCCTGATCGCTCACTTGCAAACCGCAAAGTTCGACGAAATGCCAAATTGCCTCGCGAAAATGAAAATTCCCGCAATTTCCGCTGGGGGGGGTGGCCACTCGTGATTTAGCTCGCCCGCAACCCAGCGCCGAGATCCATTTCTGTCGCTCGCCAAAAAAACTCACTTTTTTGTTCGAGTGAACATCTTTTTTCTTGCATCGAACACCAAGGGCTGTAAATCCTTTGGCGACACGAAATATCAATCCAAACCACAACACACTCCCATGGCCACCAAACAATCCGCCGAAGAAACTGCCACCGAAAAACTCAACGAAGCCCGCAAGCGCAACCTGGATCTGGCCATTTCCCATATTCAGAAGGAGTTCGGTGAGTCTGCCATCATGCGCTTGGGCGATGACCGTTGCGTCGATGTGGATGTGATCCCGACCGGCAACTTGCTCATCGACCGCGCCCTCGGAGTGGGCGGATTTCCGAACGGCCGGATCGTCGAGGTGTTCGGCCCCGAATCTTCGGGTAAGACAACGCTGACCCTCACGGTGATCGCCCAAGCGCAAAAACGGGGCGGCTTGGCGGCCTTCATCGACGTTGAACACGCGCTCGACCCTCAGTACGCTCGCAAGCTCGGCGTGAATCTCGACGATCTTCTGGTCTCTCAACCCTCATCAGGTGAAGAAGCCCTCCAAATCTGTGAGGCCTTGGTGCGCTCCAACGCGATTGCGGTCATCGTGCTCGATTCGGTGGCGGCCTTGGTGACGAAGCAGGAACTCGACGGAGAAATCGGAGATTCCACGGTCGGTGCCCAAGCGCGCTTGATGAGCGCCGCGATGCGGAAGCTCACGGCTTTGATTTCGAAGGCGCAAACGGTCTGCATCTTCACCAACCAGATCCGCGAAAAAATCGGTGTGATGTTCGGAAACCCTGAAACCACTCCTGGTGGACGCGCACTCAAGTTCTTCTCCTCGGTCCGGGTGGACATCCGCAGAATCGGCGCCATCAAGTCGACCGATGGCACGGTGACCGGCAACCGGACCAAGATCAAGATTGTGAAAAACAAGGTCGCAGCTCCTTTCACGGAGGCCGAATTTGACATCATGTACAACGAGGGGATCTCGTCCACGGGTTCCTTGCTCGATCTCGCCCTCGAAATGGAAATCGTCCAAAAGCGGGGTTCTTGGTTCAGCTACAATGGCACGCAACTCGCTCAAGGCCGTGATGCTGCCAAGGAGTTGCTCAAAGGCGATCCCGCTCTTTACGCCGACATCGAGGCCAAGGTGAAGGAAGGCCTCGAAGCGAAAAAGAAGAAGTAGGCGACCACCGTCTGGTTTATCGAGTCAGCTCAGCAGGCGGTCCCAAGCTGCTAGAAAAGTCGCTGTGGGCAGACGGGTTAGGCAGACATTGGATCTGCATGCGCGCATAGATTTTGTGCCGAGGCAGAATTGGCAGGGTGCTTGACCGAGAACGACCTCGATGCGTCCCGATCCTCGCGGCGCGTAGATGCGTGGATCGCTTGGCCCGAAGACCACCATCAGCGGGCACCCCACCGCTCCGGCGATGTGCGCTGGGCCGGTGTCTACCGAAACCGTGGCGGTGCATGCCGCCAGAACTGATGGCAATTCGCCAAGACCGATGCATCCCGTCCAGTCGATCACGTTCGAGCGCAAGTCTGGAGGCATGGCCCGTTGAATTGCCCGAGCCTCGCGTCCTTCAGGGGCCGAGCCTAGGAGAACCACGCCATCGACGGCCCCCCGTTGGAGTAGCACACCGATCAAGTCCGCCCACTGAGTCGCGGAAAGACCCTTGTGATTTGGCCGACGACGTAGCCAGCGATGAGTGAGAGAAGAACCCGCCTGAACCGCGAGAACGCGTTTGCCGAGCGCTGCAACCTTTGCTTCTGCGGTAGCCCTCTGCGCATCGAGCACGGTTAGCATCGGCACGGCATCGTAATCATCCAGCTCAAATCCAGCAGCGGTCAATTGCCCGTTCACCGCATCGACTTTGTGCATGCCCTTGGTTGCCATCGGGATTTCGACGACTCGAACCCCTGGGAGGTGACGTTTTAGGGCGTTCATGATGGTCGAGCGCTCTCTGGCAAATACAAGCAGCTCTTGGACGCCGCACCTCGCAAGTTCAGCCGAAACTGAGTGAAGTTCGTTTCCAAGCATGCGTGAAGCCAGCCAGTCTCGGTTCGGATTCCTTACCCCGTGTACCCCTGCCAGCCAGGGTTCATGATTGAGTAGGGGATGGCCCCAAGACCGGCAGACCAAGTGGAGAGGGCCTGAGCGGGCAAGGTGACGGAGCATTGGGGTTGCCAGTACGAGGTCTCCCACTCGGGCGAAATTGACGATGGCGCGACGAGTCATAAGGAGTGGAGCGTATCGGCAGGTATTTGAAAGCCAATGAAAATCAACGCCCTCGCGGACATGGGTGTTAGGTGGAGAGTTTCACTAGCCTGGATCTGTAGTCCAAGCGCGTTTTCCTAGGTACACGGGCAATCTGCTCGGTCTCGGATGAGCCGAATTTGTAGTTCTGCGCATGGTTCCTCTGGCGGACTGCCAATTCTTGCTTAACCTGCGGCGTGCCTAAAGCAGTCAAGAAGTCGAATCCGCTCTCGTCGCAACCCGTGATTTCGCTCAAGGGGTGTCGCCAACACAATCTCCAAGGGTTTGACCTGGATATCCCACTCGGCAAACTCACGGTGGTCACCGGACCCTCGGGCTCTGGGAAGTCGTCGTTGGCATTTCACACGCTCTATGCCGAAGGTCAGCGCCGATACGTGGAGACCTTCTCGCCTTACGTCCGGCAGTTTTTTGACCGCATGGACAAGCCGGCGGTGGATCAGATCGATGGCATTCCGCCAGCCATCGCGATCGAGCAGAAAAATCATGTGCGCACGACGCGCTCGACCGTCGGTACGCTCACGGAGATCAATGACTACTTGAAGCTGCTTTTTGCCCGTCTTGCGATTGGTTATGATCCGAAAACGGGTGAGGTCATCCAGCCAGATTCTCCTGAGTCCGCCGCAGCGTGGGCGCATGAAAATCTAGCGGGAAAGCAAGTTCATGTGACTTTCCCGATTCCGGTACCGCATGGCACATCGGCGGATGAGTTGTTTCCATTTCTCAATGCGCAAGGCTATCTCCGAGTCATCGTTGCGGGTCAGGTGCATCGCACGGACGAGGTTCCTCAGAAGGGTGTGGGTCGCCTTTCAGGCTCCGTTCAGGTTCTCCAAGACCGCCTAACGGTTTCGAAGCAAACCCAGTCTCGCTTGCTCGAGGCGTTAGAAGCGGCCTTCACGCTTGGCAAGGGCCATGCGGCAATCCACGCGGTGGATGCGGCTGACTCGAAAAAAGCGGGTTCGCCGCTCTCTCAGGCGTTCTCCACCAGTTGGACGAATCCGAAAACCGGCTTCACCCTGCGTCCTCCGACGGCAGCGCTTTTTTCATTCAATTCGCCGGTCGGGGCCTGTCCGAAATGCCGTGGGTTCGGGCGAATCATCGGAATCGATTTGGAAAAGGCGGTCCCCGACAAGTCGCTTTCGATCGCGCAGGGAGCCATCAAGCCATTTCAGGGCGAGCGTGGCGATGAATGCCAGCGCGACCTGATTCGCAACTGCCGTGAACACGGTGTGGATATCCGCTGCCCCTTCGAAGATCTATCCGAAGACGAGCAGGAGTGGATCTACTACGGAGACCGTAGAGCCGGTGATCTATCGCCCGAGGAGCTTGAGAGCATTTGGGAATCGGGCGAATGGTATGGGGTGAAGGGGTTTTTTGATTGGATGGAGACGAAGGCATACAAGATGCATGTTCGCATTTTTCTATCGAGGTTTCGCTCTTACACGGCGTGCTCGACCTGCCGGGGAAAACGCCTGCAACCGCAAGCGCTCTGCTTCAAGGTGAATGGCAAGACGGTTCCAGAAGTGGGTGCGCTTGCGATCTCGGAACTCCTGCCGTGGTTTTCAAAGCTCAACGATGACCGACGGGCCTCTGCGAAAGCGGCAGACCCCACGCTCGATCTGGTACTCACCGAAATCACCTCGCGGCTCTTTTATCTCGATCAGGTGGGTCTCGGTTATCTCACACTTGACCGCGCGACCCGCACGCTTTCCGGCGGGGAGGTGGAGCGGGTGAATCTCACCACCTGTCTCGGCGCGGCGCTTACCGGTACGCTCTTCGTGTTAGACGAACCCACGGTGGGACTCCACCCCCGCGACATCGATCGCCTGGTGGGCGTCATGCACGATCTTCGCGACAAGGGGAACACCTTGGTGGTCGTCGAGCATGAGCAAACGGTGATGCAGGCTGCCGATCACCTCGTCGACATCGGCCCTGGCGCGGGTTCATTTGGCGGCACTCTCATCTATCAGGGACCGCCTAAGGCCGCAGCTTCCAAGCACAACACAGGCACCTTGCCGTGGATCACGGGCCAGCGTTCGATCGTCATTCCCGCGACGCGCCGCAAGCCGAGTAAGCAAATGCTCTCCATCAAGGGAGCCTCACGACACAACCTCAAGAAGTTGGATGTTGAGATTCCGCTTGGCCTTTTCACGGTCCTAACTGGAGTTTCTGGGTCGGGTAAATCGACGTTTGCACACGATGTCCTCTATCTGAATCTTGCGAGGAAGTTAGGCCAAGAAGTCGAGGGTGATGCCGCGCCGATTCATGACCTCAAAGGCGCTCAGCACCTTGGAGGCGTGGAGCTGGTGGATCAGACGGCGGTGGCGCGGACCCCGCGCTCGACTCCAGCGGTTTTCCTCGGTGCATTCGATCCCATCCGGCAACTTTTTTGTGACACCGATAGTGGCAAGTCTGCCGCGCTCAAGCCCGGTTTTTTCTCATTCAATGCGGGCGATGGGCGTTGTGACCGTTGCGCGGGCAATGGGTTTGAAAAGGTGGAGATGCAGTTCCTCTCTGATCTGTATGTTACCTGTCCAGATTGCGATGGTAGGCGCTACAAGTCATCGACCCTCGACTATACCTACCTTGGGAAATCGATTGCCGATTTACTCGATCTAACCGTTGCTGAAGCGGTGGTGTTTTTTGTGAGCGACGCATCTTTCGCCAAGAAAGAAATTCGGCTGATTGAGCAGATTCATGCGGCCTTGGACCCGCTCCTTCAGGTTGGACTGGGTTACCTCAGGCTGGGTCAGCCGCTCAACACGCTTTCGGGAGGTGAGGCGCAGCGGCTCAAACTTTGCCAACTTCTTGTAGCAAATGTGCAGTCGGCAACTTCTCCGAGAAAGTTGCTTATTCTTGATGAGCCGACGACCGGCTTGCATTTCTCAGACATCGAGAACCTGCTAGGTGTATTCCAAAAGTTGGTGGATTCAGGTCACTCGCTCTTGGTGATTGAGCACAACATCGATGTGATTAAATCTGCTGACTGGATTCTCGATCTCGGCCCGGAGGCGGGCATGCATGGAGGCAAGCTCGTGGCCAGTGGACCACCCGAAGCCGTTGCTCTAACCAGCACTCCGACGGCGCATTTCCTCAAGCAGGTTTTGGCTGTAGATGCACCTCATGCGAGTCGTTTGTTAGAGCGTCATGCGCCACGTTCCAAGCGGCCTAATGCCGTCCAATCATCGATCACCCTTCGCGGTGCTCGCCATCACAATCTGAAGAATATCTCACTCGATATTCCGCGGGATCAGCTGGTGGTCATTTCTGGTCTCTCGGGTTCGGGCAAGTCGACGCTCGCGTTCGATATCCTTTTTGCTGAGGGGCAGCGTCGGTTTCTTGATTCGATGTCGGCTTACGCTCGGCAATTTGCGGAGCAGTTAGAAAAACCGGAGATCGACCAACTTGCAGGGCTTCCGCCAACAGTTGCGATCGAGCAACG
The DNA here is from genome assembly GCA_026461385.1 of Akkermansiaceae bacterium. GTDB lineage: Bacteria > Verrucomicrobiota > Verrucomicrobiia > Verrucomicrobiales > Akkermansiaceae > Luteolibacter. The sequence continues at coordinate 19,428 of JAPJNB010000024.1, forward strand.
AGTCTCACAGGGCGGCGGAAAATCCACGGTGGCCACGGTGACCGAGCTGTGGAATTTCATCCGTTTGCTCTATTCAAAGTTAGGCACACTGTATTGCCCGGATTGTCAGGTGCCGGTGGAGCGTCAATCTCTAGCAGCGATAGAGAACACCATCCGTGGGCACTTGAAAAAAGGCGCTGTGACGCTGTTGGCGCCGATCATTCGTGGGAAAAAAGGCTATCACAACGAGATTGCCGAATGGGCACTCAAGCAGGGTTTTTTAACCTTGCTCGTCGATCGGCAGTTCAAATCCGCTGAGGGCTTCGTGCGCTTGGAACGATTTAAGGAACATGACATCGACGTGGTTGTCGCCGAGATTGCCAAGACGGGTGGGCAGCAACTCCAGGCGGTGCTTGAGCGGGCGCTCATCATTGGCAAAGGGATGGTGAGGCTCTTCACTGCCGATAAAAAATTCATCCTGCTTTCGACCGAGTCGAGTTGCCCGTCTTGCCGTCAATCGTTTGAGGAGCTTGATCCTCGGCTTTTTTCATTCAACTCCCCGCATGGTTGGTGCACGGAGTGTCGCGGTCACGGGCGGGTGCCAAAGCGCCGCCAGCATCTCGACGTTGCTAGTTTCGACTCGGTGTTAGCAGCGGAGTTGGATGCCGATCGTGCGATGGATCGCATGGATGACGTGGAGCTGGCGGAATGTCCGAGTTGCCATGGATCCCGACTCAATCCGACGGCCTCGGCGGTGCAACTCAAGGGCACGCCGGTGGCAGACCTTGGGAGTTTATCGATCGATGCAGCATCGAAGCATTTCGAGAAAATCGCCTTCACGGGTTCTCGGGAGCATTTGATTGCGCGCGACATTTTGCCGGAAATCCGTCAGCGCTTGGCGTTTCTCGGTGAGGTGGGGCTGGGTTACTTGCAGCTCGATCGTTCGGGCAACACGCTTTCCGGTGGAGAATCCCAGCGGATTCGTCTAGCAGCTCAGTTGGGCTCGAATCTCCGAGGTGTGCTTTACGTTCTCGATGAGCCGACGATCGGCCTGCATCCCCGCGACAACGCTGCGTTGTTGAAGACGTTGATCGCCCTCCGTGACCAAGGCAATTCGCTCATCATTGTGGAACATGACGAGGACACGATCGCTGCGGCAGATCATTTGATCGATCTTGGGCCAGGTGCTGGCCGGCTTGGTGGCGAGATCGTTTACCAAGGCAAGCCCCCGAAGATTCCGCAAGGGAAGGCTAAGGCGAAACCTTCCGCCGCGAAGTCTGCGAAAAACGGGAGTTCTAGAGGGTTCGATCTCACCAAGTCGCCGACCTACCGGGCGCTCACCGCGGTGATGCATCATCCGATCCGTGGCTCGCGCCGTGCGGTTCCCAAGGGGCACGCTCACATCACTCTCGCGGATTGCCGTGCTAACAATCTTAAGAGTATTGATGTGGCCATTCCCTTGGGCAGGCTCACCGTTCTAACAGGAATTTCAGGATCGGGAAAATCATCGTTGATGCACGCGTGCATTGCCGAGCTTTTCCGCAACGAGGCGAAGACGACCCGGGTGAAGAAGGCCAGCTTGCCTTTCGGAAAGACCACGGGGGAGAAGCAGATTAAGGCCTGTTTTGAGGTTGATCAGTCGCCGATCGGGAAGACCTCACGTTCCTGTCCGGCGACCTATGTGAAGGTGTTTGATCACATTCGTGAGTTGTTTGCCCAGTTGCCGGATGCGCGCATGCGTGGCTTCGAGGCCTCGCGGTTTTCGTTCAACACCGAGGGTGGAAGATGCCCGGAGTGCAAGGGCAACGGCCGTGTGAAGCTCGAAATGGATTTTCTGCCGAGCACCTGGGTTCATTGCGAATCCTGCAACGGCCGACGCTACAACCCCGCAACCTTGGAGGTGACCTTCCGCCAGAAAAACATTGGTCAAATCCTTGCCATGACGATCGATGACGCGGCCGCGTTTTTCGAGTCCCAACCACGCATCGCGCATCCGCTGAAGCTGATGGCAGACACGGGGCTTGGGTATCTCCAGCTTGGCCAGCCATCGCCCACGCTATCAGGTGGTGAGGCGCAACGCATCAAGTTGGTCTCTGAGTTGACCAAGGGCCGCGGTACGCGCGCGACCCTCAACAACGCCGCTCTCACTCAACGGAACCTCTACCTCATCGAAGAGCCGACGGTCGGTCTCCATCTTGAAGATGTGCAGCGGCTCATCGATGTCCTTCACCGCCTCGTCGATGAAGGGCACACCGTGGTGGTGATCGAGCACCACATGGCCGTGGCCGCCGAGGCAGACTGGATCCTCGACATCGGCCCGGAGGCGGGCGAGGGCGGAGGGAAGATCATCGCCCAAGGCCCGCCGGAAAAAGTCGCCCAGTCCAAGACCTCACGCACCGCGCCATTTTTAAAGGTGGCATTGGGGTGTTCTTGAGGTCTGCGGTAGGATCCGCAAGCGGTGATAGATTCTAGTAGATTAGAAATTTCTAAAATTCTACGGGCACTTCGTGGAGGTGCTCGGCTCTGGTTTTGTTTGTTTGAGTGAGTACCGTCCGGTTTTCTTGCCGCCGATCTTTTCCACTAGCCCGGCTTCCAAAAGCGGACGGAGCAAATCCATCGCCCCTTGCCTGGAAACCGCAAGCTCAGCCCAAAGTTCGGCGGGCGTCATGCTCCCGTGGTCGCGCAGTAGCTTTAGAAGCAACTCCTGCCTAGGACGCAGCACCAGTTTCTCGGTTGATTTCACGTTGTAGGCCTGCACCCGCAGCCAGACTTGCTCCAAGGTCTGCCTCACGCCCTCGGCACAGTACTCCAGCCAACCGGTGAGATCCTCGTCTGCCACTCGCACGGCATCCAATGCGGCGTAGTAGCCTGGGCGGTCTTCCCAGTAGTATTCATCCACGGAGAAAATGTGATGGCTATCGAATCCGCGTCGATAGAGCTCCCACAGCGCCAGCGCTCGACCTGTTCTACCATTGCCATCGGCGAAGGGATGGATGTTCTCGAACTGGTAGTGCAAAATTGCGGAACTCAGTACGGGAGACAACTCCGTGGATTGTTTGTTCCACCATTCCAGCAGCTCAAACATCAGCCCCGAGACATCTGCTGCGGCGGGCGGGAAATGATTGCCCACCCTGACCTGAATCGTCCGATAACACCCGGCCGTCCCCTGATCCATCACGCTGTCTGCCAAAATTCGGTGGAGCTCAAACAGGTCTTCGTGACGGATGGCTTTCTTCTTGGCGTGCTTTTCCACGTAGCGTAGCCCCGCGAAATAATTCAGCACTTCTCGGGTGGATCTCGTATCGGAAGCGACCAGTTCCCGCCCCTCCTCGAGCGCCCGCACCTGCTCCAAGGTCAACGGATTACCCTCGATGGCGGTGGAGGCATGGCCGTTGCGGGTGCGGGTGTCCTTTTGTAGCGCCGGAATCCAAGAAAGCTCCACCGCCGCCCCGAGAATCCGCTCGCGCAAGGCCGCGATCATCTCCACCAGCGAAAGCAGGCGAGTGCTGATCGTGAATTGCGGTTCGTAGGCCACGGCGTTAAGTCAAGTGTGAGTCAAGTTATGAGTCAAGCGATTAAAGTTTTCTGGTGATAGCTTGGTGCAGCAGTGACTTCCTCAATGCGTCCGGTGAGGCGTTTTGTTGGGTTGCGGCAATCGATAAAAAACGATTATTTCCTGAACATGACGGCGATGGGCGCTCAGTCGATGTTCTAACCGCCAAAAGACGCCCTTTGCGGCGTTCTTCATCGGGTTTTGTGGGTGATTGGGGGAGCCCAGCTTGGGGCTTGACGCTCAGGAGGCTACCTGCAATTCTTTGGGGTCTGGTATTGAGCCTTTGGTTCATTGTCAGCCAGCGAGTGCCAGCCAGAGGATGAAATTCCTGTGAGGATGGGCTCGATGCCTCCGCTTTCTCATTGATTTATCTGCCTTTATGGATTGGACCTCACCTCTTTGGTATGCCTCTTACATCGTAGTCCTCATCGGGCTTGCGGGGTATGGGTCGCACCGATTGACCATTGTTTTTCTTTATTTGAAGCACTCGAGGAAGCATCCGACGCCGAAGAGCTTGTTTGCAGAGTTGCCGTTGGTGACGGTCCAGTTGCCGGTTTTCAATGAAATGTACGTCGTTGACCGTCTTTTGGCGTCGGTGGCGGCGTTGGATTACCCGCAGGATAAGCTGCAGATCCAGCTTTTAGATGATTCGACCGATGAGACGGTGGAGATTTGTCGGGCTGGGATTGAGCGGTTGAAGGCCCGTGGATTTGACGCTGAGCACCTTCACCGGACGGATCGCGCAGGCTACAAGGCGGGTGCGCTTGAAAATGGCACCCACTTTGCGAAGGGTGAGTACCTTCTGATCCTCGACGCGGATTTCGTCCCGAATCCGGACCTGCTTCAGGAGACGATCCATTATTTTTCCGATGATCAGATCGGCATGATCCAGACCCGCTGGGGTCACCTCAACCGGACATTTAACGTTCTGACCCGGATTCAGGCGATGTTTTTGGATGGTCACCTCGAGTTGGAGCAGACCGCGCGCAACCGCTCTGGCCGATTTTTCACCTTCAATGGCACGGGCGGGATTTGGAGAAAATCCTGCATCACCGATGCGGGCGGGTGGGAGCATGATACCCTCACTGAGGACATGGATCTCAGTTATCGCGCTCAACTCAAGGGCTGGCGGTTTGTGTTCCTCAACGAAGTCGAGACTCCAGCGGAGTTGCCGGTCGACATGGATGGCTTCAAGAGCCAGCAGCATCGGTGGACCAAAGGCTCGATCCAAGTGTGCAAGAAGGTGCTTCCGGCGATCTGGCGGAGCGATGTGCCGCTTTTCATCAAGATGGAGGCAACGGCGCACCTCACCTCGAATTTCGCCTATCTTTTGCTGATATGCCTCTGCTTTTTGATTTATCCAAACCAGCAGTTCCAGCCTGATTTCGGGGCACTGACCACCTACATTATCAATGTTCCGATCTTCTTTTTTGCATCGGTTTCGGTGATTGTGTTCTACATGGTGGCGCAGAAAGCGCTGCGGCCGGGTTCTTGGTGGAAAGAAATTCCCTATCTGCCATTGCTTTTGGCGTTGGGCATTGGAATGTCCATCAGCAATGCCAAAGCCGTTCTTGAAGCCCTTTTCAATCATCAGTCAGCATTCATCCGCACTCCGAAGTATGGGATCGGCCAGACCAAGCGCAGCGATTGGAAAAAGAGCAGCTACAAGGCAATGAAGACCCTCACGCCCTTCGTGGAGTTGCTGTTTGGTTTCTTCTTTTTGTTCGTGGTCGTGGAGGCCGCGATGAAGGCAAACTGGTCTTCGGCCATCCTCTTGCTGCCATTCCCGGTTGGTTTCTTTTACACCTCGCTCTGCTCACTTGTCCGGATGCTGCCATCGGGATCTGAGGAGCGCATCGTACCAATTATTGATCAAAATTTGCCCTAATGCCGATCCTTCAGTCGAAAGCGCTCCAATTTCTTTTTCTCGCGTCCCTTGGGGTTGTCGCGTTGGTTGGCCTCACGAGTTGCGGTTCGAATGGGTTGGCCTTCGGCTATGATGCTCGCAATAAGATGATTGTGAGCGTGAAGGATCAGAAAATGTTACTGGTTTGCGATGGAGTGCCGCTGAAATCCTACAAGATTTCGACCTCGAAATTCGGGGTGGGGGATCGTCCTGGTAGCAATTGCACCCCGCTCGGGCGCATGCAGGTCGCCCAAAAGATCGGCGGGAGTGCCGCGATCGGTAGTGTTTTTAAAAGTCGGCGGCCCACGGGTGAGGTGATCAAGCCGAATGCTCCGGGGCGAGACCCGGTGGTCACTCGGATTCTTTGGCTGACCGGGAAGGAATCTCGCAACCGGAATGCCTTTGGTCGGACCATTTATATCCACGGCACGCCTGAGGAAAATCGTTTGGGGTCTCCTGCGTCCTTTGGCTGCATTCGCATGGCTAGCAAGGATGTGGCGGAGCTTTTCAGTAAGGTTGGCAAGGGAGCGGATGTCTTTGTGATTCGCGATTCCATTAAAGTGGGCAGCGTGAACCAAGCCTCGGCCTCCAGCGGCAAGACGGGCAATTCTCGCAAGCCGGTGATATTCTCTGAAACATGAGCTTGACACCTGCGCTCAAACTCCTATTTTCCCCCGCCCGCCCACAAGCGACTGATTTTTTCAAATACAACCATGGCTAACCACAAATCTTCAATCAAGCGCGCACGTCAAACCGTAGTCCGGACCGAGCGTAATCGTGCTGAAAAAAGCCGCATGAAGACGCTTCGCAAGAAGGCGCTCGTTGCGATTGCTTCTGGCGACAAATCCGCAGCCGCTGAGGCGAGCTCCGCATTTTCTTCGGTGGTGGACAAAGCTGCAAAGCGCAACCTGATTCACCCGAACAAGGCGGCGAACCTGAAAAGCAAAACCGCCAAGGCATTGGCTGGTATCGCTTGATTGGCCTTTTAGCTGGTTTCAATTCAATCCAAGAAACAAGCGGGCCGTGCAAATCGGTGCCGCTTTTTTCATTTTTCCTCCATGGCTGAATCCTCAAAATCCGATCGCGCCGCCGCCGCCGCAAAGATTGCTGCGCAACCTTCCGGCTACAAAGTTTGCGAAGGTTGCGATTCGATTATCGGGAGTGGTGCCGCTCTTTGCCCGAACTGCCATAGCTACCGTTTTGATCCCACGCCGGATCGCGTCATTCGGCAGGCTGGGATTTTAGGATCACGCGAGCAGACCTCGGTGACGGCGGATGACCTTGGATAAGGCAGGCTCAGAATTCCGGATGAGCGCTCCGATCGGATTTAAAGAGTGGCAAGTGGTTTGCGATGCGCTTGCGTCGGGTAGGCAAGCGATTCTTCTCCGCAAGGGTGGAATCCACGAGGGGCGGCAGGGATTTTCCTTCGCGCACGAATCGTTTTTTCTATTTCCCACACGGTTTCATGCCATTGCCGATCATGTGCGCGAGGGCGAGGTGAAGGTGATGCCCGAGTGGCAACCTGGCGATCGCATCTGCATCACGCATCAGGTTCAAGCGCGGTGGGCGGTGACCTTGACGGATTGGCGAAAAGTTGCGGCCTTGGAGCCTCACCACGTGTATTCCGAGCAAACGGTGAGAGATCGCTTTGATTGGGAAGGCAAGGGCATGGCGGCCGGGAGCATCCATGTTGCATTGGTTGAGGTCCGCGAGCTTGCGGAGCCTTGGGAGTTTCCCTACGAGGCGAAGTACGGTGGTTGCCGTAGTTGGGTCAATCTTCCCCAAGCGCCGGAGGACTGGGAGAGTGTCGTGCGTCCGGTGTTAGAGCGGGGTGTGTTGGATGCACTGGACGCACTCCTCGGGTGAGCGGTTCGGTTGGCTTCACTCCTCAATCCAGCGACCAAGTGCTTCTTCGAGGTCATCGCTGCGTCGTACCTGAAAGTTTTCGCCTGCAGCGACCGTGATTCTGCGGCCGGCGCTGTTCTGGAAATGGAGGAGAACCGGGGTGGGGCCGGGATGTTGGGTGAGCGCGAGTTTGATTTCCAGAAGATCGCGATCGCTGTGGCGGGTGGTCCAAAGCGTGAGTTCGAGTGGGCCGTTTTGATTCGCGGCGGTCCGCTTGGGTTTGAGCTCGGCGAGCTCGTAGCCGGTGATGCGTCTGCCGCCCGTGCGCTCGTCGACTTGGATGTTGCCCTTGAGTCGGATGATTTTGCCTGATTCTAACAAACCGGCATCGCGAGCTGGAACAAAGGTCTCACCCCAGAGCATGATTTCGCTGCTGCCGGTGAAATCCTCAAGCACCAGCACGCCGAATGGCTTGCCTGTCTTGGTGGTTTTTGCATCGAGCGAACGGACCATGCCAGCGAAGGGAAATCGTTCGCGGGGATTGGATAGATCGAGATCGTCCATCAGCCCGAGCCTGCGATACTTGTTCGAATCGATCACCTTGCGGAATTTGTCGAGTGGGTGACCGGTGACATAGAACCCTAACAGTTCTTTTTCATGGGTGAGGCGTTCATCTTTACTCCACTCTTCGATGGTGGGTCCTGAGGAGCGCTTGGATTTGGACTTGGCTGCGGGCGAGGCGAAGTCCATCGAATCAAACATCGAAACTTGGCCTGAGGCGCGGTCGCGTTGCGCGGAGGATGCCGAGGCCACAACTTGTTCGAGCCGTGCGAACATACCGGCGCGGGTATCGGTGGTCCAATCGAGTGCGCCCGCTTTTACGAGATTTTCGAGGATGCGTTTGTTGACCACCTTCGAATCGAGCCGTGAGGCAAAATCATCGAGCGAGCTGAATGAGCCGTTTTTCTCGCGTTCCTCGATGGCGATGGCCATCGCGCCCTCGCCGCAGTTTTTGATGGCGGCAAGACCGTAGCGAACGCCCTTGGCACCGTTCGGGGTGATTTCGGGTGAAAACCTGAGATGAGAGGCATTGAGATTGGGCGGGAGAATTTCCAGCCCCATCCGGTGGCACTCCGAGACAAAGACGCCGATCTTGTCGGTGTTGTGAATTTCGTTAGAAAGCAGTGCGGCCATGAACTCGACCGGGTGGTTTGCCTTGAGGTAGGCAGTCCAGTACGAGATGTGGCCGTAGCAGGCGGAGTGGGACTTGTTGAAGCCGTAGCCGGCGAACATTGCGATCTTATCGAAGATTTGGTCCGCAAGCTTCTTGCCGATATTGTTAGTTTTTTCTGCGCCTTCGACGAATTTCGCCCGCTGCTTCTCCATCTCCACCGGATCCTTCTTGCCCATCGCCCGACGCAGGAGGTCGGCGCCACCGAGTGAATAGCCCGCGAGGACTTTCGCGGCATTCTGAACCTGCTCCTGATAGATCATCACGCCGAACGTGTCGCCGCAGACTTGTTCTAGCAGCGGGTGTTCGTACATCGCCCGCGTGCGGCCTTTTTTCACATCGAGCATTTGGTCGATGAATTGCATCGCGCCGGGGCGGTAGACGGCGAGAAGGTCGATGATGTCGTCGATTTTCTCGATGGCATATTTGCGGCACGTTTCTACCATGCCGCCCGATTCTAACTGGAACACGCCCATGGTTTCACCGCGGTTGAGCAGTTCAAAGGTTTTCCAGTCCTCGAGAGAGACCGACTCGATCGAAAATTCCGGCGTGTGTTTGCGGATGTTTTGGACCGCTTCATGAATTACGGTGAGGTTCTTCAGTCCGAGGAAATCCATCTTGAGGAGGCCGACGTCGGTGATGGCCTTCATGTCGTATTGGGTGACGACTTCTCCTTCATTTCCACGGGTGAGTGGGACGTGCTCGTCGAGCGGGCGGTCTCCAATCACGACGCCGGCTGCGTGAACCCCGACGTTTCGGGCGAGTCCTTCAAGCTTGGTCGCGTAGCTCCAAAGTTGTTGGTAGGTGCTGCTGCTCTCGATGAGTTCCTTCAGTTCGGGCTTGGCGTCGTACTCGGCTTGGAGTTTTGTGTCCGGTTTCGCCTCGATCATTTTCGCGATGCGATCGCCCTCGCCGTAAGAAATCCCCATCACGCGGCAGACGTCTCGCAGGACGCTTTTTGCGCCGAGTTTGCCGTAGGTGATGATGTGGGAAACGCTGCGCTCGCCGTATTTTTTGCGGACGTAGGCGATCACTTCCGTGCGGCGGCTTTGGCAGAAGTCGATGTCGACGTCGGGTGGGCTCACGCGTTCCGGGTTGAGGAATCGTTCGAACAACAGGCCGAAACGCATTGGGCAGATGTCGGTGATGCCCATGGCGTATGAGGCGAGCGAGCCGGCAGCAGAGCCCCGACCCGGGCCGACAGGGATGTCATGATCACGTGCCCACTGGATGAAGTCGGCGGTGATGAGGAAGTAGGAGGCGAAGCCGAGTTGGTTGATGGTATCGACCTCGTATTTCAGGCGGTCGGCAATTGCTGGGGATGCGGCGTGTTCGGCACCGTAGCGCTTCACGAGGCCGTCGCGGCAGACCTTCATGAGGTATTCCTCGCGTGGGCTGCCATCGGGTGTGCCGAATTGCGGGTACTTCTCGGAGCTCGTCGAGTCGAGCGTGATCGTGACGTTGCAGCGCTCGGCGATTTCGAGGGTGGCATCACAAGCGCCGGGCACATCGGCGAAGATCTCGCGCATTTGTTCTGCCGTCTTGAAGTAGACTTCTGGCGAGTAATGCATCCGGTTTTCGTCGATCACGAGGTGACCGGTGCCGATGCAGATCATCACGTCGTGGGCCTCGTGGTCAAATTTGTTGAGGAAATGGACATCATTCGCGGCGACCACCTTCAAGCCGAGTTCGTTGGCAAATTTGAGGAGCGAGGGGGTGACAAGGCGCTGGGGTTCGAGGCCGTGGTTGTGGATCTCCACGTAGGTGTTGTCCTTGCCATAGATGTCGACGATTTCGATGAGTGTTTCGCGGGCCTTCTCTTCGTCGCCGGCGCGGAGCCATTCGTTGACGGGCCCCGAGATACATCCGGTTAGACAGATGAGACCTTTGGAAAACTCTCGGAGTGTCTCGCGGTCGACGCGGGGTTTGCCGTAGTAAAGCCCTTCGAGATTGCCTTTGGAAACCAGCTTGCTGAGGTTATTCCAGCCCTCGTTGGTTTCTGCGAGGAGCGTCATGTGGGTCGCGCGCTTGCGGCCTACGACCTCGCGTTTGTCCTCCATCGAGCCTGGGGCGAGGTAAATTTCGCATCCGAGGATCGGTTTGACGCCGACTTTGTGGCAGTCCTGATAGAATTTGATGGCCCCGTAGAGATTTCCGTGGTCGGTCATGGCCACGGCGGGCATGTCGAGTTCCTTGGCGCGTTTGGCAAGATCCTTGGTGCGGATCATCCCGTCGAGTAGCGAAAACTCGGTGTGAAGATGAAGGTGGACGAAGGAGTCAGACATCGGGCGGATCAAGGATTGGGAACCCATCCGGCGGAGTGCAAGCCGGGTGATTTTTCGCTGAGTGGTGGGTCTTTCGCGTCACACGTTGAACCGGAATTCCACGACGTCGCCGTCTTTGACGACATACTCCTTGCCCTCGATGCGGACCTTGCCGGCGACCTTGGCGGTAGCTTTATTTCCTGCGGCGACGAGGTCGTCGTAGTGGACGACTTCTGCGGCGATGAAGCCACGCTCGAAATCCGAGTGAATCACGCCGGCGGCGGCGGGGGCCTTGTCACCGGCAATGATCGTCCAGGCACGGGTCTCTTGGACTCCGGTGGTGAGGTAGGTGCGGAGGCCTAACAAGTGATAGACCGCACGGATGAGACTTGAGACTCCGGAGTCGGTGACGCCCATGTCGGCGAGGAATTCGTCGGCCTCTTCGGGCGGCATTTCGCTGAGTTCCTCCTCGATGCGCGCGGAGATCACGACGGCCTCAGACCCGCTGTGTTCGGCGGCAAATTTCCGGACGCGGGCGACTTGGGCGTTCGAGTCTGGGTTTTCGATGGCGGCCGCCAATTCGTCCTCGGCGACATTGCAGGCGTAGATGGTTTTCTTCGACGAAAGCAGGAAAAACTCGCGGACGATTGCTTGGTCGTCATCGCTGAAATCGAGGGTCAGTGCGGGGTTGCCTTGGTCGAGGTGAGGAAGGATGATGTCGATTAGTTCGACTTCCTTTTTGGCTTCCTTGTCGCCGCCTTTGGCCTTTTTTTCGCGGGATTGGCGGCGTTTTTCCAGCGACGCCATGTCGGCGAGGATCAACTCCGAGTTGATGATTTCGATGTCACGGATCGGATCGACCGTGCCGAGTTCGTGGATGATGTCGTCGTTTTCAAAGCAGCGGACGACTTGCACGATGGCGTCGGTTTCGCGGATGTTGGCAAGAAACTGGTTGCCGAGGCCGGCGCCTTCGGATGCGCCTTTGACCAAGCCAGCGATGTCGACAAACTCGATTGCGGTGGGGACCAATTTCTGTGATCCCGAGATTTTCGAAAGCACGGCGAGACGTGGGTCTGGCACGCTGACGATACCGACGTTTGGGTCGATCGTGCAAAATGGATAATTGGCAGCCTCCGCCTTGCGGGTGCGGGTCACCGCGTTGAAGAGTGTCGATTTTCCGACGTTGGGTAGTCCTACGATTCCAGCCTTGAGCATTGCGGTGGAAGCGTGGGGGAGAGGCGGGTCCTAGGACGAGGAAAAAGTTTCAGATCCGTTCGCTTCGAGCATTTTCTGGGTGGTTTGCGTTGCGATTGGTGTGACTTGTCCTGTTTGGGATTGAGTTGTGAAGTCAGCGGGGTAATCTGCGGGCGCTGCTAGTCATGAAGAACTATAAGATACTCAAAGTACTTTCGCTCATTGCCATTTTGCTGTCGCCTCCCTTGTTTGCGCAGGCTCCGGAGAGCGTGATGGTGGTTGAGGCCTATTCTGGAAAAATTCTCCTTGCGAGCAACGCGACGGTGAAGCGGCCTGTGGCGAGTCTCAGCATCATCGGCACTGCGGCTGTTGCGGTGGACTGGGCGACCGCGACCGGCGCTGACATTGCGACGACCAAGATCACGGTTCCACAGACGGTCACGCTGATTGGTGGGCCAAATCCCATGAACTTGCAGCCTGGGGATCAGCTGACCCTGCGCGATGCGCTGTACTCCGCTTTGTTGGGATCCGACAACCTCGCCGCTTTCAGCATTGCGGATCATGTGGGGAGAGAAATTCTCAGCCGCCGTGGGAAAAGTGGTGACTCGATCGCGACGTTTGTCGGGGAAATGAATCAGCTCGCCAAGGCGCTGGCGATGACCCAGACGCGATTTGGTTTTCCCCATGGGCTGGATCGTCCGGGATCGCGGGCATTTTCAACGGCGGCGGACATGGTTCGGCTTTCGGCCTACGCGATGAAGCGCAATGCATTCAATTTCATCGTCCGCCAGAAAGATCGGAACATCAGCGTGGCCACTTCTAGTGGGAAACGGAGTTTTCTAATCAAGAACTCGAACGACCTGATCGGGGAGCCGGGGATTCTCGGGGTGAAAACGGGCACAACGCCCGCAGCCGGACCTTGTGTCTCGGTCTGCATGGATCGCGAGCCGCTTGTCCGGACCAAGGCCGACGGCACCAAAGGTGCGACGCCGCGCCGGATCCTGGTGGTGGTTCTCAACAATCCAGATCGTTTCAATCGGGCCCGTGGGCTCATTCGTGAGGGCTGGTCGATTTATGATGCGTGGCTGGGTTCGGGGGCGCAGGTGCTCAAACGAGACCAGGAAATCCTCAGCATGCCAATGCCACTTTGATTTGGAGACGAGGCGCATCACTTCAATTTCATGAAAATCGGTATTCTTAATAGTGGAGGTGATTGCCCTGGCCTCAACGCAGTGATCCACGGGGTCGTGGGTGCGGCGGATCGGCTGGGTTGGGAGGTCATCGGGTTCCGTGACGGCTTCGAAGGTCTCTTGCCGCCCGGGAATTTTACGGTGCTGCGGCCAAAAGATACCATCGGCATCCTGAAAATGGGTGGCACGATTTTGGGCACGACGAACAAAGGGCACTTTGCGGCAAAGGTCGGTAAGGGGGACATCGCCGAGGTGCCGAAGGAGATTGTCGCCAAGGCCAAGCAGACGATGGATGAGCTGGGCGTGGGGGCTTTAGTCATTGTGGGGGGGGATGGGTCGTTGACCACCGGGCTGCAACTTTACCGCGCTGGGTGGCCGGTCATCGGGGTGCCGAAGACCATTGACAACGACCTCAGTGCCACGGCGTTCACGTTTGGATTTGATAGTGCGGTCTCAACGGTGGTCGATGCGCTCGACCGATTGCACACCACGGGGGAAAGTCACAAGCGGGTGATGGTGTTAGAAGTCATGGGGCGCCACGCAGGTTGGATCGCCTTGTGGGGCGGCATCGCGGGTGGTGCGAATGTGGTGCTCATTCCCGAGATGCCATTTTCAATGGAGAAGGTTCGCGACTTCATCAACCAGCGAGATGCCCAAGGATATCACAGCACCTTGGTCGTGGTTGCGGAGGGGGTTCGGATGCAGGATGGTGATTTCGTCACCTTGGATTCCAATGAGGGTGGCGAATTTCGCCTCGGTGGTATCGGCGATCGAGTGGCGGCGAAGCTTCAGGAATTGACGGGAAAAGAGACTCGTGCGTGTACCTTAGGTCACCTTCAGCGGGGCGGAGCGCCCACTGCGTTGGATCGTATTTTGGGCATGCGTTTTGGAGTGATGGCGGTGAAACTCGCGGAAGCAGGTTCATTTGGCCGAATGGTGAGCTATCAATCGTATCACGTGGACTCCGTGCCGATCGAGGATGCGGTCAATCAATTGCGCCTCGTTGAGCCACAAAGCGAGTTGGTGCTGGCCGCCAAGGCGATTGGAATCTGCCTTGGTGACTGATCGAGGTGAGTTTGGGATTGAGCGCTTGCGGTGTGGAGGTAAGACTCGACTTGCAACTCGATAACTCTCAATTTCAATCCATGTCGTCTGCTCCATTGCTCCAACTTCTTCGTCGTAAGGCTCGTTTCACGAACCAAGAACTCGCAGATCTGCTGAGTCTGGATCCCACCATGGTGGCAGGACTCATCGCTGGCTGGGAAGCGGATGGTACGATTTTGGGTCATCACGCGGTGATCAATCCAGAGGCGATCGGCGACACCACGGTTTCTGCATTCATCGAGGTGAAGGTCACGCCAGAGCGTGGGGGTGGATTTGATCGACTTGCCATGCGGATTGCGCGATTTGACCAAGTCGTTTCCTGTTATCTTGCGAGCGGCGGATACGATCTGATGGTGGTCGTGGAAGGTGGCGACCTCCGCGAGGTGGCACGCTTCGTCTCGGAAAAACTGAGTTCGTTAGATGGGGTGATTTCCACCGCCACTCATTTTCGGCTCAAGACCTACAAGGAAAATGGATTTCTGTTTGAGCGAGAAGTGAGCTCAGAGCGTTTGGCGGTTTCGCCCTAACTTGTTGCGCTCATGCGAGGGTGATCGCTGCATGAAGGTCGGTCAGATCCGCTTGCGTGATCGGGACAAAATCGTCATCAAGACAGGTGCAGGTGACTCGGCTCAACATGAGTTCGGGATTGCCAAAAATCGTGCAGATGGCGGCATCCGCAGCATCGCGGCCGGTGGCGATTCGGATGAGACCATTGAGAGGGGCGAGACCGGTGGGATCGAAGGTATACCAAACCCCGCCGATGAAGGCCTCGAAGCAGGCATGGAAATCCTGAGGATTGAGCTGGTATGCGTAGAATGA
>JAPJNB010000238.1 GCA_026461385.1 Akkermansiaceae bacterium
CGACGCGGGTGCCGCTGTAGCTGCCGGGTCCGCTGCCGACGAGGATCAGGCCAACGCTTGCGACGGCATGGGTGGCGAGGAGTTCTTCGAGCGGTGCGAACAAACCGGCGTTGTGGTTTCGGTCGCTGGTGAATTCTCGTTGTTGCAGGTGTTGGTGGGGCATGATGGTTGCGAGCGATCCATGCGGGGTGGATGTCTCGAGAACCAAGCTGAGCTGACCATTCATGGGCCGATTCTAAGAACATCCGCGGAGGGCTGCCAACCCGCATTCGCAGAAAGAATCGGCAACGATGAAATTCAACGGGCGCGGCGGGTCACGGAGTGAGGTAGAAATTTCTGAGCCGTCTGAAAATTCTTGCAGGAAACAGGCGCTTGGGGAGTAATAGACTTATGATTCAGTTCGCACGATTGCTATCCCTAACAATGGCGTTTTTTACCTCGGTGATGTCTCAGGAGATTCCGAAGGTTTTGGTGCTGGGTGCGGCGGCACCGGCGTTTTCCTTGCCTGGGACAGATGGGAAAACCTATTCCCTAACGAGCTTTAGCGAGGCGAAGGTGCTTTGTCTCGTGTTCACCTGCAATCATTGCCCGGATTCCGTGGGAGCCGCGCCGAGGATGGAGCAGATTTATCAGGACTATCGCAACAAGGGCGTCGCATTCGTGGCGGTCAATGGCAATAACCCCGACAGCCTTCTGCCCGCGGAGTTAGGATACTCGCCATTTGGGGATTCGTTTGACGAAATGGCACCGTTTGCCAAGGACTATGGTTGGACATTTCCCTATCTTTACGATGGCGAGAAGCAGGAGCTGACCACCGCGTGCGGTGCGCAATCGACCCCGCACGCTTTCATTTTCGATGCGCAGCGGAAATTGCGATACACCGGTCGCATGGACGATGGTGGCCGCAATTCTGGTGCCGTGGAAAAAAGCTATCTGCGTGATGCACTCGATGCGCTGCTCGCTGGGGGCGAGGTGAAGGAGTCGATCACCCGCTCGTTTGGATGCTCGACCAAGTGGTTGTTCAAAAAGAAGCACGCCGCGGAGAGCCAAGCGGCGTGGGAGAAAAAGCCCGTGACGGTGGCAGATCTTGATGAGGAGATCGCCAAGCAGTTGCGCGCCAATGGCACTGAAAAGCTGCGATTGATTAACTTCTGGTCCACCACGTGCGGCCCTTGCGTGAAGGAGTTTCCCGATCTCATCGATGCGGGTCGCCGTTTTCAGACTCGGGCAGTGGAGTTTGTATCGGTGAGTCTAGATCCGGTGGCTCAGCGACCTGCAGTCGTCAAATTTCTCGAGTCTCGTCACGCAGCGGCGCCCGATGAAATCGCGGCGTCGGTGAAAGCCGAGGGCCGTGCATCGAACAACTACCACTGGAACGGTGGCAATCCGGACAAGCTCGCGCAGGCGATCGACCCCGAGTGGTCGGGTGCTCTTCCGCACACGGTGCTGGTCGGGCCTCGCGGGAAAATCCTCTGGCGTCACAGCGGGGAAGTCGATGCGGTCGAACTCCGGCGCGAAATTTTGAAAGGCTTGCAGTGATTCGTTAATTGGCCGTCGAGCCACCCATTGCGACCCGCCAAATGGTTAGAGCGGCGACGGCGATGAGAACCAGCGTTGCTAGAGATCCCACGATGCGGTCAGTTCGATTCGAGCGTGGGCGGGTGGGGGATGCAGATTTCGGAAAAACGATCGCTGCGTAGATCATTCCCGCGAGGAGTCCGCCGACGTGCGCAGCATTGTCGATGTATCGGAATCCGACCAGGCCGATCAACGCCGTCAAAACGACTCCGCCCGCAAGGCGCCGACGAGCGGAGCGTGGGACAAGTCGCACATGAAGTGTCTCGAACACCAAGAGGAACCCGAGAAGTCCCATCAAGCCGCCAGATGCGCCCACAGTCGGAGCGGCGACGAAGCGAACCGAGGCCTCACCGCCGACGCAGGCTGCGAATAGGAACACCATCGGCAAGTGGGGCCAGCGCGCAAACACCTCCACCCGTTTTCCGAGGTAGATGAGCGCCGATGCATTCATGAGGAAATGGACGATATTTCCGTGCAGGAAGGGCGCAGTGAAAAGCCGCCACCACTCACCTTGGAGATAGCGATCCTTCATGAGTCCGGCGGTGGCGGTGCCATCCCAAGTTTTGAAGATCGAGAGTAACGAGCCCAAGCCTTCAGTCGGGTAATGAGACAGAATCTGCGCGAGGCCGACCAAGGCGATCAGCCCCATGAGCACCTTGGTGAGTGGGGAATTTTGGCGTCCTAACCAAATTTCAAAGCGGATCGCAGGGACATTTTTGGCGATTCCCGCTGCGTCCCAACTCGGCAGTTGCAGGCGGCGCTTGCGAGCTTGATACCATGGGATGAAGGCAAAAATCACGAATGCCAGCAGGGCTAGGCCGCACCGAGTCGATTCTAGCATGGCCAACAAAGCGCAAAGCAAGCGTGTGGCGGTGGGCGTTTGTTCTGCCGTCGGCGTGCCGAGGTTTTGGAAAAACGTGAGTGCGCATAAGCCCGCGAGCATTCCCCCGAGCAAACGCAATTTGCGGGTGGCGGCCATGAGGTCACTTTCCGTCCAGTGCGCGCGTGCGGTGCGCAGGGCGTCGCCCATTTCGCTAAGTTCCTCGGGCACTCGCATGCGCCCGTGGGCGGGTGTCCAGACGAGCATCACCCGACCATCTGGATCGTCGCGAATCGCGTGGGTTAGCGATTCAAGTGATTCGCACGGATGGTGTTTGCCTTTCGGATCAACCCAACCCCAGCGTGCAGGTGCCTCTGGGAATGCGTTTTCTCTGGCCCACACGGGTACCTCAGATTCTCCCTCAATGGACTCATTCACCGTGAGAGATCGCTGCAGATGGCCTTATTTGTCTTTTGGCGCGCTTCCGGAATCCACCGGTGCGGGAGTTCCATTAGGAGTCGGCGCTGGGGTCTCGGCAGGGGCGGGGGTCGGGGCAGGAGCTTGGTTAGCTGGTGCTGGAGTTTCCGCAGGGGCGGGAGCAGGTTTTGGAAGTTCCAAGCTCAACGACTTGGGAGCTTCTTGAGCGGGAGGCGGAGCAACTTGAACCTTCGGTGCCAAGTCAGCCTTGGTCACGGTGCTGATTGTTTTGTTTTTTTGACCAATCAACACTGCCAGCGTGAGGCTGAGGAGGAAGAACAACGAACCAAGATAGACCGTGCCTTTTTGCAGCACGTCCGTGGTGCGAGCACCGAACATTTGATCGGTCATGCCACCGCCGAATGCTGCGCCCAAGCCCTCTTGTTTGGGGCGTTGCATTAAGATGATGAGGGTCATCAGCACGCAGACGATCAAGAAGATCACCAGCAAGAGATTGATACTAATGGAGAGCCAGTCGATAACAGCAAAAGTCATGGGCGGGAGAATATGGGTGGCGGTTTCGGTCTTGTAAAGCGGCGAGTTTCCGGAATTTTTAGCCCCCCCGTGGGCGGGTGGTGGCTTAGATTCCAAGCCAATTCTGATTTTTATGCTGTTCGCTAGGGTGGTGCGGCGTGTCTCATGAGCGGCATGCGATTCATTCGGTGGTGCGGTTTTTTAGTTTGTCTGTTAAATTTTGCGCCCTCGCTTCGTGCCCATCAGGTGGCATCGGTGGAGTTGGAATTCCGCAAATTGGATGCGGAGTGGTCCTTGGCTGGGGAAATGGATGTCGCTTACATGTTGCCCGAAACCCGCAAGATCCCCGGTGGCCCGGCGCTGAGTCGGCAAGCGGTGATGCGCTCGTCGGCCGCAGAGTTTGAGCGGATCCGACGCGAGACCGAGGCAACCTTGCGCATGTTGCTCCGGTTCACTTTTGGCGGGAAGGAACTTCCATGGCGGATCGAATTCCCTGATTTTAAAAAAACGCCATTTGCTTTACCCGAGGAAGCGGGGGATGTCGCGCTGCTGTCGGTTCACCTCGTGATCGATCCGGTGGTGGGTGCTGGGGATTTGCAGATTCACTGGTCTGGTGAGCAGGAGACCGAGCTGATCGTGATGAGCCAGAACGGTGGTGACGAAAACGTGGTAAGTGCGTTGCCCGGCGGGCAGATCATGCTGCTGAAGCAAGTGGACTCCGGGAAATCGGCCGTCACCGAAAAGCCTCTAACAGGTGGCTGGGTTCAGATGGGGTTTCACCATGTGCTGCCCAAGGGCTTGGATCATTTGTTGTTCATCATCGGGCTTTTTTTGCTGCTTCCGAAGTGGCGACCGTTGATGGGGCAGTCGTTGTTATTCACGGTTGCGCACTCGATTACCTTGGCTCTTGCGGTGTTTTCGGTGATCCATGTGCCGTCGCGCTTGGTTGAGGTTTTGATCGCCGTGAGCATCGCGTGGATTGGGATTGAAAACCTAGTGACTCGTAGGCTTGGCATGCAGCGGTTGGTGCTGGTGTTTTGCTTTGGGTTGTTGCACGGACTTGGATTTGCCAGTGTGCTTGCCGAAAAGTTAGGTGGTATTCCTCGCGCGCAACTGGTCGGGCCCTTGTTAGGCTTTAATGTTGGGGTGGAGTTGGCACAAGTCAGCATTCTGGCTACGGCATTTCTCGTGCTTTGGCCGCTGAGGAAATGGACTGCGCAGTTGCAAACTGCGGGCTCGGTGTTGGTGGCGCTTGCGGGTCTGGTTTGGGCCGTTCAGCGTACGTTTTTCCCTGCATCGCCGATTTTTTGATTCTGTTAGGCTCAATGATGCGTCGTCGCATTGAGTTGATCGAAAATCGATTGATAGGCATCAGGACCGCCAGTAGCGGCAGAGCGCAGGAAATCCACGCGTTTCACACAGACTTCGGTGGCCGTTGGGTGTTCTTGCAGAATCTCCATCACCTCGCGGATAAATTCTTCTAACGGCATGGCCCGCGGATCTTCCGGCTGGTGCGGCCCCATCAGCGTGGTCGCCACGTAGGGCGGGATGAGTTCGATCACCTGCACGGCGGTGGCCTTGAGTTGATCGCGCAGCGATTGGGTGTAGGAATGCAGCGCTGCCTTGGTGGCCGAGTACGTAGGGGTAAGAGTCAATGGCACAAACGCCAAGCCCGACGAGACGTTCATGATCGCGGCTTCTGGTTGCGCGAGCAATTGTGGCATCAGCGCAGCGGTTAGGCGGATGGGACCTAGCAGATTGGTGGTGATGGTCGCTTCGGCATCCGTTAGTCTGGCATCGGCTGAGAGTAAATTTTCGGGGCGCATGATACCCGCGTTGTTGACCAACACATTGAGCGATGGAAATTTCTCCGAGACCGAACGAGACAGTGCGTGGATGTCAGTCGGGTCGGTGATATCAAATGCGATGGCTTGCATGCCGGGATTTTCGGCGACGACTTCATCCAAGGTTTTGGTGTTGCGACCGGCGATGATCACCTGATTTCCGTGAGCGTGGAATGCTTCGGCAAGCGCTCGGCCGATTCCCGATCCGCCGCCGGTGATGAGAATGGTGTTGTCGGTAGCTTTCATGAGGATGTTTGATTTTTCGGTGATTTGAGAATTTTGGAAATGGCGAATGATCGCTACGTTGGATTCACGACTCGATCATTTCGCCGAGCGTTCTGCCCGCAGCGAGGACCGCGTAGTCGTCGTACGTCACTTTCTCTGCGGGCGGCATGAAGACCTTTTGGTGGATTTGCTCGACCACCCAAGTGGTGCAGGATTTGGCTGCGGTTAGATCGTTCATGTCGAAGCCGTCCCAGCGGTGAAGCTCGACCTTGGACTCGGTTGCACCAAGTGTGAAGTAGCAGGGCTCAGGCAGGGGTTCACCTGCTTCGACAAGGGACAACGCGTAGAGCGGGAGTTGGAGGTTGTGCCACAGGAACTCGACGGTTTTGCCCTTTTCCTCGTCTTGATAGACGGCGGGGCAATCCCGACTGAGGTGCGATGGGAGAGTGCTCGATTCGCTCACTTTCTTGCGGTGCGCTTGGATCACTCCACCGACGTCGCCGGATTTGTAATCGATGACACGAAGTTGGCCGGTTTCGTGATGGCGGTCGATGCGGTCGATCTTTCCGGTGATGACGGATTCGCCAAAAGTTAGAAGAAATTTGCGTTCGACGTCGATGGTGCGCCAACCCTCTGCATGGAGTTTTGCTTGGGTGGCAGCAACCCATTGGAAACGATGCCAGAGGGTTTCTTTTTGGATCCGGATGGCGAGCGGCACTCGCTTGCCAAACCATTCTGCGACCACGCGATCCAGTTCTTCGGTGAATCGTCGGTGCAGGGATTCGGCATCATCGATGTTGCGGGCATCCACGTCGGTGCCCCAGCGCTCGAGCACTTCGTGGGCCACGTTGCCGAAGTCGCGCGCGCTCCACTCGGACCGGGTGGGATCGGAGGATCTCATGCGTTGGACATGCTTGAGATAGTAGCGAAATGGGCAACTGAGATAGTCGCTGAGTGAGGTGACACCGATCTTTTTGGGGGGGGCGGCCGCTGGGATCTGCCATTTAAAATCATCGTGCCAGCGTAGACCGGCGTCGGGTGGTTCGACCTCTTTGAAAAGCGATTCGACACGGTCGGGGAGTGCGTCACGCTCACAGGCTAACAGCACTCGTGATGGTAGCAAGGGCTCGCCGGCCGCAGCAGATTTGCCACAGATCACATCGACTCTGCCACCGACGCGCCTTGATTCGAGCATTGAGTGGTACAAAAATGCGTCACGTGACGCGCGCTCGGAATCCATGATGAGGCCGAGTCGTTCGCGGCTTGATTCACTGAGCCAAGGTTCGCCGCCGCTTCGAGCTGGGATCTTGCCTTCGTTCATGCCGCACAACACGAGATGGCTGCCTGGCTCATGGAAAAGTTCTAACCAACCTTGGATGTCGAGCACCCGTCCATCCGGCGGCCTTGGCGGTGGGGACTGAAGGTCTGACCGCATGAGGTCGATCCAGAACCCTGGCCCGCGCTTCACCTTGTCGATGATCGGCGCGGCTTGTTCCAGCCAATCGATCATGCTGTTAGAAACTTGCTCCGTCTCAGGTCCGACTTGACCGATGATTTCTAACAGACGTTTCATTGTTCCCTTGAACTGACCGTCGAGCATGCTCGCTCGCCAGCCTTCAAGTGCCACTGCGGCTTTGCAAAGTTCGTCAGCCTCCGCTTTTTCATTCTCGTAGTGGAAATCGCCTTCGGCCACGCGGCGTTTGAGGTTCTCGAGAGTGGTGACCATCCAACGATCTCTGAGGCTCGCGAGGGTTTTGGCTTTTTGTGCTCGCTTGCCGGATACGAGGATGCCGGTCTCTGGCAATTCAAATAGCGCGGCAAGATTGGCGAGGGTTGGCTCGGAAATCCAGTGGCTCCAGATCCTACACCAGTGGGAAAGTCCGCCCACGGCCGGCGTGGCGGCTGGGTGAAATGCCACCCATCCCTCGCGGGTGAACAAGCGCACCAATTCATCGCCGACCTCGGCGTCGGCCGATCCAATGGCAACTTCGTTCGATGGAGACATGGCGCTGGCGATGATTTGCAAGGCTTCTGCGGCTTGCTGGCGGGGATCGGCTACGACTTGCATGCTGGTGCTTGCCGATGACAAGGGGCGGCCTAACCAAACGGGCAAGGGGCGGCCGACATGGGAAAATTGAGCGGATTCTGATTCAGGGGCGCCGATGAGAGCCACTACTGGCAGGTTCCATGATGCCAGTGCGCGCTCGACCAGTGGCGGCATTTCGGCCACGCCCGCAAGGACGATTTGTGAGATCCCCTTGGGCATGCGCAGTCCTTGGGAAAGGATCTGGCTCCGGCTGTTGAGGCCCCAGTCGGCCAAGCGCTGCTCGACTCGTTGTTCCAGGGCGTCTAACGCATTCCAGCGCTCGTTCTCGACCGAGCTGCTGAGCTTCGTGGCTGCGATGGCGATGGAGAGTCCATTTTCTTGCAGCGAATGCCGCAGTCGGACCATTTCCTTTGCGAGTCCACCTGCCCAGTTGGTTTCGTCCTTGGGTGGCTCGGGAAACAACGCTTCGAACTCCGACCAGTCGTCGACCGATTCTAACACCTCGATCCATGCGACCTGCTCGATCCAGTCCGCAGCGGCTTCCTCGTCGCGCGCCTGCAAGAACGAACCGGGCGTGGCCATCTTCGGCGAGAGGATGGCGCCACCCGCCTCGGCCATCGCTTCGCGGAGACGTCGCCCACTCTGCGCGGTGGGGACCACGACCAGCATGCGAGGCAGTTCATCACGTCTTGTGAGGAGCCATGCCACGGCTTCGGTTAGAAATGGACGTTCCCATCCGAGAAATTTGCGCTCGATCATTACGCGATCCTGTTTCGCCACGCCTTCCGGATCAAGCGGGAGTTGTACGATTGTTCAGATCGCCGAATCATCCAGCGGGCTGGGTGCGGGCGCTTAGGCCTTGGCGAGCGTGTCGATTTCCCAGAGCGGTTGGTTGAGTTCGGCATTGATCTCGTTGAACTCGGCGACCTCGGCTGGGGTGAAAAGGAGTCCACCGGCTTCGTCAGAACGCTTGCGAGCACCCGCTTCGATTTGACCTGGCAGCATCGATGCCTCGTTACCATGGCCGAGGATATCGTCGAGCACGGCCTTCAGGTTTTGGATCTGGTTGCGTCCTTGGGCGAAATTACCACCGGATAGTGCGTCCGGATGGATGACTTGGAAATAGAACACCGGGGTGTTTTTCTCGCCTGAGATGCTCACTTGGCGACCGCGGATCGTTGGCAGCGAGCCGCCGATGAGGCCACCGAAAATCTCATTGAGAAGGGACATGCCGTAGCCCTTGTGACCGCCAAATGGCAAGAGTGCTGCCACTTCGTTCGGGTCGTTGGTGGGTTGGCCATTGGCATCCACCGCCGCTCCCGGAGGTAGCATTTTTCCTTCGCGCTTCAGTGCTTGGACGCGGCCCATCGCCACGGTCGAGGTCGCCCAGTCCATCACGATCGGGAAGCCGTTGGCCTCGGTGCTTGGGATGCCCCATGAGTGTGGGTTGGTGCCGAGCGTTGGGAATTTCCCGCCGAATGGCACAACTTCGGCTAGTGCAGAGGTGCAGTTGGTGTAGGCATAGTAACCGCGCTCGGCAGCTTCCATCACGTAGCCACCGCCCCACAGGTAGTGGAACGCATTGTCCACGGCGATTTGGGCGATGCCATATTGATCCGCAAGCTCGATGGCGCGATCGATGGCACGGTAGGCGACCGATTGGCCGAGTTTCTTGTTGGCATTCCAACGCTCGGATGCAGGGAAGCGCGATGGCAGAACTTCGATTTCTGCACCCGGGGTGCAGCCACCAGCGGCGGAGCCAAAGAGGTGGTCGAGGTGCAATGCCTTCAGCGCATGGTGGGTGCGGATCCCATGACGGGCGGCCTCAGCAGCGAGTTTTGCGCCCTCCGCAGACTCGTCGGCGGTGTAGCCACGGGATTGGTAAGCGAGTGAAACGAGGGCATCGTGGTCTTTGCGTGGAATGACGAGGAAGTCGGACATGGTTCAGTGATGGGTCAAAATGAACATCAAAAGTGACAAATTTCGCCCACATGTCGAGTCGGATGAAATGTGGATTCTAGAAAATGGGTCGGGGGCATCATTGGCCTATCAGATTTTTGATTAGCCACTCACCGATAGATCACGACCAGAAATGCGACGGCCTCGGATTTCCCGCTGTTGGAGATCGTGTGGGGGACATCGGCTCGGTAGGTGGCGGAGTCGCCCTTGCTGAGGGTCTCTGCCGAATTTCCGGATTGGAGGTCGATCGAGCCCTCTTCGACCGTAAGAAACTCGCGGGTGCCATCGATGTGTGGCTGGCTTTTCAACACGCCACCGCGAGGGAGGCGCAGTTCGTAGAATTCGACGTCCTTTTCGAGATTGAGTGGCGAGAGCGTGCGGATCTGGCATTGTTTGTCCGAGCGAAAGATCTGGGTGCGCTCGTTGGCGCGGATCGTCTGGATCGTGGATGCGGAGTTGGCGCTCTCGATGAGATCCTGGAGGGACAGCCCGAAGGCTTGGGCGATCCGGTAGGTGACGCTGAGGGTCGGATTTGCGCGTTGGCGTTCGATCTCGCTGAGCATGGATCGGCTGACACCACTGGCGGATGCCAATTCTTCTAACGACCAGTTGCGGTCGGCGCGCAGCTTCTTCACGCGGCGGCCCAGATCCTCGTTGAGGGCATCAGCCGGATCCGTGTGAGTGGCAGTCGTGGCGGTTTTTGTCGTCCGCTTGGCAGGCATGCTTCATTCAGTATATTGGCTTAAATTTCCTGTAAAGTGGAATCGGCGCTTGCTTTTACTAAGGAAATAATTCCAATATACTGGAAAATGAAAGCACTCGTGAAAGCCAAAGCGGAACCAGGGCTCTGGCTGCAGGATGTTCCTGAACCGGAGGTGGGAAGTAACGATGTTCTCGTTCGGGTCCGTAAAACTGGGATTTGCGGCACGGATCTGCACATTTTTCATTGGGATTCGTGGGCGCAAAAAACCATTCCGGTGCCCATGGTGATCGGGCATGAATTTGTCGGTGAGATCGTCGCGGTTGGGGATCAGGTATTGGATTTCCAGATCGGAGAGGTCGTGAGTGCGGAGGGGCACGTAGTCTGTGGGCGCTGCCGCAACTGCCTTGCGGGACGGCGTCATCTTTGCAAGGACTCGGTCGGCATCGGCGTGAACCGCGCTGGAGCATTTGCCGAATTCATCAGCGTGCCCACGACGAATGTTTGGCGACATCAAGCGGGGGTCGATCAAGACGTTGCCTCGATCTTTGACCCGTTTGGGAATGCGATGCACACGGCGCTTTCGTTCGATCTGTTAGGTGAAGATGTATTGATCACCGGTGCGGGGCCCATCGGTATCATGGCGATGGCCATCGCGAAGCATGCGGGTGCGCGTCACGTGGTGATCACTGACGTCAATGATTACCGCTTGGACCTCGCGAGATCCATGGGGGCGGATGTGGCGCTGAATGTCACGCGTGGCAGTTTGGACGAGGTTCGGAAGCAGTTGAACATTGCCGAAGGATTCGACGTGGGGTTGGAGATGAGTGGCAATCCATCGGCATTTCGCGAGATGATTGGCGCGATGTGTCATGGCGGCAAGATCGCCATGTTAGGAATTCCGAGCGAGCCGATGGCCATCGATTGGAGCAAGATCATCTTCGGCATGTTGACTGTGAAAGGAATTTACGGGCGCGAGATGTATGAGACTTGGTATAAAATGAATGTCATGCTTGAGAGCGGATTGGACATTCAACCGGCGATTACCCATCGCTTTGGGGCCGATGAATTTCAGCGAGGTTTCGAAGTGATGACTTCGGGGATGAGTGGCAAGGTCATTCTGGATTGGACGGTTTTTAATTGAAACGCTATCAATATATCTAACGAACATTTTATTCACTAGAATTTCCATGAATCCATCATTCGATCAAAATATCATCACTCAGTTGGATGCCATCCGCGAGTCTGGGACCTACAAGCGGGAGCGCAGTTTGAGTGGTCCTCAAGGGGTCATGGTTCAAACCGCAAGGGGAGCGCCAGTGTTGAACATGTGCTCGAATAACTACCTCGGACTCGCCCAGCATCCTCGGGTGCGTCAGGCAGCGCATGAGGCTCTTGACGCGTGGGGCTATGGGCTCGCCAGTGTGCGATTCATTTGCGGGACTCAAGACATCCACCAAAATCTGGAAGCGGAGATCAGCCGCTTTTTGGGCACCGAAGACACGATTCTCTACAGCTCCTGTTTTGATGCGAACGGCGGCTTGTTTGAAACACTGTTAGATGCGCAGGATGCGATCATTAGCGATGAACTGAACCATGCATCGATCATCGACGGGGTGAGGCTCTGCAAGGCGAGGCGCTTCCGGTATAAGAATTGCGACATGGGTGACCTTGAAGCTAAGTTGATCGAGGCGGATGCCAATGGTGCTCGTTTCAAGATGATTGCGACCGATGGAGTTTTTTCCATGGATGGCTTCATCGCTCCCTTGAAAGAGATTTGTGATCTCGCAGAAAAATATCAGGCGATCGTCATGGTGGATGATTCCCATGCGGTTGGATTCATGGGCAAGCAGGGGCGCGGAACCCATGAGCATTGTGGGGTAATGGGCAGGGTCGACATCATCACGGGCACACTTGGCAAAGCACTTGGTGGTGCCAGCGGCGGCTACACCAGTGGACGGCGTGGGATCATCGATATGCTTCGGCAACGTTCGAGGCCTTACCTTTTTAGCAATACACTGGCGCCGGTGATCGCCGGAGCTTCGTTGGAAGCGTTGCGGATCTTGAGCGAATCCACCGACTTGCGCGACACGCTTGAGTCGAACACCCGTTATTTCCGTGAGTCGATGACGGCGGCGGGTTTCAAGATTGCTCGAGGCGAACACCCGATTGTTCCCGTGATGTTAGGCGATGCCGCGCTCGCCGGGCGATTTGCGGAGGTCATGCTTGCGCGGGGCGTGTATGTCATTGGATTCAGTTATCCAGTCGTGCCGCAAGGGAAGGCGCGGATTCGGACGCAAGTAAGCGCGGCTCACACGCCGAAGGACCTCGATCGTGCCGTCGAGGCATTCACCACCGTGAAGCATGAGTTGGGGATTTAGCCCAGCAGTTAGGACGCGATCTTAAAGAGCGCGATCTTAAATCGTATCGGCGTAGCCCCTCACGATTGTTTCCATTTTAGGAAGATTCCTTTCGAGCGCTTGGACAAAGGCGAACTGGTTGCGGCAACGGTCGAGGTTGTGGCTGGGGTGTTTGATTTTGAAATAGGTATCTCCTTGGAGATAATCTGTTAGAAATCGGATACCACATTCGAGAGTGAGGAGCTTGCCCGAGAACGCGAGGTTCGCGATCTCCGTGGTATTTAAGAATGAGTTGGTGGCTTCGAGGTAGCCGCGGGCAAATGCATCGAAGCGATCAAGGCGAACATCGTGGGTGCTGATTTCCGTGTCGTCCTCGAGTGCGGAGGGGGTTCCGCTGCGGATCATGTCGCCGAAATCATAGAGTGATGATCCGGGCATGGTGGTATCAAGATCCACCACGCAGACCCCTTCAGCCGTCACGTCGTCTAACAGCACATTATTGAGCTTCGTATCGTTGTGGGTGACACGTTCAGGGATGTCGCCCGAGGCGATGAGGTCCGTGATGCGAGCGCAGTCACTCGACCGAGATAGGGCGAAATCGATGAGGTTCTTCACCTCGGCCGCGCGGTTGCAGGGGTCCGTCTCGATGGCAACGCGCAAGGCGTCCAAGCGTTTCGGTGTGTGGTGGAAGTCTGGGATGGTTTCGTGGAGTCGCTCGCCGCCGATATCGGCGACGAGTTTCTGAAAATTTCCAAAGGCCTTCGCCACTTGAAATGCCTGTTCATTGGTTTCGATGAGATCGTAGCTGCGTGCCCGTTCGATGAGTGGATAAGTTCTCCAAGCATTTCCGTGCGGATCGAAGGCGAATGCGTTGCCATCCTGTGCGGGGATGCAGGTGAGAGTGCGGCGGTAGGCCTCGGGGTGTTCATCGGCAAGCAGGCGGCCCAGTGAGTGGTGGGTGACGCGCGAGATATTTTTCATCAACGCGTGGGGGTCCTTGAAAACGTGCGTGTTGATGCGCTGGAGGACGTAGCGGATGCGTTGTCCCGCTTGGTCGAAGGTGACGCAGTAGGTGTCGTTGATGTGGCCCGAGCCATACGGGAAGCCGTGCACGAAGTCGGCACGCATGTCGAAAAGGGCAGTAATTTTGCGGAGATTTGGCGGCTTGGGCTTGGAAGTCATCGGATCGTGTCGTCGCGTTGCAAGCGAACGGCCTACAGCGCATGATCTGAAGATCACTTTCGAGGTCAATGCTCATCTTGCAGATGGACATCAAGCCATTGGATGAAAAAAGGGTTAGAGAATTAGGCTGTTTCTCGGGATTTCACTTCGTAGTGGTGTGAGATTGAGCCATGGCGGTGGTCGGGGCCATCGTCCATTGGGAGAAAGGAGCGGACGTATTCGACCTTCACGGCTTGAGGGGTGACCTTGACGCGCAAGTAGCCGGAGGATGGCAGTTTCGTGCCCGTTTGGTAACGATCCTCGTTGTATGCGATGTAGCCGTGGTCGGAGGGCATAGGAAGTTCCTGATAGATCACTCCGTCCCTTTCCTGTTGGCAGTACAGGTGGTCGTGGCCTTGGAAGAAAATGTTGACCTGATGTTTCACCATGAGTTGGTGAATTGGCAGCTCCCAGCCCGGGCGTTTTTCCGCGAAAGTCCCTTCGTCGTGTCTGCTATTGCCGCCCCATTCGTAGAGGTTGGATTCCTCGACGCCGCCCCTGCCCGAACCGAGGACATGGTGGGCGAAGACGAATTTGTATTTGGCCTTGCTTGTTTCGAGTGCTTTCTTGAGCCACTGGTATTGGGCGTCGCCGAGGGTGATGTCCCACCAGTCGCGGCTTTTCTTGTCATCGCCTTTGTCACTCTTGCCGTCTTTGCTGCCCTTGCCGCCTTTATCCCCGAAGCCGGTATCGACCAGTGCCGGCGAGTGCCAGTAGTTGTCGAGTACGATGAATAGCGCATCGCCCCAAGTCCATGAGCAGTAGTCCTTGAGGAGCCCGATGTCCTTGAGGGGTTCGGTGTTGCCGCTGTAGAACTTGCCTGGGGCCGGTAGTGGGTACAATCGATTGCGGGCGACTTGAGCGCCGACTGCGACCGTGCGGCGTGCATCCGATTGGTTGTAGTTGAAGCGTGATGCTTGCTCGTGGTTTCCGTTAAGTAGGAAAACGGGAGCGGTTTGTCCTACGAGACCGAGAAAGGGACGCTGGAGCAAATACGGTGCGGCGAGTGCTTCAAGTGAGACCGTGCGGACCCGTGCAACGCTGAAGTCGTCGCCGATGCAGAGGTGAAAATCGGGCCGATCGGCGGCGGCCGCCTGGAGCGTGCGGGCATAGAGGTCTGGGTGGCTGCTTTGTGGGCGCTCTGGGTGGGAATCGCCCTGAACGGTAAACACGAATGAGGCACCCGGCGCTCGTTGAGTGGCGAAGCGACATTCCGCGCGTCTAGTGAATGCCGCTTCGCCAAGTCTCCGATATGAAAGGCGGTAGAAGTATTCTCTGTTAGGCTTGAGCGTGTTGAGGATGATTTCCGTAGGTTTCCCTGAGGGAAATGGGGTGAGCGGTGTCTTGTGAACGTATTTTTCTGATCGGATACCGACTTCCAGAAATCCTTCCATGGCTTCGTTGGCGAGCACACTTGCCGTGATGGATTCGTCGGTTGCGCACCCTAGGATCAGCGACAGTGCAGAAAACTCCTTGAGTGGCTCAGGCAAAACATACTCACCTTGGAAGGCTGGCCCGCGCGCCCTTGCGGAGTCATCGCCCTCGGGTCCTTTGCGTCCGCCGCCTCGGCGTGGTTCCTGTCCGGATGCGGATGTGGGAAGGAATGTCCAGCCGAGGCTCGCGGTCATGAGCCCCATGAAGCGTCGCCGCACCAAGGCGGCGACATCTGCCACGGGCTGATAGAATGGATTGGCAGGCTCGGTTTTTGGATCGCTCATGGAGTGGTGGCAATGGGTTGTGTCAATGAAACCTCGCGGGCAGACGATAAGTTGCGGTGGGATGTGTGATTGATTGCTGCGTTGGTTCCATGGTGGATGCGTGGATGCTTAGAATCTCGCTTCGCTTGCAGGTTTTATGATAAGGTGTCCTCGCTCGTTGCGTAAGGTTCAGATGCCGCTTGGGGCAATCATTGCAGCTCATGCGTTAAGGGGTTGCGCTGCTCGCCTCGGTCATTCCATTTCGTCATCGACTGGATCTGGATGGAGCGGTGATGGTATCAATTTCCCTCCGCTAGCGAGGCGAGCAGTCATTTAATATCTAATATCTAATATCTAATTTCACAATCTATGAGTCTTACCTTTCGTCCTGGCGCGTTGACCCTTGAGCAATTGAAAATCATTCACGCGGGGGTGGTGATGTTAGAACTGCCCGAATCATGCCGCGATCCCATCCGTGCGAGCCAGCAGGTGGTGAAGCATGCGGCTGAAGGAGATGACCCGGTGTACGGGGTGAATACGGGATTCGGCAAGTTGGCCAATCAAAGGATTAGTAAAAAACAGTTAGAGGAGCTGCAATTCAATCTCATCCGTTCTCATGCGGTCGGTGTGGGGGAACCGCTCGCACCGTCGGTGGTTCGTTTGATGCTGGTGCTCAAGGCAGCCAGTTTGGCGCGCGGTTATTCCGGCGTCTCTGAGTGCGTGGTGGACACGCTGTTCGCGGTCTATCATGCTGGGTTGGTTCCTTTCATTCCTTCACAAGGTTCGGTCGGCGCTTCTGGGGATCTGGCTCCGCTTGCTCACATGAGCTTGGCGCTCATGGGTGAGGGAGAGATGTTCGAAGATGGGCAAAGGGTGAGTGCATCCGCCGCGCTTGAGCGGGCCGGAATCTTTCCGTTAGAGCTGGCACCGAAAGAAGGACTGGCATTGATCAATGGCACGCAGACCTCCACCGCGCTCGCGCTTCATGCGTTGTTTTGTTTTGAACCTGTCTTGGAGGCGGCGCTCGTTGTCGGGGCTCTAACCGTGGACGCTGCGAGGGGGAGTGATGGGCCGTTTGATTCGCGGATTCATGAACTTCGCGGGCACGCAGGTCAGATCGATGTCGCGGCATATTATCGAGCGTTGCTGCTAGGGAGTGCGATCCGCAACTCTCATCTCGATGGGGATGATCGGGTGCAAGATCCTTACAGCCTGCGCTGTCAACCGCAGGTCGTCGGGGCTTGTTTGGACCAGCTTCGGCATGCCGCGCGGGTCTTGCTTGTTGAAGCAAATGCGGTGACCGACAATCCGTTGGTGTTCGCATCGTGTGGATCATTGATCTCAGGCGGGAATTTTCATGCAGAACCCGTCGCGTTAGTCGCTGACGGGATGGCCTTGGCGATCGCTGAGGTTGGCGCGATCGCTGAACGCCGCATCGCCATGTTGATTGATAGCGGGGTCTCGCAGCTTCCGCCGTTTCTAACTGCTGAGCCGGGGTTGAATAGCGGGTTCATGATTGCCCATGTGACGGCCGCGGCCTTGGCCTCGGAGAACAAGTCTTTGGCTCACCCGGCGAGTGTAGATAGTTTGCCGACCAGCGCGAATCAGGAAGATCATGTTTCAATGGCCACCTTTGCAGCGCGGCGGTTGCAGGCAATGATCGAAAACACCACCAACATTCTCGGCATCGAATTTCTCGCGGCCGCGCAAGGGATCGAGTTCTTGCGTCCGCTGGCTTCATCCACCGCATTGGAAGAGGCGCATGCGTTGCTCCGCCAGCATGTTCCTGCGATGATGCGGGATCGATTCATGGCGCCGGACATCGAGTGCGCGGCGAATTTGGTCCGAGATGGCTCGGTGGCTCAGGTGCTGAAAAAGCTCAATCTCTCAGCGCTATGGGACGTTTGATGGTGGAGGTTTTCTAGCAGAAAAATCTCCCGATGTTCAGCAGGACTTTGGGCGTTTGTTGAGTACCAGCCAGTAGAGCCCCATGTGGCTGATCGCTTCTGAGAAATTGTCAAATTCCACCGGTTTTACGATGTAGCTGTTGGCACCCATTTTGTATGCATCGTTGAGGTCGCTCTCCTCTTGGGATGAGCTCAGCATCACGATGGGTATGATTTTGGTTGCTTCTTTTGCCTTGAGTTGGCGTAGCACTTCGAGTCCGTTGACCTTGGGAAGTTTGAGATCGAGTAGGACGACCTTGGGGAGATGCAGGGGGTCGCGGCCAGCGTATTCGCCTTTCGCAAAAATAAAATCGAGTGCCTGTTGACCATCGTTCACATGGATCAGGTTGTTGGCAAGATTGCGCTTTTTTAGGGCTCGAATGGTGAGGGCTGCGTCATTTTCGTTATCTTCGACGAGGAGTATTTCGACCGCGTCCATTTCGTGGCTCTGCTTCTGCTGAGGTTCTAACAAGGTAGAGTTCATGGTAAGGGGAATCATTCACGGATGCCACCACTGCGGGGATGCAATTGGCTGCTAAACGGCCTTTCATGGTGCCACCGTCTTGCGTCAAAGGCAAATTAAATCGGGTTCACCTTAGTTTTTGTGACCCGTTTTTTGAGCGATTCGCACGGCAGGTCCTTCATTCGATGGTTCGGATTTCCTTACCACGAGCCATCAACAAAAGGTCTGAATCAGCGCATTGGTGACGTGCCTCAATGCAATTCAATATCTGCTGTTTCGCCAGGTGTTAGATCCAGCTCTTTGGTGGCGGTTCCATTTTGAATCACCGTGAGATGAAGGTTTTGGCTGCGGCGCTCTACCACCACATCGAAGTTGCGATCGAAGGCCCGGATTGCGCGCAGTGCCATGCGTGGCCAGCCATCCGGTAGGCGAGGGGTGCAGTTGAAGCGACTCAATCCGGTGGGTTGCAGACCAAACAATCCTTCCGTGTAGATTCGGCAGTAGAGGCCACTTTCGGACGAGAGGTGGCGTTGGTCGCCCTCGGGCCAAGCTTCGACTGGGTAGGGAACGTGGTCGCCGAGGAGTCTGCGGTTGGTATAGTTTGTGAGGTAGCGCAGTCCGGTTGCCGTTTCTCCCGCTTGGAGGACACCGCGGAGGCCGTAGAGGGTCGAGCGGTCCCAGAATGCAAGGTCGCCCGCTTGGGAAGCCAGTCCATCGGAGGTCCAGAGACGTGGCGAGAACAAGGCGGCGATGGTGCCCTCACGACGTTCGGTTAGGCCCATGCAAAGCGGTAGGCAAATCCATGAACGCAACACGTCGTTGCCCTCGTAATACCGGTAGGTTTTGAAGCCTTCAACGGTTGAGCCAAAGTAGTTTTCAATCGCCTTTGCCATGGTGTCGGCTTGTTGGTCGTAAGCTTTCGCTTCGGCCTCAAAGCCTAACGAACGTCCGAGGTTTGCCGCTGAGCGCAATCCTCCGTAATATAACGAAGAAGTGGATAGATTGGCCTTACCCGTGGGCAGGCGGCCCTCGAGCTCATCGCTATCGGATGCAATGACGCCAGCGGGAGTCGTATGGCGGCGGGAGTACTCGAGGCACCATGCAATGGCGGGCCAGAGTTCGCGGGCAATGGCCTGATCGCCGCGTGCGAGGCAGAAGCGGGCGCAACCATAGGCATACATCGCCGCATCGCCACGGTCGCCGTCTGCACCGCCAAGTCCGATTCCTTCGGAGTAGAGTGAAGAGGGGATCAGCTTGTAATCCGGCTTCATGTGCTTTTGGAAAAGACGGTAGGTATCGAGTGAAGCTTGATTTCCGTTAGAGTCGCCGAGGAAGGGAAAAAATGGGCCAGAGTACTCTGCGTTGTCGTTGCACCAAGCTGCGGCGTAGTATGCCAGACCACCTGGGGCGAGCATCATGCCGTTGCGAGTAGCATTGATGGCCTCCGCGACTCGGAGCTTGCAGAAGCTGAAGGCGCAGTCGAGTTCTGGCTCTGGCGTTTCCAGTCGGAGGTTTTGTTGGATTCCGGAAACGTAGGTGCGGCGCGCGCGTTCCTCGGCCTGAATGTCGATTTTTCCTGAAGCTTCGTTCGACAAACGCCCGCTGAACTCTACCGCAAAAGTGAGCTCAGCACCCGGTTCGATGATTGATGATGCTGGCGCGCTGCAAGTGACGTCGGTGAGGTTGAGCCCATAGGGGCCCTCGACTTCGCGGTGCACCTTCAGAGGGGCAACATTCACGGTGAGTTGAGTTTTGCCCGTGTTGCGCAGTGTCCATCGATCGATGGCGGTGGGTAAGGTCGTGGATGGGAAGGCGCAGCGGGTGACCGCGAGGTTGTTGCTGGCTTTGCCCTCGATGGTAAGCGTGCCATCGAGCCGCACACGGCTCACAGTGATTGGGCCGAGGGCTTGGCCATCGACGGTGAGCTTGGGTTCGGCTTCTTCGGCGTTGTAGTGGCGGATCACCCCATCGAACATGCCATTTTTTCCCTTGCGGAGGCCGGGCCAGACAACACTGCGTCGCATGGAGAGAACGTGATTTGAGTCGATCCGGTAGCGCACGACTTGGCCCACATGAAGGCCACCTTGTTCGATGAAATCGGCATGAGGGAGTCGTTGATCATTGGGTACCTGCCACTCGGTGGTGAGGCCATTGCTGAGAACCCAACGTGGCGGAGTGGGTGGGGCGGTAATGGTCTTAGGTTTGGTGCCCTCGAAGGTGAAAATCGCGTCGGCCCATGCCGCCTCGTCTTGGTCCGATCCATCGAAGCCGTCGTTGACTCGCAGGGTGATCCGCTTCACTCCTGTTAGATTGAGGTCAACGAGTTGCGCATTCATGCCACCTCGCATGATCGGGCTGCGCCAGAGGACCTTGCCGTCACCTTCGATGATAAATTCGGCACTTGCGGATTTGGGTATAGACTTTTCAGTTTCGGTGATGCCAACCTGAGCGGTGAAGCGAGAGCACCCACCTGCTAGATCGAGATGGAGGACGCTTGGTGAATGGGTCCCGAAGCCATGGTCGAAGTTTCGGCCCGCGATGCGGATCGGATGGTCGCTTGCCGAGCGATCGATCCCGGGCTTGCCTTCGTTTTGTTGGACGTGAGTGAGATCGAGGGCGGAGAGCTGGATCTCCGCCGAACGGGCTCGCGTGGTGAAGCATGGAAGAACTCCAAGCAATGCGATGACCATTGGTGCGAGTCGGGTCGGCTTGAGTGCCGACCCATTGAAGGAGATTGTGCTCATGATGGGA
>JAPJNB010000239.1 GCA_026461385.1 Akkermansiaceae bacterium
CTCAGCGGGTGAAAATAGACTCGCTAGCGACCACCGGCCCTCGAAATCAAACGCCTCACTCGGAGGCGCTCCACGAACACGGCCATTTTCCTTTTTAGGTTAAATGGTTGGGTAGAGTTTAATTTTGTCCACTGCTCTGGGTGTGCATCAGCGGGATCCATCGTCGTGAATGAAATCCGGTTGCGGTGGTCGCCATGATTGGTGAAGATTCACGCATGCAGGCCGTGCTTCGCTACCCCGTAATCTTCAATCCCATGGCTCGAAGCCAAAAGGTTGGGCGGGTTTTGCGATTTTTGATGAGCCACGCCAATCGCTTCGCGCTCTTTGCCACCAATCATTCGGGTGAAGCACGTGACCTGGCCGCCAAGTTCGCTGAGGCAGGTGAACCGGTGGTCATCGCTGCGGGCGGGGATGGCACGCTGAACGAGGTCGTCAACGGGCTTGCAGGATCAGGGACGCTGTTGGGACTTTTGCCTGCGGGGACCATGAACGTTTTTGCGAGAGAGATGGGAATCCCTTTTGATTCGCTTGAGCAAGCGCTCGAGGTGATCGATCGGGGTCTGGTCAGGGAAGTGGATTTATTTGAGGCGAATGGTTCACCCTTTGCACAGATGGCTGGAGTTGGGCTCGATGCGATGGTCATCGAGGAGACGACGTGGGAATCAAAAAAGCGATTGGGTCCTCTGGCCTACCTACTCGCCGCGGTGAAGGTTTTGGGCGATCGCCCACCAAAGCTTCTCGTGACTTGTGCCGATGGCCGACGCGAGGAGGGGATCGCAGTGCTCGCGGGGAATGGTTCGTTGTATGGGGGCCCTTTCCGGGTTTTTAGAAATGCCAACAACCACGACTCTCTGTTAGATGTTTTGGTTTTTAAGGAGTCCGGATATCGGCTCGTGCTTGATTCGCTCAAAGGATTGGCGCTCGGAGGCATGGATCTCGTGGACTCCACAAGCTATTTCCAAGCGGCGGATTTCACCGTGACCTGCGAACACGAGGTCCCAGTCCAAGTCGATGGCGAATGGATCGGGCGTTTTTCTGAGGTCCACTTCCACGAGTCGGTGCACCGCTTGCGGGTGATCGCGCCCGATGCACCCATCCGCCATGGGTTTGGGGTTGCAATGAAGTCGTTGATGCCATGGACATAACGGGGAACAAACATCGGAGTGGAAATTCTCCGATGACACGCGGGTGGAACAGCCATTTCCGGGTCTTGGCCATGGGCGTGGTAGTCGGTGGGTTCGTGGTGTCCTGCTTGGTGCCTTATGCTTATCTAGCAGCAATCGTAGCAAGTCGCGGGCGATTATTCACCGAGGTCGAAAAAGTTCCAGCCGCCGAGGTTGGGCTGGTATTTGGCACAACGGATCGGGTCGGAGGACGCGAAAACCTCTATTTTCGCTACCGCATCGAAGCCGCAGTCCGGTTGTGGAAGGCGGGAAAAATAAAGACGGTGATCGTCTCTGGGGACAATCGGACGCGCTACTACAACGAGCCGGAAAAAATGCGACAAGCCTTGATTGATCGAGGCATTCCCCAAGATCGGATCGTTTGCGATTCGGCTGGATTGCGAACCCTTGACTCCGTCGTACGCGCAAAAGTGATTTTCGGTGCCAACCCGATTCTTTTCATCAGTCAACGGTTTCAGAATCAACGTGCGATCTACCTCGCAAAAGCGAATGGTATCGAAGCCTACGGATACAACGCGCATGACGTAGAAGCCCATATCGGACTGAGGACTCAGATTCGAGAAGTCGGTGCGCGGTTCAAGATGTGGCTCGATGTGAATCTGCTAGAAACCCGGCCAAGGCATCTTGGCGATAAAATCGCACTTCCTCGGTAAGTAATGGTGAACCGCCATCCACTTCATAAAACACCCGGCCTCCCGTGAAGGAAGCCGGGTGATTGAAAAGGCCTAGTTGAAACCAGTTGGATTACCAACGGCCGCCACCACCGCCGCCGCCACTTGGACGAGATTCTTTGGGTTCAGACGCGTTTACGCGAAGTGGACGACCATTGTAGTCGTAATCATTGAGGGCCTCGATGGCCGCATTCAGTTGACTTTGGTCACCAAGAGTCACGAATGCAAATCCCTTGGATTGCCCGGTTTCGCGGTCCGTGATGATTTTCACCCGTTCAACAGGTCCAAAAGCGGCAAAAAGGCCGGTCACATCTCCTTCAGTAGCAGTATAGGGCAGATTGCCCACGTAGATATCCATTTAATTCAGTTCTAATGACGCCATCATGATTGGACTTCATTCTCGATCATGGCGTCACCGATCGAAACTAAAGCGATGAAACAAACTTTCGCCGTTCAATCGATCCACCAAAAACTCTGTTCTGTGCAAATTAGCAAGAACTGATTTTATTTATCTTTTTGTATCGGTTAGAAAATCCGCTGGAGCCCTTTTAGATACTAGTCATTTGCTGATTTTGGATCAAGGGCATCACGGAGCCCATCGCCGAGGAAATTGAGGGCAAACAGGGTGCTCGCAAAGAAAAGTGAAGGAAAAAACAACAGCAACCCGCCAGCTTCCATCCGGTCTGCACCCTCTTTGATCAGAATGCCCCATGAGCTATTCGGCGGCTTCACCCCCAATCCCAAAAACGACAGCACACTCTCAAGCAACATAATACCTGGCACGGCGAGGGTGGTATAAATGATCACCGGGCCAATGACATTTGGAAGAATATGCCTGAATAAAATCCGCGTCCGACTCAGTCCCAGTGAGACTGCAGCTTCAACAAATTCTTGTTTTTTCACCGACATCACCTGCGCTCGCACAATCCGAGCAATGGTGAGCCAACCAATCGCGCCAATCGCGATGAAAAGCGGAATCAGCGTGGTGATTGGCGCAACATGATCCCGACCGATGCCAGTGACATGAATCACCCAGTCGGTGAAATCCGCTGCGGGTTCATCGACCACCAACGAAAAAAGAATGACCAATACGAGGAAGGGCAGCGCAAATAGAATATCCACAAATCGCATCATGAGGTCATCCAATTTTCCACCCGCATATCCAGCGACCGCACCGTAAATCACCCCGATCAGCACCGCAACACCCGTGGCAACTAAGCCAACGAGTAACGAAACCTGCCCACCATAAAGCACTCGGGAGAAGAGATCTCGGCCAAGTTGATCCGTGCCAAACCAATGAACCACCGATGGGGCTGAATTTGCATTGGCCATGTTGATGGCGGTTGGACTTTTCACAAAAGGCATCAGCGGACCAATGAAACACAGCAGGAGAATCACGGTCAAAACGCCCAGGCTGGCAATTGCCGCACGGTTGTGTGCGAGACGATGCCAGGCATCTGCCCACAGTGAGGAACCTTTATCGATCATTGGAAAATTTTGCTAGAGTTGATACGGTTAGAATAGACCCTCACGCTTTGCGAAGTCGTGGGTTCAGAGCGATTTGAGCGAGATCTGCTAGAAGATTAGCACCGACGATGAGAAATCCGTAAAAAAGAACCAGTCCTTGAATGAGGAAAAACTCGCGATCCGTTGCGGCATTCACGAAATGCTGGCCCATGCCAGGAACCTGAAAAATCGTTTCAATCACAAATGAGCCTGATATCATGCCTGCAAAGGCCGGCCCGATGAACGCAACTGCTGGAATCAACCCACCGCGTAGCGCATGGCGAATGACAATCCGTGTGCTCGGTGCGCCTTTGGCTTTCGCTGTTCGGATGTAGTCTTGTGAAAGCACATCTAACATCCCGCCCCGAGCGAGGCGAGCAAGGTAAGCGGCATTGATCAAACCGAGCGTGAATGCTGGCAAGATCCAATCACTCGGCGATGACCACCCGGCAACATTGATCGATTTCAGACTGAGTCCGACCGCGACTGCAAGAAGCGGACCGATCACAAAACTCGGCAAGCAGATGCCAATCATTGCACAGGTAAGGCATAAATAATCGATGCAGGTGTTTTTTTTAACCGCTGCAATGACGCCTGCTGGAATTCCAATCATCAAGGCGATGCTGATCGACAACAGCCCAAGACTTAACGAGACAGGAAACGACTGGCTGATCACCTCAGAGACTTTTACGCCGTCCTTTTTGATAAGGTCGCCAAGATCTTGGTGAACGATTAGATTTTTGAGATATCGAAAATACTGAACCGGTATCGGTTGATCGAGACCGGTGTATTCTTTCATGCGCTTGAGGGCATGTTCAGGAATTGCTTTTTCCTCAGCATATGGACTGCCCGGCATCGCGCGGACCAGAAAGAATGTCAGCGTGATCAAAACAAACAAGGTGATTACCCCTTGGCCGATGCGACTGAGAATGAGACGAATCATAATGAAAAGAATCAACGTCCAGGAACGAGACGGATGAATTGGTAAGGATTGTTCGCAAGGAGAAGAGGATTCCAGCCTTCCACGGACGGATGAACCAAATAATTGCGCGCCTGCCATCCGACAAGCAGCACGGGCGTTTCATCAACGAAGATTGCTTCTGCTCGGCGGAGCAAGTCGAAGCGGTTGCTGGGATCCGCTTCTTGGAACGACCGCTTTAGCAATTTCACATAGGCTGGGCTGTCCCACCCCGTGAGGTTATTGCCATTTCCAGGCGTCCACATCTCAAGAAATGTTAGGGGGTCGAGGTAATCGCCCACCCAGCCTGCAGATGCAATGTCGTAATCGAGTTCTTGCATCGCAGTGATGTAGGCATTCCATTCTTTGTTTTCGATTTCTACCTCGATGCCAAGTTGATCGCGCCACATCGCTTGGAGGGCTTGCGCTTGAGTGGCTGCGGTTTCACGGCTCGCGATGAGGATTTTCAGACGAGGAAATCCCTTTCCGCCTGGAAACCCAGCCTCGGCGAGAAGGCTTTGCGCTTTCTCAATGCTGATCTCTGTGGGGTGCGGCGGTTGATAGTCACCCATCGGTGGCGTCATGGCATAGGCGGGCGTGTAGCCTCGGAAAATGCTTTCGCAAATCGCTTTCCGGTCGATCACCGCGCTGAGCGCCTTCCTCACGCGGACATCTTCCAGCGGTTTGCGTGTCGTATTGCAGCGGAAAAAACTGGTTCCGACGTAGAGTTCTTGGCGCAGCTCCTTCGGATTTTCCTTTTTCATTAGATCGACGATTTCGGGGGTGCAACCGTAGGTCATGTGGAGCTGACCATCACGAAACATGCGAGATTCCGTGTAAAGATTGCCAATCGGGAGAAAACGGATGCCATTGAGGACGACGTTCGATGCGTTCCAGTAGTAGGGATTTCGCTCCACCTCGATGTGGTCCGTGAGCCGCCAAGACTTCAGCTTGTATGGGCCGTTGACGACGATGTTTTCGGGGCGGGTCCATGGGTTTCCGCGCTGAGCGATCGTTCCGTGCTTCAGAACAATGTGGCGGGGAACCGCGGTCCAGGTGTAATGCTTGAGGATTTCCCTAAAGTACGGAGTTGGGCCGCGCAAGGTTAGCTTAAGTGTTAGATTATCAATGACTTCAACTCCAACGGTCGAGAAGTCATTGGTCTTCCCTTTATTAAAGTCTTCAGCCCCTTTTAGAAAATAGAGCATCTCCGCATATTTCGCGCCAAGATCTGGCGTGAGCAACCTCTCGTAGGAAAATGCGAAATCCTGTGCGGTGACCGGGACACCATCAGACCACCTCCCATTAGGTCTCAACTTTGCAATCCATACGGTTGCGGTTGCGTCGGGGGTCACCTCCATCGCCGCTCCTCCGGGTGTCGCAGTGTCGCGCTCGGGATCACTCGTAATCAAACCCTCGAACAAGGCGCGCAAAATGTTGGATTCTAACACGCCCGACACGATGTGTGGATCCAAGCCCTTGGGTTCGCTGGAATTCCCCAATAGCAAAATCCCCTCACGAGTTGCCCGATCCACCTGCGTTTCACGCTGACAAGAAGTCAGCAACACCCAGAAGATCGACAATAAAGTCACGAATGAAGAACGAACGGTCACGCGAGAAATCATGACAAGATGAAACATTTTTGCATTGGAATTCTTTACGAAAGTCGAGTTTTACGAAAACTACGGCACCAGAGGCTCGTCTAACATGGAGTCAAGGCGAAAGGACAGCGAGCCGCTAGAACCCGCCCGAGAGAACCTAATGGTGACCCTCTGCAGATTTGTTCCTTCCAAACATACG
This sequence comes from Akkermansiaceae bacterium, assembly GCA_026461385.1. GTDB lineage: Bacteria > Verrucomicrobiota > Verrucomicrobiia > Verrucomicrobiales > Akkermansiaceae > Luteolibacter. Next base: position 6,120 of record JAPJNB010000239.1, read on the forward strand.
GCTCACCCACTTACGTTCATTTCATCAAATTTAACCCACCATGACCCTGAGACCTAGCTTCGTCCGCCATTTGATCGTTCTGCTTGCGGTTTTTCTAACGGTGAATTTTCACTCCGATCTTCTTGCGTCCGTGCCCCGTCCTGAACATCCCAGACCCGATCTGCAGCGGATGTCGTGGTTGAGTCTCAATGGAGAGTGGGAGTTTGAGGTGGATCCTGCGGGCGATGGAGAAACACGAGGGCTCACGAGTGGCAAAGTGTTAGGTCAAAAAATTGTAGTTCCATTTTGTCCCGAGAGCAAACTTTCGGGTCTTGGGTTCGGCAATTCTCAGAAGCTGAAAGACGTCTGGTATCGCCGGAGCTTTGAATTGCCCAAAGACATGCTCGGTAAGCGCATCAAAATCCACTTTGGTGGAGTCGACTACCAATCGTGGGTGTACATCAACGGTCAACTTGCAGGGACGCATGTCGGAGAAAGCGCCAGTTTTGATTGTGATATTACTGGGTTTCTCACCCGCGGAACCAATGAAGTGGTTTTGAAAGTGATGGATGACATGTGGTCGGGTCTTCAACCTTGTGGAAAACAATCCGGGTATCAAAGTTACAGTTGTTTTTACACTCGCACCACGGGAATTTGGCAGCCAGTTTGGTTAGAGGCTTTGGGTTCATCATTCATCGAGAACTTTTCATTAGTCCCAGATGTCGATCATTCGCGGGTAATCATTCGTACCAAGATCGACGGACAAGACTGTGGATTGACCTTGAGGGCGGATGCCTATGCCAATGGCAAACAGGTCGGTTCCGAAACGGTGGCCGCGGCAAATCAAAATTTGCTTGTCATTGATTTGAAGGAAAAAGTTCTTTGGAACCCAGGAGCACCATTTTTGTATGACCTCAAATTCACACTTTCTAAGGGAGCTGAAACGGTGGACGAAGTTATGAGTTATTTTGGGTTGAGAAAGATCACCATCGAGGGGCGTAAGTTTCTAATCAATGATAAGCCGGTGTTCCAGCGACTGATTTTGGATCAGGGGTTTTATCCAGATGGCCTTTGGACGGCTCCGTCTGATCAACAATTAGAAAATGACATTCGCATGAGCATGGCGTGTGGCTTCAATGGTGCTCGACTGCACCAGAAGGTTTTCGAGCCCCGCTTTCTTTACTGGGCGGATAAGTTAGGCTATCTCGTTTGGGGTGAATATCCAAATGCTGGCTATGGCAATCAACGTGGGGGCTTTTCTGCCGTGGTTAATGAGTGGACTGAGATCCTCATCCGAGATCGAAATCATCCAGCCATCATTGGGTGGTGTCCATTCAATGAAAATTTTGAAGCAAGCGGTGAGTTGCAAAAAATGGTTTGGAACACGACCAAAGCAATTGATCCCAGCCGCCCAGCATTGGAATCGAGCGGTTGGACCCATACTCTCATGCAGCCCGAATTGAGAGATGCGCATGATTACACGGAAGACCCCATTCGGTTGAAAAAGCGGTGGGTGAATTATTTCAACGCCCCTTCCGAAAAGCCTAAGGTACCGGTTCGTTATACGGGGCAAATGGTTGCGGCAGGTGATCTCGGGGTACCCTTCATGGTTAGTGAAATTGGTGGAATTGGCTGGGGAACTTCAGGCGGCTGGAGTTATGGAAATGGACCCAAAACTGAGGCTGAGTTTTTTACACGATATCAAGGAACGATTGATGCCATGCTTGATAATCCAAATCTCTTTGGGTTCTGCTACACTCAGTTGACCGACATCGAGCAGGAGAAAAACGGTCTTTATGATTATGATCGGAAGCCAAAGTTTGACTTGAGAAAAGTGTATCAAATCACTTCAAGAAAAGCAGCGTATGAGCGCCATGAACCCGATGCACCTCAACCGTCGAGGTTTAAAATGGAGCCCAAGTGGAAAGTTCTAATCGGTGCGGTGCAAGATGGAGATTTATGCAGACCCTTTAAATACACGACCCAAAAACCAACCGACGATTGGATGAGTGTGAATTTTACTGACAAGAATTGGAGAGAGGGACGTCCTCCGTTCGGGAACGAGATTGATGGGATTCGGACATCTTGGAAATCTGAGGATATTTATCTCAGGAACAACTTTGAATATGATGGCGTGCCACTAAACACGGGTGGATTGGTGATTCGGTACGATGAAGATACAGAAGTTTATATCAATGGCGTTAGGGTCGCTGAGTTTCATGGCTTCATCGGAGATTATCAACTCAATGTGATCACTGACCGTTTGCGATCCGTTTTGAAATCCGGCACGAATACCATTGCGCTGCATACTCATCAATCGGGCGGCGGCCAGTACATCGATGTGGCTCTCCTTGTGAACTAAGAAATTTGAGGATAACGTGATTACCCATCCAAGGGGACTCGACTATCCAATTGAAAGTGTTGGCCTGAAGTGTTCGGCAAACGTTCATGAAGGTGGCGAATGAATTCCGCGACCGCTTGTGGCGTGTTGTATTTCCCTAATACATGGTCTGTTAAAATCTCGTCGCGACGTTTGTCCGCTAGCGTCGCCGTCATGTTCGTTTCGAGAAACCCTGGGAGAATCGCATTCACACGGATTCCATGGGCGCCATGGCGCCTCGCTAGATCCTTGGTGAGTCCTAGCAACGCCGATTTGGCGGTGGCGTATGCAGCCTGTCCAATGGGTGGATGAAGTGCCGAGTAACTGGAAATGAAAACAATGTGACCCCGCTCTCTGGCGATCATGTTCGGCAACGCGGCTTCCGCACAAGTCCGTGCGCCGATAAAATTCACCGCCAGCACCTCGTCCCACGAATCCTCTGACATTCGGAAAATGGGAGCATCATGCGTCATCCCTGCCGAACATACTAAAAGGTCGATTTCTCGTGAAGCCATGTAAGCCCGCACCGAATGTTTATGAGTAACATCGAGAATGTGACGACCGGGGTGTTGAATCGCCCAATGCGGATCATGGAATGTCGCAGTGATGGCTTTCGCCAAATCGCCAGCGCCGCCAGTGATGACTAAATGATTCACGTCTGAAGATTTATCGGCGGGTGAACGATCCTACAAGTCTAAGGAAAAGAAGAGCTCGAGGATAGCTTGTGAATATCTTGTGATCGTTTGTGGGATCATGCGCCTTGGGCCGATGCATCACGAACGACTGCCATTCCGTACAGGGCCATCAACAAGTTATTCGTCCCGTGGAACACCCGTAGGTAAAAGGTGGAACAGGCCTAAACTGAAGTTATTCGCACTATGAAGAAGATGATCTTAAAGGTTCAAAAATGAAGAAATCATCAAGAAGAGCGTTGTGAAAAGATTTCTACAGGAGTGGCCGAAACGAAAAACCCAGTGTGCTTGGATAACACACTGCGCTGTCGGGAGAAGTGTTAGAGCAATTGTTTAGAGCAGCATCAACGCGGGTTGCTCGATGAGTTTTTTGACCTCAGACAGGAATTGAGCTGCAACTGCACCATCGACGACGCGATGGTCACAAGACAGGCCAAGGTTCATGCGAAGGCCCGGAACAATCTGACCGTTTGCGACAACAGGTTTCTCGATGGCTGCACCAACGGAGAGGATTGCCGCTTGCGGAGGGTTGACGATGGCATCAAACGATTCGACTCCCCATGCGCCAAGGTTTGATACGGTGATGGTGCCACCGTCGAATTCGGCGGGCTTGAGTTTTTTGTCCTTGGCGCGAACGGCGAAATCTTTCACCGCCCTTGAGATCGCGAGAAGTGATTTTGATTCTGCCTCCTTGATCACGGGCGTGACGAGGCCATCCTCGACGGCGATGGCTACCGAGAGGCCGACGTGCTTGAACTTGACGATGTGATCGCCTGCAAACGAGGCGTTGACCGCAGGGACAGCCTCAGTTGCGTTGATAACCGCTTTGAGAATGAAGTCATTGACCGAATACTTGTTGCCGTGGGTTTGTTCGGCTTGGGCGTTGACCTGTTTGCGAAGAGCCATCAATGGCGCGGCATCCACCTCGAGGTGAAGGTAGAAATGAGGGATGGTGGTTTTTGAAGTGAGGAGGCGTGATGCGATGATCTTACGCATCGAGCTTAGTTGAACGATTTCGTCCCCTTCTTTGATGACTGGCTGAATGGCTGATGGCGCCGGGGCAGTTGTCGCAGCCGGAGTGGTGGCCTTGGATTTGAGAGAAGCAGTGAGGGCCGCGGCGGCATTGGCTTCAGAGGATGACGGAGTCGGCGCTTTTGAGGTCGAGTGCGGGGTAGAGAGCACATCGGCTTTGAGAATGCGACCTGATGGGCCGCTACCCGAAAGCTGGTTGAGGTCGACACCGAGGTCGGCAGCAATCTTCTTGGCGAGAGGTGATGCCTTGATGCGGGTTCCGTCGGACGCTGGGGTCGGTGTGACCGTCGCGGTAGCAGGTGTAGGTGTTGCGGTTGGCTCGGTGTTCGGGACGGCGGCGCTGGCCGTTGGGTCCGTGGCCGCGTTGGCCGAGTCGCCATCCAGAATCGCGAGAATCCCACCAATGGCCGCCTTCTCGCCTTGTTGGATGAGGATCGCGGTGATCGTGCCGTCGTCAAAAGCTTCCATCTCCATGGTCGCCTTGTCGGTTTCAATTTCTGCGAGGATGTCTCCGATCTCGACAGAGTCGCCGACTTTTTTATGCCATTTGATCAGGGTACCCTCGGTCATCGTATCCGAGAGTTTAGGCATTTCGATATTCACAGACATGGTAGTATTAGGAAGTGGTCTCGGCGGAGGATGGGCAAATCGCCAACGATTTCCAGCCTTTTAGTAAGCGAGATGGAAACAAAAAAGCGCGAGGAGGTGATTCCTCCGTCGCGCTGGGTGAAAATGACCGCTTGGCCGATTACGGGGCGATTTTTTTCATCGTTGGGATTAGTCCGAGATTGGGACTTCCATTTGACCCTTGGTTGCTCGACATCGCGATGGTCGTGGCTGAGGCGGTTCCGCAGAAGTCTGACATCGTGCAATAGAAATGGAAGCATGCGGAACGCGGCACACGAACTCGTTTGGTGACCGTTTTGTTATGTGGGACCTTTTCTTCAACGATTTCGGTCATGCCGCTCTTGCCGCTTTTGGAATCGCCAGGGCAGTTGATTTCCCGACGGATGATGTCATAGCTGCAGGTTTTCACTTGGCGAGTTTCAGTCCGGTACCCAGCACTTTGGTTGGATACGTCGAACATCGAGCACGAGCACAAGGGTCCGAACACAAGGGCGACGAGGGGGGGGATAACAACGAGGTTTTTCATGGTTTGCATTTAGGGGGGTGATGCTGAAGCTATCTCACATGCAACAGCAGGAGCTAATGCTTAAGGCGATAGCGACTGCAATAAACAGGCAGGAGAAACGAATCAACATGTTTGAGAATCTAGTAAAAGATTCCTTTGATTGCAATCAAAAATGGTACCGAGAGCATCGTGTACCCCGGAGCTGAGGAAATCAGCAAGACTCGTCTAACGTAACATCAGGCGAGAGCGAGCACTTGAGCGACAATCCGATTGGGATTTGGAAGTTGTTCATGCTCAATGTGCGGTGAATAAATCGCTGGAGCATCGATCGAGCAAACGCGCTTGATGGGTGCGTCGAGGTAATCGAAGGCGTGCTCTTGAATGAGCATGGCTACCATCGCAGAAACGCCGCCGAACGGCTTGGATTCATCGACGAGAACGACGCGATTGGTTTTCATCACGGTCGCGAGAATCGCATCTTGGTCGAGGGGTCGGATGGAACGGAGGTCGAGGACTTCCGCGTTGATGCCGTGCTCGTTTTGAAGCGTTTCAGCGGCTGCGAGGGCATGGAGGACCGAGCGGCCGTGAGCGATGAGGGAGACATCTGAACCTTCACGTTTGATATCGGCCAGTCCAAGGGGCACGACAAAATCACCGTCTGCTGGATCGGGGACCTCGCCGGTCGTTCCGTATAGGAGGGTATTTTCCATCACATAAACCGGATCGTTGTCGCGGATGGCGGCTTTGATGAGTCCTTTGGCATCGGCAGGCGTTGCGGGGGCACAGACTTTTAAACCGGGGAATGCGGCGAAGAGTCCTTCGGGAATGTGTGAGTGAGTGGCACCCACTCCGGTCCCGCCATTTGCTGGGCCGCGCACCACGATTGGGCAGTTGCAGAGCCCGCCTGACATGTAGCGAACGCAAGCGGCATTGCTCACCAGTTGGTCAAAGGCTACCGAATGGAACGACCAGAACATCAACTCCATCACAGGGCGAACGCCAAGCATTGAGGCGCCGATTCCCATGCCGATGAAACCCGCTTCCGAAATCGGGGTGTCGACGACGCGTTTATCGCCCCATTTTTTCCAAAGGCCCTCGGTGACTTTATAGGCGCCGTTGTATTGTGCGACTTCTTCGCCCATCAGGACGACGTTCGAGTCACGGGCGAGTTCCTCATCGAGGCCTTCACGGAGGGCTTCACGGTAGGTGAGAATGCGAGACATGGTTTTCAGAAATCTGGAGTCGTAGGTGAGTGAGCGATGGTGGGGGCAGGTGCGGATCAGTCGTTAAAGAAATGACGGCCGATTTTGGAAGCCTCGGTGTGGTGGTCGGATTCCCAGTAAACATCGGTGCTAATATCTGCAATCGTAGGCGCCGGAGAGTCCTCGGCAAATTTGACTGAAGCGGCTGCTTCGTCGGCCGCAGCTTTGTTGATGGCAGCTGCCTGATCTTCCGTTAGAATACCCTCATCGATGAGGCGGCGGCGGAATACCGCGATCGGATCGTGGTTTTGCTTGTAGTTCTCGATTTCTTCCGGAGTGCGGTATTTTTTGTGATTCGCATCCGCAATACTATGTCCATAGTAGCGGTAGGTATCGATCTCGAGCACCGTGGGTTTGTGCTGTTTTTTCGCACGTTCCATGGCGATATGAGTCTTCGCGCGGACCTCGTAAATGTCGGAGCCATCGATCACATCCCATTCGATGGCATAAGCTTCGGCCCGTTGCGCGAGGCAGCCGTTGAATGCGGATGATCGTGCTTGGGATGTTCCCATCGAGTAGCCGTTGTTTTCGATGACATAGACGACGGGGATTTCAAAAAGAGAGGCGATGTTGAGGGATTCGTGAAAGGCACCTTGGTTGACGGCACCATCACCAAGGTAGCAAAGGCAGCAGCCTTCACGCCCGAGATACTTGAGGCCGTAGGCAAGGCCGAGACCGAGTGGGGTTTGGCCTGCGACGATTCCGTGGCCGCCCCAGAAATTTTTATCAGGGGCGAAGAAGTGCATCGAGCCTCCTTTGCCTTTTGAGCAACCCGTTTGTTTACCGTACATTTCGGCCATGCACTCATTCATGTTCATGCCCACGGCGAGCGCGTGGCCGTGATCCCGGTAGGCGGTGATGAAGTGGTCGTCGGGCCCTGCAAGCGAGATCGTGCCAACGGCGACCGCTTCTTGGCCGATGTAAAGGTGGAGGAAGCCACCAATTTTTCCGGCTTGGTAGTATTTCAGACCGGCTTGTTCGAAGCGGCGGATCCGGATCATTTGAGACAACAGCTCGATCTTTCGCTCGGGGGTGAGCGCTTGGTTGATGGGCGAGCTGGCAAAATCGAGTTTATGAGAACTGGCGCTGGTCATGGTGGCGGTAAAAATAGGTCGGATCTGAAGTGCTTACTTGTTGGTGGCAAGCGTGTTATGTGCCGCAAGGGTAAGCTTGGGGAGTTTCAGCTGGGCGCACGCGAAGATGCTGGTGAAGAGTAGATTGGCAGCGGTGAGATTTCTGAGAAAAACCCATGACGGCAGGCTGGACCCACTCGGCCCAGTCCACACGGATTGCCATAAACCGGTAAGAGATTTCTGGTAGATCGGATCGGCGATCCATGCCGCCCCATTGGTGATGAGATGGAAGAGTGCTGCTGCAGCGATGGACCCGAGAATTAACGCAGGAATGCCACGAGCAACGAGGGCCCGGCCCAAAACGTAGGTGGCACCGAGGCCGAGGAGCGTGGATAAGAAAATTGACAGGTCGGAAACCGGCCCAATTCCTAACGGATAGGTGATCGCCCAAATCCCGGCAGGAATCGCGAATCCGCGCCAACCGGGAGCCAATAAGGCCCCGCAAAAAAACAAAGCGCCGAGTGGCTGGAAATTTGGCTGCGACTCGGGGAGCGCGCTCCCGATGGCACGGAAGGCGACCATCAAGCCGATGATGAGGCAGAGCGGAAGGTAGCGATGCATGACGTCGGGAGAATTGTGGATTTTTGGGTGTACGGCTAGATCAAAATCTTCAATTTGATGAGGTTTTTTCATTCCAGGATTCGGGCGGTGTGATTAGGTTTCCCGAATGAATTGGGACAGCTTGATTGAGGCCGGTTGGCAGGTTCGCGGTGCGGCATACGCGCCGTATTCTAACTTTGCGGTGGGAGCCGCTTTGCTTGCGGTTGATGGCCGAGTGTTCACGGGCTGCAACGTCGAGAACCTTTCTTATGGGCTGACCCAGTGTGCGGAGCGGGTTGCCATGGGTGCCGCCGTTGCCGCTGGGGTTCGGGAATTCCTCGCAGTGGCGGTTGTAGCTGACACGGGGGTTCCGATTTCACCTTGCGGGGCTTGCCGCCAAGTGTTGGCTGAATTTGGTGTGCCACGGATCATGTTGGCGAATCGAAACCAACGCCTCGAATTCGGGTTGGAGGAACTTTTGCCACGGGCTTCCTCGGGGATTCTCGATCGGCCAGAGTGAAATTGTTCCACGTGGAACAGCGGCGTTTCCGGGCTTGAGCCTGCGTGCTAAGGCTGTATCTTTCGCTTCCAACGATGTTTATCTATCCGAAATGTTACGATGTGGTTGTCATCGGTGCAGGCCACGCGGGTGTCGAGGCTGCCATGGCTGCCGCACGCCTCGGCGCTGAGGTGGCGGTGCTCACCCAGAATCTCGACACGATCGGCCAGATGTCGTGCAATCCTGCGATTGGAGGGCTAGCAAAAGGCCACATGGTCCGTGAGATCGACGCGCTTGGTGGGATCATGGGGTTGAACACCGATGCCACGGGAATCCAGTGGCGGATGCTAAACGCTTCCAAGGGTCCATCCGTGCGAGCGCCGCGAGCTCAATGCGACAAAAAAGCGTATCAGTTCCGGATCAAGCGCGAACTCGAGGCGATGCCTGGGGTGGAGATCCATCAGGGGAATGTGGCGGACCTTTTGGTTGAGAACGATCGCATCGTGGGGATCACCACGTCGTTGGGCATGCAGATTTCTGGGAGGTCCGTCATCCTCAGTGCTGGGACTTTCATGGGTGGCCTGATGCATGTGGGATTGAAGAATGAAAAGGGTGGGCGAATGGGTGACGCTACGTCCAATGTGTCTGAGGCGTTGAAGCGGCTGGGATTTCAGGTGGAGCGTTTCAAGACAGGCACGCCTTGCAGGCTCAATGGGCGATCCATCGATTTCTCGCGTTGCGAGCGTCAGGATGGCGACACGCCGGTGCCGAAGTTTAGCTTCATGGCCGACACGTTGGTGCGCGCGAAAGATGACCTTTTCACCCTAAATCCTTGGGGCGACCCGATGTTCCACGTGGAACAAATGCCCTGCTGGATCACCTACACGAATCCAAAGACCCACGCAGTGATCGCGTCGAATTTGCATCAGTCGCCGATGTATTGTGGGGTCATTGAAGGGGTGGGTCCGCGTTATTGCCCTTCGATTGAGGACAAGGTCGTCCGGTTCGCCGAAAAGGAGCGGCACCAGGTGTTTTTAGAGCCTGAAGGGCGTCACACCTTGGAATATTACGTGAATGGGGTTTCCACATCCTTGCCTTATGAGGTGCAGTTGGAGTTTTTGCGGTCCATCGTCGGTTTGGAGCGATGTGAGATTTTGCGTCCTGGCTATGCGGTGGAGTACGATTTTTGCCCACCGACCCAGTTGCGGTCGACCTTGGAAACCAAGCGGGTCGAGGGGCTTTATTTTGCGGGACAGATCAATGGAACCTCAGGCTATGAGGAAGCGGCAGGGCAGGGATTGATTGCTGGGGCGAATGCGGCGCTCAAGGTCCATGGGCGGCCAGAATTTATTTTGCGGCGAGACGAAGCCTATTTGGGAGTGATGATTGACGATTTGGTGACGCGCGGGTGCACGGAACCGTACCGGATGTTCACCAGTCGGGCGGAGTATCGGTTGCTTCTGCGTCAAGATAATGCGGACATCCGGTTGACGCCGAAGGCTGCTGAGATCGGTCTTGCGAGCGGTGAGCGGGTGGCGCGGGTCGAGACGAAGCGATTGGGACTTGAGAAGGCTGAGTCGTTGGTGCGCCGAGTTGCCCATGAGGGCGTCAAACTTGACCAGTGGTTCAGACGCTCGGAAAATTCTTGGGAATCCTTGCCGGCGTCGTTGCTTGGGGAGTTTGATGTGGGGCTGTGGCCGTTGATTGAGACAAATTTCAAATACGAAGGCCACTTGGGTCGGCAGCAGGCTCAAATCGAGCGAATGTCACGGCAGGAGGGAAGGTTGCTTCCCGAGGGGTTTGATTATCTGACGATTCATGGCTTGAAAAAGGAGGCACAGGTCCGATTTTCAGAAATCCGCCCGACGACATTGGGACAAGCGGCAAGAATTCCAGGCATCACCCCCGCGGACATGGCGATGCTGGTGGTTTGGCTGGAGAAAATGGGTCGCGGTGCTTCGGAGGTCCCGTAAGTGTGGGCCACCGCTGAAGTCAAGATTTGCGATCGAGATTCGCTGACATTTCCTCAGCCGTTGGGGTTTTGGAAGGGACGCCATTTTCGGGGATGTTGAAATTGGCGATCCAAGCGATGCCATTGAGGACGATGCGCCGGTAGTTGTCTTGCTGCCAGTTTTTGTGATAATGGCCACCGGTAAATCCAAACGCTCGCCCGGCTCCTCGTGCGGCAGGGCGTTCGTAGACCCAGAAGGTGTGTTGGAGTTCCTTGCGCTCGAGAACGGCCGCCCGGACCTCGGGGTTTCCTTCGTGTGGGCCATCTGGGCGCCTCAGGGTCTCTGGGGGAGGCAATGCGCTTAAAATCGGCGTGATACCAACTCCATTTTCCTGAAAGCGCATGTGGTAATACCACTCGTCACGAATTTTGAAATCTTGAATGCCACGGGTGACCGCGTGCTTTGGTAGCTTGAAAAAGGGTTCCCAGTGAGGATTGACCGACCAGTTTGTCTCGAAATAGCCACCAAGAAGGTTGAGCAGCGCATTACCTGGATCACCCTTGGGAATCTCCACGGCATAGTGGATGCAGCCGATTCCGATTCCAACCGCTGCCATTTTCTCAAGCTCTGCCAAGTGGGTGATGGCGGGATGGCCACTGCCACCGTCGGAATAGATCACTACGGCGGATACCCCGCTGAAGATCGATTCATCCTTCGGCCAACCACCCGTGCATACCACCGCCTGAATAGGTAACCCGCTCTCGTTCAATTGGTTAGCGAGCAGCATGCAACCAGCACGGTGTTCGTGTTCGCCTGGCCCGTGGCTAGGATCTCCAGCGATCAAAACGACTTTTTTCTTTGGGATCGCGATGGAAGTTGGTTCGCCGTGGCTTATTCCGATCTGCCCAAAAAGCGCAGAGATCAAATAAATCAGCGAGCGAAGAGCCGGACGATGAACAATGAGCGGATGGTGCATAATTTCGAAGATGGATGGCCCTTCCATACGACTCAAATGGCCAAATTTTTCAAGTAGAACGTCTTCCAAGCTGCAATTCGTTTGGAAAATCTATCATGGATCGACAGTGAAATCTAGTTGACCCATTCTCCGGCTCGATGCGCAGCAAGATTACTGCCCTGGGATTGATTCTCGTTTGCACAGCCGTGCAAGCGGTGCCCATACGCGTGGCGACGTTCAATATTGGTGCGCATTTCACGGTCGATGGTTACCCCGACTATAGCTTGGGAGACCCCTCCACGCCAGATCATGAAAATGTGGCTCTGGTTTTGTCTCGGATCCATGCGGACGTCGTCGCTCTTCAAGAAATCGCCTCGGCGGATGTTTCCGGCGCGCCCGACGATTTGGACGCACTCGCCGCCCGTCTAGGCTATCCCTACGTTTATTCAGCGCCGGTAAGTTCGGATACGCCTTTGGCTGCACCACTCGACACCAGTCTCCGAGTTGCCTTTCTTTCACGCTATCCTTTTCTAACAACTCAAGTGATTCGCTCGCCACAGGGGGCCAAGGAAATCACCCGACTCTTTCCGGTGATCAAGGTGGATGTGCCAGGAACCACTCGCGATCCGGTGTTGATTTCCGCGCATTTGAAGTCAGGGACTACCTTGGCAGACCGCTACCGGAGAACCGTGGAAATGCGCCGACTCACCGGTTACCTTGTATCGCAAGGTCTTACGGTCGATGACAACTTCATGATCATGGGTGACTTTAACCTGTCGTCGAGCACCAAGACCTTCTCCACACCACCTGCAGACTTACCTGTTTCATTTGTACTCGGGAGCGATATCACGCTTCCGATCACCTACTCGACCAACCCGCTGAGCTATTTTAGTAGCCCGAAAGTGACCCGCCTTGATCCGAGGCAGCTTAACAATTCAGCGAGTACTTTTCAAAGCGGTTCGGTGATCGATCTGTTCCTAGTTTCACCGGCCATTGCGGGTCGTCCGTTAGGAACTGAGATTTACAACTCGTCCTTGGATCTTTCTAACACATCGGGACTCGCCAAGTCAGGATCTCCGCTGGCGTCAGGTACAAGTGCCTTAGCATCTGACCATTACGCCATGTTTGCGGACATCGAATTGGATGCGGATTTTCCAAATCTTGATGCCGCCCTTTCCGCAAGCACGATCCTCGAGGGTTCCGCTGATGGAACCACCAATCTAACAGTAACCTTGCCGGCATCGCGAACGACGGCCCTTACGGTGAACGTGGCGTCAGATGATCCTGCTACAGCATCGCCCGTATCAGCGACCATCACCATTCCTGCTGGAGGAAAGTCGGCGACTGTGGCGATCCACACGGGACGAAATTTTATCCAAGATTTCCAACGGAGTGTAACGCTCACCGTGAGTGCCAGTGGTTATGACCCAGATAGCGTGGTGCTTCAGGTAAATGATACAGATGGACCCTACACGTTTCTTTCCCCCGGCGAAACCATCAATGAGACTTTCACAGGGTTTGGTGGCACGGCAGATCCAGCGCCATGGACAACCACTGGAGGAACGTGGCAAGGGGTGGATGCTGGGACATCAGGTGCAGCAGGGTTTCACGCCTATGGCAAACCTACGGATCCGTCACTTGGCTTTCTTCCTGGCGAGCCGACCGGAATTGCTACTACGAATCTAGTAAATCAATCGGCAAAACTCCTAACCGCCTTGAGAATTTCATTCACCGCAGAACAATGGCGTGCGGCCTTGGGTGGCACCAAAGACACTTTGAAAACGGACTTGGTAATCGATGGCGCGGTAAGATCCATCCCTGAGCTTTTATTCGAGTCGTCCACTAACATCTCAACGGGTTCCATTGCGGATGGGCTTTCTACGGCAAAATCCGCAGTGGTCACAGGGCTTGCGATTCCTTCTAATAGCTCGTTCGGACTGAGGTTTACCTTCACTCGCGGATCAGGCGGTGGGGTGTTGCCAGCGGATGTTTTCGTCAATGAAATCCACTATGACAATGCCAGCGATGACACGGGTGAGTTTGTCGAGGTTGTCGCTGGCCCGGGTTTCACGGGCAACCTCTCGAATGTCAGTTTGGTGCTTTATAATGGGTCGGATGGAAAAACTTATGGAACTCACCTCCTTTCCACATTCACTGCTGGTGACGTCACTTCTGCCGGTTACCGAGTGTATTCAAAGCTCATTTCTGGGATTCAAAATGGCGAACCCGACGGGCTTGCCGTGGTGGTATCTGGCGTGGTGAGCCAATTTATTTCCTATGAGGGCTCGTTCAAAGCAACCGATGGTCCCGCCATGGGGATGACCTCTACGGATATCGGCGTCAAACAAACCGGCACCGATCCTGTGGGTCAATCATCGCTTGGCTTGATTGGCACTGGCAGTGTTCCAGCCAACTTCACTTGGACGAAATTCACGGGCATTGCTCATTCGCCTGGGCATCCGAACTCCGGCCAAACGTTCACGATCGCCTCGTTACCATCGCAGGGTATCGCGATGGATCAGCTCGCGGTCACGTTTCTTGCTGACAACGATAGCGATGGAATTCCAGACCTCATGGATCCCGACGATGACAACGACGGATCACCGGATGTGGATGAGCTGGTTTTTGCAACCGATCCATTCAATGCAGCGTCAAAGTTTGCGGTCGAATTCACTCGTAGCGGAGCATCCAGCATGACGCTTTCTTTTCCAACCTCGACTGGCCGAAGCTACAAGGTCGAATCGAGTGTTAATCTATCAGGATGGACTGTCCTATCGACCTATCCAGGAAATGAGACTACAAAAAGAGTTACTCTTGGGATCAATCCGTTAGAGAAACAACGGTTTTACCGCGTCGGTGTGACAGCGCTATGACGCCGTGGGTTCAGAATCCGTTTGCGAGTCTTGACACGAGTGCTTCGCCAGCGCGCTCAACGGCTTCAGGTAATGCGTTGTTGCGCGCGGTTTGAAGATTGGAGTCCACAAACAACTGGCTTGTTCCGGATGAGGACCCTGAAGCAAAAACTTTCGTGGGATCTTTGGCGTCTCGGAGTGTCCAATCAATGATCGCGGTGTTCGCAAGTTCTTCGGAACGCGCGGAATCAAAGCGGGTTCCTCGGATCGACTGGTAATTGATCTCGCGTAAGGTTCCTTCGAGAACTGCATCGGCATGGTCTCGGCTGGTGACGCGATAGGTTCCGTCGCGGACAATCGCATCGGCCACCGCCGAGGTTGCAAGTGTTTCGGCCCGCGGGTGGAGAGTTGCATTTGCAAACATGGGCACCGCGATCGTTTTGACCTGAGCAAGTGCCAAGGGCCGGGTTCCGCCAAGTCGGTACCCAGCGCAGGAAATCACGAGCATCAAGGGTGCAATCAGTACGAGGCGCTTCATGGGGTGGAGAGGTTCGTAAAAGTCACTGACCGAGTTGCTTCAGCTGAGCGCTGGCCTTGTCGTGCAGGGGGCCTGATTTCACCCGTGCAAGGATGTCGCGGTAGTATACTTTTGCGGATTCGACTCGGCCAGTTTTCTGATAGAATACAGCGATGTCGTAGGAGCGTTGAAGGTCCCGGCCATTCAGGTCAGCAATCCTCTTGTGAGCCTCGGCATTGCGCGAATGGTTGGGATATTGGATCAGGTAGTCGTTGAAGGCTTCCTTTGCGAGATCGAGATTCGCTTGGTTTTGGTTTCCACGGTCAGCTTCTGCAGTTAGAATTAAACCAATGCGGAAAAGTGCTTCAGGGGCGAGCGAACACTCGGGTTGATCTCGGACAAGTTGGCGGTAGGCCGCGATGGCCTCCTTGGACATTTTTTTGGCTTCATTCAGTTCGCCAATGGTGAACTGAGCCTTGGCTGCGGTGGCGGATTTCGGCGCGTTGTCGCGGACTTTGCTGAGCAGACCCACGGTTTTTTCGAGGGAAAGTTTGGTTTTGATTCCAAGAATGCTGGATTTCACATCACCGTTGGCAGCGGATTGGGCCATCGAGGCTTGGCGGTTGAGGGCCGTGGTGTAGAGATCACTGGCTTGAAAGCGTGCGAGGAATTGATCATAGGCTTCAAAGGCCTTGATGATCTCGCCGCGTTCCTCGAGCAGCTGCGCTTGGCGAAAACGTGCTTTTGCGGCGGATGGGGCGTGAGGATACCGCGTGGCCACCTCGGAATAGATCTTGATGGCCTTGGAAGATTTCCCAGCATCATCGGCTTGTTTGGCATTCTGATATAGAGCTTCTCCCTTACCGGCAGATGCCAGAGACTCTCCTGCGAGAATGGGTAACTCCGAGTCGGTGCTACACGAGGAAAATAAAACCGCAGAGAACGAGAGCAACGCGCAGGCAACAAGCCGGTGGATCATGGGACGAAGCATAGGCAACCCATGGATCTGGGGAAGCTCAAAATCGATCACTTCCCAAGTTCGGTGGCGCGTTGCGTCGCTGCCGTTACGGCTTCGATCAACGCGGCACGTAGACCATTGCGCTCGAGTGAGGCCAATCCTGCGATGGTGGTGCCACCCGGTGAAGTGACCATGTCCTTGAGAACGGCGGGATGTTCGCCAGTCTCCACGACCATCATGGCCGCACCCAACACCGTTTGTGCCGCGAGTTGGAGGGCATCCGCGCGGGGAAGTCCGACTTTCACGCCACCATCGGCAAGCGCTTCAATCATCAGATAAACGTAAGCTGGCCCGCTGCCAGAAAGCCCAGTGACTGCATCCATCAAGCGCTCTGGCACCACGATGGCCAGCCCGACAGCACCGAGCAATGACTTTGCGATTTCCGCATCTTCGAGGGTGGCTCGGTTTCCGACCGCATAAGCTGCAGCCCCATAGCCGACAAGCGCGGGGGTATTGGGCATGGCCCGGATGACCCGACAATTCTCAGACGCTGCCGCCTCAAGCGCCGCAAGGGTGACGCCTGCAGCAATGGAAATCACCAAGTGCGGGGCGTTACCAGCCGCCTTCGCCGCGTCGCTCATGGCTTCAGCGACATCCAGTGGCTTGGTGCAGAGGAGAATCACGTCGCAAGCCGAAGCGACATCGCCGATGCTCGTGCCTACCCGCGCCCCAGTCGCTGCCGCAAATGCGTCCCGCGATTTTTCGCTCGGATCGCAGCCGATCACGTCTGCGGAGGTGACCACCCCAGCACGAATGGCACCTTGGATCAATGCCGTGCCCATTTTTCCGCATCCGATGATTCCGAGCTTCATGCCGGGAGTCTAAGCGGACGATGGCGGAACGCGCCAGTGTGATTTTGAGCTGTGGCCACGTCTTTTGCCCAACCCGCACTTGGCACTTGGAAAATCCCCGACATTTCAAGACGCTTACCGCCATGTCGCATCCCAACATCGATGTCCGCTACGTCGCGAATCTTGCACGCCTCGAACTGAGCGACGACGAGGTCGCTCTTTTCCAACCTCAGCTTGAAGCCATTCTAGGCCAAGTTCAGATTCTAACGGCTCTCGATGTCTCAGGAATTGATCCCACCGCCCATGATTCGACGGTTTTTGGAAAAATGCGCGACGACACGCCACATGAAAGTCTCTCGCCTGAGGCGGTATTGAAAAATGCCCCAGACCAAGCCCAAGGTCAGATCCGCGTTCCTAAAGTGGTGACCGACGCCTGATCGCCCTCCCTTCAATTTCTATCCATTTTCTGACCATGACCATCACGAAGCTCCGCCGACAACTTCTCGCTGGGGAAATCACGCCCGCCGCAATCCTCGAATCCCTCTCCGCACAGATCGACGCCCGAGACGGCCAGACCGGTGCTTATCTGACCCACGACTTAGAATCCGCCCTTGCGGAGGCAGCCCAATCCGACCTCAGCCTGCCCCTCGGCGGTATCCCGATCGCGATCAAGGACAACATCAACGTCCTAGGCCAGCCCTGCACGTGCGGATCGAAATTTCTCAAAAATTACGTTTCGCCTTACGATGCCACGGTGATCCGCAAGCTCCGTGCCGCCGGAGCTATTCCTTTCGGACGGATGAACATGGACGAGTTTGCGATGGGATCTGCCACCGAAAATTCTGCACTTCAGGTCACTCGCAATCCCCGCGATCTCAGTCGCATCCCAGGGGGGTCTTCCGGAGGATCTGCCGCCGCCGTGGCAGACCTCACGGCCATCGCGGCGCTTGGCTCGGATACCGGAGGATCCATCCGCCAACCCGCGTCGCATTGTGGTGTGGTCGGACTCAAGCCATCCTACGGCCGAGTTTCACGCTATGGACTGGTGGCCTTCGCTTCATCGCTCGATCAGATCGGCCCGATCACCCAGACGGTCGAGGATGCCGCGTTGATTCTCCAGGCGATTTCTGGAAGTGATCCGCTCGACACCACTTGCTTGGACGCGCCTGTTCCCGATTTTCTAGCAAGTCTGCATGATGGGGTGAAAGGCCTGAAACTTGGCATTCCCAGGGAATACTTCGGGCACGGGATCGCTCCCGGAGTCCGCAAAGCGGTTGAGTCTGCCATCGAATCGCTCGCTGCCCAAGGTGCAGAAATCGTCGAAATTTCGCTGCCTCACACGGAGCATGCGGTGGCCACCTACTACGTCCTCGCGCCCGCCGAGGCTTCGTCGAACTTATCGCGTTTCGACGGAATCCGCTATGGACATCGGACTTCGAACCCCAGCGACATCCTCGATTTATATCAGAAATCCCGCGAACAAGGATTCGGCCCCGAGGTGAAACGCCGCATCATTCTTGGCACCTATGTGCTTTCATCCGGCTATTACGATGCCTACTACAGCCGCGCCCAAAAAGTTCGCATCCTCGTCCAACGCGACTTTGAGAATGCTTTCAAACAAGTTGATGCGATTCTCTCGCCAGTGTCGCCAAGCCCAGCCCGCACGATTGGTACGTTCTCGGACGACCCACTTCACGAATATCTATCTGATATTTTCACTATCGCCGCTAACCTCGCCGGAATCCCTGGGATTTCGGTGCCATGTGGCACGACGGATGACGATGGAGGGAACGATCTACCGGTGGGAATTCAAATCCTCGCACCACGCCTGGGTGAGGCGAAGCTTCTTCAAATTGCCAAAGCTGCGGAATCCGGCAAATCGATTTGAAATGGGATAAATCTAATGGATCACCTGCCGCGACCCTTGCGGGATGGTCACGCCGATGGACGTGTTCTGGTGACCATGAGGACGGGTTGATTTGGGTTGCGGGGCAAGCCCAACATGGCTCAGGATGATTTCACACAAGCATTCTTGCCACCGAAAACACCTGTTCACTTTGCCGATGCAATTCAATCCGGAAGAAATCT
Organism: Akkermansiaceae bacterium; assembly: GCA_026461385.1. Classification (GTDB taxonomy): domain Bacteria; phylum Verrucomicrobiota; class Verrucomicrobiia; order Verrucomicrobiales; family Akkermansiaceae; genus Luteolibacter. Next base: position 24,942 of record JAPJNB010000239.1, read on the forward strand.
CCCAACTCCAAAACAATCTTACGGCTCGCTGGCACATCGAGTCACCTGCTGCCTCTGGCACCGACTTTCTCCAGCTCGTTGAGGAAAATCACCTGCGTAACTTCCAGTTGTGGCACGAGGAAGACATCGCTCGACGAGACGATCTCGGATCTGAGCGAGTGCACCAAGCAAAGCGCGCCATCGATCGGTTCAATCAAGAGCGCAACAACTTCATCGAGGAAATGGACAAGGTGCTCGTCGCCGCTCTTCAACCAAAGGAGTCCGGCGTTCCGCGCAATTCTGAGACTCCCGGAATGATGATCGATCGGCTTTCGATCCTGTCCCTCAAGGAGTTTCACATGAACGAAGAGGCAGTTAGAGAAGATGCCAGCGAGAATCATCGTGCGACTTGTGGGGAAAAGCTTTCCCGTATTATCCAGCAACGCACGGATTTAACCCAGTGCCTCGGCGACCTCCTCAGCGAAGTTGCGAGTGGGACCAAGACTTTTGCCGTCTATTATCAATTCAAGATGTACAATGATCCCGCGTTGAACCCTCAACTCTATCTTGCCAATCCAACCTCCGGGAAATGATTACCAAACCCGCAAAAATTTTAGTCACGGGTGGCGCAGGTTTCATTGGGTCCCATCTTTGTGAAGCCTTGCTCGCCGAGGGCGCGGAAATCACCATCATCGATGATTTTAACGACTACTACGATCCCCGTATCAAAGAGGCAAATATCGCAGGCTTCCGCCACAGGATCACCGTTGTAAAATGCGACATTCGCGACAAGGCACGGGTCGATTCGTTGTTCGCATCGACCAAATTTGATCAAGTTTTTCATCTAGCAGCCCGTGCGGGTGTGCGGCCATCCATTGCGAATCCGCAGTTGTACGTAAGTACGAATGTCGACGGCACGCTTAATTTGTTAGAAGGTTGCCGAACCACCGGCGTGAAGCAATTTGTCTTTGCTTCATCTTCATCCGTTTATGGAGTGAATAAAAAGGTTCCCTTTGCGGAGGATGATCTGATTCAACGCACGATTTCTCCCTACGCAGCTACGAAACTCATGGGCGAGCAGCTCTGCTCCAACTACTCACACCTTCACGGCATCCGCTGTGTATGCTTGCGATTTTTCACCGTCTACGGGCCGCGTCAACGCCCGGACCTTGCGATTTCCAAGTTCACCCATCAGATCATGGCAGACAAGCCGATCGATCAATACGGGGATGGCAGTACCGCCCGCGATTACACTTTTGTCGAAGATATCATCAGCGGCGTCATGGCTGCTGGCCGCTACACTGCGTCGGATTTCGAGATCATCAACCTGGGAGGCTCTGCAGCAAACACACTTTCTCAACTGATTTCAGGCATCGAAGGAATCCTCGAAAAAAAGGCGACCATCAATTACCTTCCCGATCAGCCTGGCGATGTTCCTCTCACCTTCGCAGAGGTAAGCAAGGCCCATCTCCTCCTTGGTTATTCACCCAGCACTCCTTTGATGCAAGGGTTACGCCGCTATGTCGATTGGGTGAATCATCACACTATACGTTAGCTCATGATTATGTCTAAAATCAACTTAGGAGTTTTCTCCAATTCATCTTCTCGAGGACTCATCGGTAGAGTCCTGAAGGAGAATTTCCGTAATTACGTGGGTCCCTATCTCACCGCGTTCCTTCTAATGGGATGTGGTGCTGCTGCAACCGGCGCAACCGTTTTCCTGATGAAGAATATCACGGCCGTGGTATTTGGTGCGCCGGTACCGCCGGCAATTGCGGTAAAAGCCCACACTTCAGCCGCGTCTTTTGCGGAAAAACTTTCCCACCTCAGTGCATGGCTCATCGACTGGATGTTTACCTCATCAGGCCATCCAGGATTATTGAGACTTTTCAATGTCGCGATCGCAATCATCATCGTATTTCTAATCAAAGGCCTAGCAGACTACGGCTCCACGGTGATCCTTTCAAAAATTGGGAACAACATCGTTGCGAGGCAGCAGTTGAGAATTGGCGACCACATGCTGAAGCAGTCGCTCGCGTTCTTTGTTCGTTATCCTTCGAGCGATTTGATCACGCGCGTCTCTCAAGCAGCGAACTCTGCTCGAATGGTGATGAATTTGCTCATGACGCGGGTGCAGGATGTCCTCACCGCGGCTGCATTGCTTTATTCGATGTTTTTACTGGACTGGCGGCTCTCTTGCATCGCGATTTGCATCATGATGCCAGTGGTCTTGCTTCTCGGTAACATCATCAAGCGCATCCGAAAAGTCGCCACTTCTCAAATGCTTGGCGCAATTCACGTGATCTCCGCGACCCAAGAATCCATCGTCGGCAATAAACTGATTAAAACCTATAATCTCGAGGATCGGATGCATCGGCGTTTTGATGATTCGATTGGAGGTGTTGAAAAGCTATCGAATAAAATGGCGAAGGTTTCTGCCCGCACCAGCCCGTTGATGGAGTTCATGGGAGGGATCGCCGTTGCCAGTTTGGTTTTCTACGGTGGTTATCGTAATATTGTCGAAGGCCAGCCCGCAGATTCATTGATCGCCTTTCTAACCGCACTGTTGCTGGCCTACGAGCCGATCAAGCGCATCGCCAAAATGAATGTTGCGCTGGAATCGGCACTCATGGGCGTACAAATGCTCTATGACGTCCTAGACACCGATTGCTCGATTCCAGACGTGCCAAACGCCAAGCCGCTTGAAGTTAGAACTGGAGCCATCCAGCTTGATGATATCACGTTTGCCTATCGCCCAGGCCATCCGGTGGTTCGTAATGTTTCACTTCACTGCCCTGGTGGCCAGGTCACCGCACTCGTTGGCCCCTCGGGTAGTGGAAAATCCACCATCCTCAGCCTCATCGAGCGATTTTACCAGATTGAGCAGGGGTCGATCCTAATCGATGGACAAGATGTCTCGAAGGTGACCACGCCATCTCTTCGGAACCAAATGTCGCTGGTGAGCCAAGATACCTTCCTATTTTCCGATACCCTTCGAAATAACATCCTCTTTGCTCGACCCGACGCCTCTCAGGAGGAAATCGAAGCTGCCGCCCGAGCAGCCTATGCCCATGACTTCATCCTCGAGCAGCCTCAAGGATATGACACTCAGGTGGGTGAGAATGGTGGTAGCCTTTCGGGTGGCCAAAGGCAGCGCATCTCGATCGCGCGTGCCTTCTTGAAAAACGCGCCCATTCTCCTGCTAGACGAGGCCACCTCCGCGTTGGATAGCGAATCAGAGCACCAAATCCAAGCTGCCTTCGACCGACTCATGGAGGGACGAACCACAATTGTCATTGCCCACCGCTTTTCCACGATTCGCAATGCGGGAACCATTCACGTCATGCAGGATGGCCAATGCGTTGCAAGCGGTACCCACCAAGAGCTCAACAACGACACCGACAGCCTTTATGCCCATCTTTATCGATTGCAGTATCAAGAGAACGATTGATCTTGACGATTCCCACTTTTATAAATCCTCTTAAGTGAGTAACTTGAATGAATCGTTTTTAAGCACTCCCCCTCCAAAATCCCTATTTATGAAAATTCTTGTTACAGGTGGTGCCGGTTTTATCGGATCCAATCTCGTCCGCCAAATTCTTGATGAGACCTCGCACCACGTCGTCAATCTCGACAAACTCACTTACGCTGGGAATCTTTCGTCGCTGAAGGGCTACGAAGCCCACGAACGTTATCACTTTGTCCAAGCCGACCTCTGTGACGCCTCGGCCCTGACGAGTATTTTTGCGCAGCACCGACCAGACGCGGTGATGCATCTTGCGGCGGAGAGCCATGTCGATCGATCGATCGATGGGCCCGGCGAGTTTATTCAAACGAATATTCTCGGGACTTACCACCTATTGCAGGCCGCGAAGAATCATTGGAATTCCAGAATCTCTGAGGTCGGAGTCTCAGAAAATCCGTCCTCCGCCCTCCGAAAATCCGCCTTTAGATTCCTTCACGTTTCGACGGATGAAGTCTATGGCTCTTTGGGACCGGATGACTCAGGATTTTCTGAAACAACACCGTACTCGCCGCATTCACCGTATTCCGCCAGCAAGGCCTCATCCGACCACCTCGCCCGTGCTTGGCACGACACTTACGGTCTTCCGGTCCTAGTCACTAACTGCTCGAATAACTATGGGCCCTATCAGTTCCCAGAAAAACTGATTCCCGTGGTGATTCTGAAGTGCCTCCGTGGTGAGCCCATCCCCGTTTATGGAAAAGGCGAAAACATCCGCGACTGGCTCTATGTCGGCGATCACTGCTCAGCTCTCCGAACTGTGTTAGAAAAAGGAACTCCCGGAGAAACTTATAACATCGGTGGTAACAACGAGATGAAGAACATCGACTTGGTCCAAGTGCTTTGCCACATCCTTGACGAGTGCGTCGAAAGCGGAAAGTTGGGTGTTGAAACGAGAAAAGGGACCAGCTTCGCAGATCAGATCACCTACGTAACCGACCGCCCGGGTCACGACCTCCGGTACGCCATCGATCCAACCAAAATCCGCACAGACCTCGGTTGGGAACCAAAAGAAACCTTCGAAACAGGTTTTCGAAAAACAGTCGAGTGGTATCTTGAGCACCAAGAATGGTGGCAACAGATTCTCGACGGCAGCTATCAGTTGCAACGCCTGGGCAGTGAGGAAAATTAGAAAGCAGAAAGCAGAAAGATGGAGAGAAATGGAAGATTGAGGGATGACTTTAGGGACCGGACTAAGCGGTTCGCGGGTTTGGTGATCCGTTTTTATGTGACCTTACCAAAAAATCGTGAGGAGGTCAGGGTGTGTGGTCATCAAATGCTGCGAGCAGGTACCTCAGTCGCAGCTCATGTCCGTGAGGCGTCTCGGGCCCGTTCTGATTCCGAGTTCATTTCAAAGCTGGGTGGAGCCCTTCAAGAAGCTGATGAAACATTACTTTGGCTGGAACTTCTTCGCGAAGAATGCGAAGTTGCTGCCCAAGAATCACTCCCCATCGAAGTCGAAGCCAGCGAACTAATCGCCATTATGACAACCATGGTAAATAAAACAAAAACAAGGAAAGCAGAAAGCTGAAATAGCGCCGAGCAGAAGTTCCACATTTCAACTCTACCCCTACACCTTCTTCATTTCAACTTTCAACTTTCAACTTTACCTATGAAAGGCCTCATCCTCGCCGGCGGCGCTGGCTCCCGTCTCTATCCACTGACACTCGTTGCCAGCAAGCAACTCCAGCCGGTTTATGACAAGCCGATGATTTATCATCCGCTCACCACACTCATTGAGGGTGGGGTTCGTGAAATCTGCTTGATCTCGACACCGCATGATTTGCCGCGTTTTAAGCAGCTGCTCGGAGACGGATCGCGCATGGGGATCTCCATCGAGTATCGCGAACAGGCAAAACCCGAGGGCATCGCCCAAGCATTTCTAATCGCTGAGTCGTTCATCGGCAACGACGCCGTGGCGCTGATCCTCGGCGACAACATCTTTTACGGCAACAATGGCTTTGGTGAGGCATTCGCGGAATTCACCTCGGGGGCCACCATTTTTGGTTATCATGTTCATGACCCCGAACGCTACGGCGTCGTCGAATTCGACGCAGACGGCAAGGCCATCTCCATTGAAGAAAAGCCCAAGGAACCAAAAAGCAATTACGCAGTGCCAGGATTGTATATTTACGACAACGACGTCGTCGAAATTACCAAAAACACCAAGCCCTCGGCACGCGGCGAGTTGGAAATCACGGCGGTGAATGTCGAATACCTCAGGAGAGGCACCCTACGCGTAGAAAAACTCAGTCGCGGCTTCGCTTGGCTCGATGCTGGTACCAGCACGTCACTTCACGAGGCCAGCGCCTATGTCCAAACCATCGAATCCCGCACCGGCATCAAAATCGGCTGTCCCGAGGAAGCTGCATTCCGAAACGGATTCCTGAGCAGCTCACAACTCGCCACCATCGCTGCCGACATGCCTCACTGCGAATACCGAGCTTACCTCGAAAACGTCATTCAAGAAAGCCACCGCATCGAAAATTCCAAATCCAGATAGAATTATCAACCGCAGATGACACCGATGAACGTGCGAATTAAAAGCTTGGTGATGAACGTGGCTTCAACTCAAAAAACAACTTCCAAAACCCCCACAAATTCTTAACAATCTGAGTCATCATAAACTTCTACTCTCTCATTTCAGCTTTCTACTTTCCACTTTCTACTTTACCACCATGATCCTCCTCCTCGGCGCCACCGGCTACATCGGCCACGCATTTCAAACGGAACTCACTCGCCGTGGCCAGCGCTTTGTGGCGCTTTCTCGCTCAGAGGTCGATTATACGAAGTTCCAGTCGCTCTACGACTACCTCAAGTCGAGCAGACCCGACTTTATCGTCAATGCCGCCGGCTACACGGGGAAACCAAATGTCGACGCTTGCGAAGCCGCCAAGGCCGATACCTTGCAGGGCAACACTCTTTTCCCCCAAGTCCTTGCCCACGCATGTGCCGCTCTTGACATCCCGTTTGGTCATGTCTCCTCGGGCTGCATCTTCGCCGGGGCCTGGATTGATTATGGAAATGGCTGGGTCGTCGAGAAGGACATGACCAAACCTGAGTTTGTGGCCATCGCCAAACACTCGCCTGAGAAAATTCGCGGCTTCGATGAAACGATGACTCCAAACTTTTCCTTCCGCGATGAACCCTGCAGCTTTTACAGCGGCACCAAAGCCCTCGGTGAGGAGGCGATTAAAGATGTCGGCCAGAACTTCATCTGGAGGCTGCGAATTCCCTTCGATGAATTCGACAACCCGCGAAATTACCTCTCTAAGATCCAGCGTTATGCCAAGGTCTACAACAATTTCAACTCGCTCTCCCACCGTGGCGATTTTGTAAATGCATGCCTTGATTGCTGGTTCCAGAAAGTACCCTTTGGAACGTATAATGTGACCAATCCGGGTTATGTCTCAACCGCCGACGTTTCGGAAATGATCAAGGAAATCCTCAAGCCCGAGCGCGAATTCGAGTTCTGGAAAAGTGATGCGGAGTTCTATACGACAGGAGCTGTCACAGCGCGTTCAAATTGTATTATGGATTCCTCGAAACTGATTAATGTTGGAATTATAATCCGCCCAGTTATTGCAGCTTTGCAAACTTCATTAAACAATTGGAAATCCGAGTAAATCCACCAATGAACGTATTACTTAAGAAAATATCTTTTCATAAAAGTGGTAAGCCTCGACGCTGGCTGTTGCGATTGATCTTCAAAAAGAACCTGACTGTAAGACCTTTTTCCCGAAAACTTGCTTATAAAAAGAACGGCATGATAAGGCCTCGCTTTAGGGCATTTACTCGCAAAATTGAAGCAACCTCGCCAGAAGTAATTTCGGCCAACCAATTTATTCGCGAAGAAGAAGCGATATTGAAAACATTGCTTCCCCTCGAAAGCATCGTGCATACTTGGCGCAGCAAATCAGACCCATCAAAACTGTTTACCAAAAGCGAGTTACAAAAGGAAATCAACAAGGCACTGGACGGAACGCATTCAGGGATCATTGTTTCTGTCTCTAATGATAACTATCGTCGAGTGACGGGTGGGGTTCAGCTTTGCATCGAACATGAGGAGGTTCAGGCTAAAACAAATGGCTTCACCTACTTACAGATCCACCCTTGGCACGCACTTCCACGGTTAGGCCATATTTGCGAAGAGCCGGACACCATTATAAACCTCGTGATTAACGGAAATGATTTAGGGTGCTCGCGCATGTCAACTCTGATATCAGTTGTACATGGTTTTGATGAAGCGAGGATTGAAATAGTCATTCATCACATGCTAGGTCACCTCCCCGAGCAAATCACTGAGTTAATTCAAGCATCCCGCCGCGAATCGTGTCTATTTTGGCTTCATGATTTCTTTTCAATTTGCCCAAGCTACACTCTACAACGCAATAAACTCAGCTATTGCGGTGCACCAGCAGTCGACTCGAATTCGTGTGAACTCTGTGTATTTGGGAAAGAACGCGTGTCACACAGTTTGAGGATGGAGTCTTTTTTCCGGAGTAACCATATAAAGATTATATCCCCATCTGAAGTTACGGCCAAGTTTTGGCTTTCGAAAAGCAATCTGATTTTTGAGTCGCTCGTTGTTATTCCCCATGTCAGCTTAAAATTCCTCCCCCGGGCCTCAATATCTAAGATTGTAAACCCAGAGCCGATTAGAATTGCGTACCTTGGCGCACCAGTTAGGCATAAAGGCTGGACAGTTTTTGCCGATCTCGTAGCGGAATTCGCCGAGAGTGACTATCAGTTCATTGTGATGTCGCAAAAATCTCCAGAGATTGATTTCGTCGATTGGACTAATGTCACCGTAACTGCAAATGAACCAAATGCTATGTCGGAGTCGGTCAGCAACAACCAAGTGGATTTGGTTCTTCACTGGCCAACTTGGCCAGAGACATTTTCATTTACTACTTTTGAAGCGTTGGCTGGAGCAGCCTACGTAATCACCAATCCTGGTTCCGGTAATGTGGCGGCTGCGGTACAAGAAACAGGCCGCGGAATTATCTTGGATGATGAAGAAGCTCTGTTCGAATTTTTTCGCAGTAACGCTGCTAGGAAGCTCGCCGAAGGCCGACGCGAAGAAAACTCGACAACCGAGGTTATACAGAATCGTAGCCGAATGTCATTTGATTCCCTAAATTAAGTTTTCAAATGAAAATACATGCATATACGAGCTTTTCCTTCAGCTATCTCAATCGGGCTCGAGTTTTAGCAAAAACACTACGACGACATCACCCTGATTGGGTCATTTGGGCGGTTATTACCGACCAACATCCACCAGGCTTTGAATTCGATTTATCAATTGAAAATTTTGATCGTGTTATCACCGCCGAGATGTTGTTCGGGGAGGATACAAACAGTTGGCTTTTCAAGCACGATATAGTTGAAGCTTGCACAGCTGTCAAAGGGCGCGCGTTGCAGTATATCATGGCTGATCCGACCGCAGCGAAAGTGGTCTATTTCGACCCCGATATCGCCGTTTTCAATCAAATGACTGAAGTAATTGATCTCCTTGATAATTATTCTATTGTCCTTACCCCCCACCAACTTGATCCGGAGCCAGCGACCCATCATCAAGCGATTCGAGACAATGAAATTACTTCCTTGGATTACGGTGTATTCAATCTAGGGTTTATCGCGGTAAATCAAAGTCATGAGGCCCACCGGTTTGCCCAATGGTGGGCGGACCGCCTGTTTGATTTATGTCATGACCGTTTGGACATCGGCATTTTTGTTGATCAGAAGTGGTGTAATCTTGTGCCCTGTTTCTTCGATGACGTGAAGGTTTTGCGTGATCCAGGTTATAATGTCGCAAGCTGGAATCTAAGCCAACGAACGATGTTGTATGATGAAGCAGGACAGGCGCAAATCAACGGCAGACCCCTGCGTTTCTATCATTTCACAAAATTAGGGCCAATTGGTGACACGATGACACGTCGCTATGCCCAAAACAATGCGGAAATCTATGAATTGTGGTGGTGGTATCGCCAGGAGGTCCTCAGTGCGACCGACCCATTAATTCCAGAAGGCTGGTGGTATTACGGAACCTTTGATAATGGTGTTAAGATCATTAAATCCATGCGTGTTCTGTATCGCGACCGAAGGGACTTACAAATGGCTTTTAAAGATCCTTTCGAAACGGGTTTAGAGACGTATTTCAACTGGCTAAAATTACAATGAACACAAAACGCGAAGTAGTCTACTCAGCAACACATCGTGCGGAAATCGAAGATTATCCAATCGGTGATGTTGACCGTGACTTAGTCTTTCTCAGGCTATTTGAGGAGGCTCGTCAATATACCATGACTTCGAAGGAAGTGATGTTTTCAACCTATCAGGCGGCTCGGTATGTTGCGCAGCGCGGGATCAAAGGCGACGTCGTTGAATGTGGTGTTTGGCGCGGCGGAAGCTCATTGCTTGCGGCCTTGACGATGCGAGAATTTGCTTCCGTAGCACCAAGGCCGTGGTTTGAATTCAATTTAGGGAAGCACCGCCGCTTCTGGATGTATGACACTTTTGAAGGAATGACTCCGCCATCAAGTCGTGATGTGGATGTCGATGGTGTTGAAGCATCACACTACATTAAAACCTACGCAGAAGACGGAAAATGGTGCTATGCGGATCAATTCGATGTCGAACAAATTTTTCGATCGCGAGGATTCGGAGAGCGAGACTTTAAATTGGTAAAGGGCGATGTGGTTGAGACCCTCAAAATGGAGACACCCAAAACAATTTCTTTACTTAGATTGGATACGGATTGGTATGAATCCACAAAGGTCGAGCTTGAGGTGCTGTACCCTCTTCTATCTAAAGGAGGCGTCTTAATTATTGATGACTATGGTCATTGGGAAGGTTCAAGAGAGGCCGTTGACGAATTCTTCGGCCGCAATCCGTCAATTCTTCTTCATCGGGTTAGCTACGCAGTGCGTGTGGGTATAAAAATCTGATGCATGAGTCTCCTACTTAATAATTTTTTTTGGTGCTGTAGTCCCATTCCACTCGTCAAGTTTGTATCTCGATGAAGTTCGGACGATTGAACCTCAAGATATTGATGCTGACCCTGAATTCGAATGAATAAAAGAACCTATTTTCCACTTGTTGACTTACTCAGGGGAGGAGCTGCAATTTCCGTGGTCGTGTATCATGTCATCGAGCATCTAAAGTGGACTGGGTTTCCAATCTCAGGTCCTTTTTTGTGGTTTCGCATCGGGTGGCTTGGTGTGGACCTTTTTTTTGTGATTTCAGGATTTGTGATTTCTCTCTCTGCATTTTCTTTGCTCGATCGATTCGAAATCTGCCAATTTCGTAGGCAATTCGCTATTCACCGCATTGCTCGGATTCTTCCGCTTCATTATTTGACCTGCTTAGTCTTTCTTGCACTGGTGGTTCCCGCTATCATATTTCAGAACGGTTTCCTTGGGAACCTGATAAGCCACCTCGGATTTTTGCACAATACGGATAGGAGTTGGCAGGGAGCGATCAATGGACCCAACTGGTCCGTTGGCGTTGAAATGCAGTTTTATTTGCTAATTCTTCTGTTGGCCCCTTCCATGAGATCTTGCAGGTGGTGGCTGATTCCTGCCATAGCATTTCCAATCGCTTGGCTGTGGCGCTATTGCGCCTTAACGATGTTTCCTATCGACCTAGTGACGGGTCCCTACTACCGGTTTTGGGCAACTACCCAGCTTCCCGGTACGCTTGATCAGTTTGCTGTAGGTATTGTTCTTAGCCGCCTGATTCGATCTTCGCACAAACGCAAGAGATTGAACTTTTTAACACAGAGACCACTATTGATCCTTCCGATCGCGTGTCTTATGATGTGGCTTATGCTGAGTCTTTACTGGCCCAAGGCCTCGTTCTGGGACTATTCCTTGATGGTTGTCTTTTGGCGAACTTTTGCCGCGTTTTCTCTTGGGATGTTTATTCTTCTTGCCTGTAGCATCAGAAATCAAGGAATCGTGAACGCAACCATGCCCTTCAGATATCTGGGAACCATCTCCTATGGAATCTATTTATGGCATTTACCGGTCATCCTATCCATCAAACGGATCGAGGGTCTCGCCCCCGGCAAGGCTTTGGGCCTCGTGCTTGTCCTCACGATTCTGCTCGCCTCTTGGTCTTGGCATTTTTTCGAAAGGCAGTTTATTAACGCGGGAAAGGCACATAGTATTTCTGGTGGAAAATTTAAAGACATTCCGAGGATCTAATTTGTCGCTGGTATTTATATTACAGAACCTATCTCTTTATGCTTGAGTCCAATTCACCAATGTTATTTAAAAGAATTTTGATATGAGTCAGACCCTAACACGATACGGGAGGATGGAAGTCCTTGACTTTGATTCTTGCGTCTCACGCGCGATCAAAACGTATGGAGAATGGGCTCAAGACGAGATCGACCTGATCGGTGGTTTCCTTCGCCCCGGTTCATGTGTGTTCGACATCGGTGCTTTCATTGGAACACATACCTTGGCATTTTCAAGATTAGTCGGCGAGCAGGGGAAGGTCTATTCCTTCGAACCTAGGAGGGAAATCTTTGATATCCTCACCAAAAACATCGAACTCAACAATCTCGGCAACGTGACTGCATTCAATGCTGCAGTTTCCGACGAACTCTCGAATGTAGGCCTCTCAAGCCTTAGCCAAAGTGATGACGCAAACTTGGGAGGATTGGCTCTCTACGACTCGCCGTTCGTGTCGGGAGACGGGGACTATAGCGTCAAGGTAGTGTCCATCGATTCACTAGACATTGATCAGGTCGACCTAATCAAGATTGATGTTGAGGGCATGGAGGATAGCGTCTTGAATGGTGCTGTTGAAACAATTAAAAAGCACAGACCTATCATCTTCGCAGAATGTAATTCCCTAAGTTCGGGCGTTAAACTTTTATCTTTGAGTGAGCGTCTCGGTTACACGGTTCTGGGTGCCCTTACAAACGCTTTCTCGCCTAATAACTTCAATGGAGTTGAGGAGAATTATTTTTCTGACGCCAAGGAACTCGGACTCTTGCTGATTCCTAGGGAGCGATTGGTTGAGTTTGAAAGAGTTATTGCTAGCCTGTTACTACCGTATATTGATGACACCGACGCGCTTGCCATGATCCTACTGCACAAGCCCCAGTACTATGTTGAGGTTTTGAAGGGAACCAGCCCTGGGAAGATCCTTGGTCTCACCCTCCCTCTGCCGTTCGAGTTCGCCAAATCAGGAAATTCCACCAATGAAATCGAAGAGTTGAGGGAAATCCTCAAAAAGACAACGGATTTAAAGACATACGCCGAAACGATCGCCCAGGAACACTTTTCTAATTTAAAACGACTCGAAAACGAACTTACTGAGTTGACCGCTGCCCGAGCTCTTGCCGAGTCCGCAGCACAAGATTGGCAGGCAAAACTGGAATATTTGCGTAAAAGTCTTTGGAATCGGATCTTTTACCGCTGAGTTCCTGCGATTCATTGGCTCAATGTACTAGCGACATTCAAAGTGACTTTCTGAGCACCAATCACATTGAGAATATGACGCGCAATTCACTTGGCGTGATCGGCAAGGTGTGTTGCTTGAATTCTAGGAGGAACCAGTTTACCCGTTGATGGAGGTTGTGTTACTGCGTGCACGGGATCGCATTCGGCGGGGTTGGAGGCACTGGGAGTAGGAGCCACGGGTTAGCGCGCCGGGACGGTTCTGTCCTACCGCCCGTCCCAGGTCGGCGGAGCGTTTTGAGCTTGCCAGTGAGAACCGAATTTCGTGACTTGGGTCGGCTATATCGGCGAGATTGTCACATTTGAACGGGAGGAAAAAGTTTCCCCCGTGCTCGCCATTGGTCTGTCAACTGTGGTACTGTACCGAACTTATCCAACTTCAGAGAAGAACATGCCACGCGTTTCCGTCATTATCCCGACCTACAATCACGCCGCCTTTATCTGCGAGTCGCTGGAGTCTGTCTTTGCACAGACGTTTGAAGATTTCGAAGTGATCGTCGTCAATGATGGAAGTTCGGACGACACGGAGGAGGTTTTGAAGAGCTATATTGCTGCAAAGAAGATCACCTACCTTTTCCAAGAGAACAAAGGTTCGGCTGCGGCGAGAAACGCAGGGCTCGCCATGGCGACCGGGGAATGGCTCGCCTTTTTAGATGACGATGATTTGTGGCCTGCTGACAAGTTGGCATGGCAGGTCGCATTCTTAGAGCAAACGAATGCTGTGATGGTGGGTGGCCATTGTGCGCGGCATACGGCAAGGGATGACTTAGACCAGAATCGAGGCGATGGGGCACAACGATCGCTGAAAATTTCCGACTTTTTTAATGGAAATCCATTTACATCCCCCGGACAAACACTGATTCGTAGATCCGCTCTGCTAGAATGCCACGGTTTTGACGTTACGGTCTGGGGCGGTGATGACCTCGATTTGTGGATGCGGCTGTCGCATGTCGGTGATGTGGTTCGAGTGAATCACATCAGTTTGTGGTATCGCATTCATGGATCAAATGCTTCATCAGACCTCACAAAGATGATCTGCAACCTTGAGCGGGTTTTTATTAAAAACCTTGCGTTCGTGCCTGCCGATCAACGCTCAGAGGCTCTCAAGACGGGATACCGGTTTCTTTTTCGCTATGCTGGGAAAAAGCTGATTTGGCAGGGATTCAAGAAGATTGTCCAGGGATGCTTTACCGAGGGATGGAAAATGAGTTGCTTTAGTTTCTCCATCTTTTTCACCCGGTCCAAGGATGACCCGGTACTTTTGTCTTCTCTGGTCTTTGCATGCTTGAAAGCTCCTTGGAAGGTTGGAAGGGCTCGATGAACGATTCGTTTAATCCTATCAATGATAACCTGTTCTTACTTACTTTAGATAGTACCCATGAAATTATGAATTTTTTAGCTGCTGTAGATACCGTGTGGTTTTCGAGCGCGCTTCGTAGTCAATTTTATCATAGACTATCATGATTGAAGCTTTTCTTGTCATCAATCTTGATCATCGTGTCGACCGGTGGACTGAATTTCTGGCGACCAGTCAGGGCAGGATCTCGCGTGATCAAATCCATCGAATTTCAGCAATTTTGGGGTCACGTCTTCGTGGGGCTGGACAGAGACCGTGGTTCAAAGAAAACACGGATTCTCAAGTCGTTGGATCTGCGGGTTGTACCCTATCGCACCGCAAAGCACTTCAATTCGCTGAGGAGCAGAATTTTGGCCATGTGGTGATATTAGAGGACGACGTTAAACTTTTGGATTCTTTTTCGTTCATGCACGATTTTTTTAAAAGGCACCTTAAGCGGCACGCATCCCTTCCTGATCTCACCTATCTTGGTTGCAAAAAACCTGCGCCACCTTTTAAGCATCTTTCCGTGCCGTGTGATGCATTCGGCCTCTATGAAATTTCAGGGGCATTTTGCACTCATGCGTACTTGATCTCTCCGCGCCTTCGCCGCCATCTTCTTCAAGTGCTTCCGACGGAGGATTCCATTTGGCCTTGGATTGCTCAGTATCGCTGCATTGATCGGTGGATGTCCTATGTCCTTAGAAGAAAATTTTCCATAACAGCCATCATGCCAGCCATTGCCGTCCAGAGTGAGAGCTTTTCTGACATCACACAGAAAATATGCACTAGGGATTCAAATGCTTTAGGACCTTTTGTGTCAGGAGAATGTTCCTTCTATCAGGTCAAAAAATTTCTGGCTTATAGTAAATCGTTGGTAAAACAGATAGGTGACATTTTATCCGTCGTCCCAAAATATTTTATGGGAATTTAGTTTAGACTAAGGATGATCATTCATATTTCGTCCCATATCTAACAGAGAAGCGGGAGATCGTGGCTCTGCAGGCAGTATTGGTTTATTGATTGTTTTGAATTTTGAGCAGCGCCACGTATTTCAAGTAAACTTCCTTGGAGCAGGATCTTGCGATTCGAAGGCCGAGTAGGCCATCCGCGAGGCCGCGCTTAAGGAAATAAGCTCTGAAAAACTTCCAGGCCGCACGCCCTGTTGCTTCTAGCAGACTTGAACGCCTCCCTTTGGTGGCTTCTTGAGTTGCCCAAAGTTGTGCATATTTCTGGATTCGTTGGTTGCGATCGTGCCAATCTCGGTAGGAGTAGTGAGGAAGCTCCGCTCGAAGTGAGCCAATGGTCCCATTTACAAGTAACGACTCATGGACCGCGCGAGTCGGCATGGTCCACCGGTCGGCGCGGAAGAGGCGCAAGACCCGGTCCGGGTACCATTCGCCATGGCGGATCCAATTTCCTTCGAAAAACATGATTCGGTTAATTCGATAGGCGGCGTGGCTTGGCCCATTAGCGAATAGCTGCCGAAGTTCATCCACCAGTTCTTGAGTCACTTCTTCGTCAGCATCGATCCAAAGAATCCATGGTTGAGATGCCATGGCGAAATGTTGCCGCCGCGTTTCGGAAAATCCTGACCACGCAACTGAGCGAACGACGGCCCCTGCACATCTTCCAATCTCGGCACTGCTATCGGTACTTCCGGTATCTAGCAGAATCCACTCCGCAAATGCAGGTACCTGGGCAAGTAATCTTTTAAGGTGCGTTTCTTCATTAAGGCACATCATGCAGACGGTAATCGGGAGTGGCACTTGCATGGCAAACATTAGTAAAAGCTTCTTCGGACAAAATCCACAGTGGCCTCAACGTTGCGTTTCATGGTGAAGTGGTCGCGTATTGCCTGCAATGATGGTGTAGCCCCCTCACGTAAGGCTGGGTTCAACCAGTGTCGCAATGCTTCACCCCAGTCTGCAACGGAGCGTGGTGTGGGACCCACTTGGCCAGCTTGAGGAAACTGCTCTAACACTTCTTTGAAGCCGTTGGCATCGGTCGTGATTACAGGCAATCCGTGACAAGCTGCTTCAAGGCATGCATTGGAGAACGGATCGTAGAGGGTTGGCAAAGCAAATACATCTGCGGCGAAGAACCAGTCTGTTGGATCCGCTATCGGTCCTGCCAGATGGATTCGCGGATGAGCCGCACGTGCCACATGTCCCTTTCCCACCAGAATTAACCAAGTATTTGCATCATTGAGTGCACGGAAGGAATCTACTAAGAATTGCGTACCCTTCCGTTTCCAACCTGAACCAACGAAAAGAAACACTACGGCATGATCGGGAATGCCCAACTGTGAACGCAGGGCCCCCCGTTTTTCCTTTATGGTTTCTTCATCCGTGAAAATGGGATCATATCCATTGGGGATCACTGCAATTCGTTCGTTAGGGAATCCATGGATCGCCATCAATTCATTGGCAACCATGCGGCTGTTTGCAATCACGCGCAAGGTTCGATCCTGAAACAATCGATGCTCTAACTGCAGAAGTTGACGGTGTTTTTTGCGGCATCGCCGAAACCAGTTTCGCACTCTACCGTCTTCAGCCGCCAAGCGGTCAAGCCAGGCAGAGTGTATTCCATCACCCGCTCGAAAGATGTCTGCACCTGGCAAGCGTTCCATCGAGAATAAGATGGCGCCAGTCTCGCGTACCTTGATCTTGATCGCTTCGCTGGCAAAGACTTCTGGGTCGGTCGAGTCGATTCGTTCAATCGGCTGGCCATGAAGCCATTTCATCGGGCAGCGGGAATCAACTACCAGTTGCGAGGAAAGGTTCGCTTTCAGTAGTCCATCACTGAAACGAAGCAAGAATCGTTCAGCCCCGCCGGTAGTCGACCATCCGCGTCTGCAGATGATGAGGCGGATGTGGTGCGTGGTGGTCGCACCACCGACGAGATCAGGGAAGGAGGTCACCTCTGGCATTCAATTTTGATGGATCTAGTAGCATGAAACGTGAATGATCTGCGGGCACTGATTGAAATCATCCTTTGGGTGTTTTAGGCTAACAAGGTGAAGATCGTTACCGATGGCGGAGTGGGTGGTCAAGGCTAGGCCCATGAATGGTCAAAGGTCTAAAAATGCACGGATGCTTTGGCCCATGTAATCCACGGATCCAATCTGATCGAATGTCGTGCGTGCATTGGCTGCCAACGTTGCTGATAAAATGGGATCTTGCAACAAAGTTGACAGTGCCTTGGCCAATTGCTGCGAGTCCGCTGGTGGTACGAGCAGGCCGTTTTCCCCCGAGGTCACGATGTCAGGGATGCCTCCGACGTCGGTTCCTACGAATGCGGTTGCACAGGAAAAACATTGCAGCGTGCTCTGTGGTACGCCCTCCCCACCGGTGCTAGCCAAAACGGCAATGTCAGCCGCTTTAAAGAATGGATAGGTGTCCTCCTGATGGCCCACGAGATGAACTCGATCCCGGGATGAAAGTCCCGCAATCTGTGCTGGCAGGTATTCGAGTCCTGGGCCACCGCCTACAAGCACCAAGTGCAAATCTTGGTGTATTGTGGCAAGTTGATCGAAGGCCGCCAATAGGTACTGGTGGCCCTTCCACGCCCTAAGGACGGACACCTGTGTGATGATCCGAGCGGTCTGGGGAATGCCTAACGACTCTCTCACGCTGGACCGTGCCACATTTTTGTCAGATAGGTCCGTGTTGGCGACACCGGTCGGGATTGATTGGGCAAATCCTGACGGCAACGAAAAATCTTTTGAGAGAGCTGCAGTGATCGCGTGAGCGGTGGTGATGATTCGCGTGGTGATGATTCGATAGATAAAGTGATTCCAAGGCGATGGCCTCACGGGGATGCTCACGTGGCGGTAGCGCACGCGGCGCCTGATCCCTGCGCATGCCGCCGCCGCAAGGGCTACCCGTGTGTCGATGTTGGAGTGGCTGCCCACTAGATATGGACTCATGTCGCGGAAAACCTGCAAACACTTGAAGAAATCGCCGATCTGGCTGGATTTCTGAAACGTCACCGCAATCACCTCAAAACCTTGTTTGAGGAATGTCTCCGCGATCGGAGAGCCAGGCGGGGCCATCAAGACGCAGCGAAACCCCTTGTCGCGGAACCAGCAGCATTCCGTCAGAATGCGAATCTCCTGCCCACCCCAGCCTAGCGAAGCCTCGGTGTGAATAATTAAGGGTTGGTGTACTTTCATGAATGACGAACGTGTATCTTTTTCAATCGAGATGGGATCCAGCACAAGGAGAAACAGCGCCAATCATCCAGAGCACAAGAATATGGAACGAGAAATTTTATTCAAAAACCGTCGAGTTCTTCTGGTCTAACGTAACATGCCATTGGGCTTTCGTATAGGCGCAGTGTGTTTAAGAAATAGTACTATGTTGTGCTGGACTAAACCTCTGGCAGCCAATCCGTATTTGCTGCTCTCACATGCACGTCACTCAAATCTGTTGCCAATTTACGATATTTCTCTCCCGAACGACATGCGTTGGTCCAGCCGACCAGTCGACCATTGACCGGGTCCAATTGTGCCGCCTCCCAATGGGATCGGAGTACTTTTGTCGGGGGAAGTATGGTAACCGATGGCGGTCCAAATACGTGACCTGCATAATACGAGAAGCTCGAAAGTGGGGTTGCCAATAAGACCGAGCAAGAAGCCAATGCAAACAAATCTATAACAGGATGTTTCTGGGCATCATGGCCCGTGCCCACGCGATTGTAAGGATTACCGCTCATAGCCTCAATAATATCAAAGTTTTTACGTAGCCCTTGGAATTCTGCACCGTTGCCTGAAAAACTTAAATAAAACAAGACATCTGGATGATGTTGTTGCAACGCCTCCATTGCGCGTTCATACCACCAGAGCGGTACGGCTGGATGCTTCACCGCGTTAGTATCGTATTCATCAGAATCAATAAGGGGATAATCTCCGCGTCGCATATGGACCCCTACTACAGGTCTCCCAAAGGAAGTAGCGAAAATCTGACGAACCTCTGATGCGATGAAGGGCTGAATACGAATTTTAGCGATGGTCTCGCGGTAAAGCCGATCCAAATCCTCATCCGGTCCTATGTAAGTTCGTAAAAGGATTTTATGATGTTGTCCGAGTTGACTGAAAACCTCTGGAGAACATTCCAGCAGACGTAATCGCAAAGATCCGAATCGACCTCCCCAACCCAGTGCTTGTGTCGTAGTTCCTTGAATGACCAGAGCATCCAATTCTGGCCAATCGAGCAAAACTTGGTGTCCATGTCTCTGCTGAATGGCAAACGCGAGTGTTAGGGTCTCCAGTCGATTGACCAGCCCTATATACTCTTGGATATAAACTTTTTTAGTTGAATTCATTAGTAAAAATTCAGTGTTGAATAAAACTTTAGCAAAAGCTAATCCACGGAATGATGCGGTTATTAAAATTGGAGACCAGATGTCAAGAATCCCATAAGCAACTTAGTAATCAGGGAATTTCCTTCTGTTAGCCAAATTTTAAAGGAATATTTTCCCAGCATTTCTTCATTTGATTCTGCCCACTGGCATGGGAGCGCAATTTCGAAAAATGTTTAAACTCTGCCGCGCTCATGTGTTTGCGCAGGTTCGCATCGTCAACCAGGCAAAGCAACGCTGACTTTCGTTCGGTTATAGTGGTGGCGGTGATCTCGGTCACCCAATTTCTAGGAATTTCTCGGATCGTTCCAGCGGGGTAGGCGATCCAAGGTACGTCGCAAGCAGCGTATTGAAGGGCTTTGAGTTGGGACTGGTCGGATGCAAATGCGTTATTTGGCAGGGGCAGAGGGCCGATATCAAAGGTTTGAACTACGCTGTCCTCAGTGCCCGCTAAAGAGGGATGATGGGTGGTCTTTACGGGGGACTTCCATTGGCCGTCATCCAAGGACATCGGCACCAGCTCGCCCTTCTTTGCCATGGGTCTGAGAACTTTTGCCAAGTGCTCGGTTGGTACAGTGCAAACGTCCGGAGCGACGACAATCACTCCCAGACGTCTGCTGGTGCAAAAACGCATGAGCCGTTTCGGAGATCAATTTTTCGAGCCTTTGCGGATTCGTTTAACCCAATTTTTTAATGTCAATCGCTTCTGTACGATTACCATGTCAGTTAGTCAAAAGTTTTAGTTCTGTGAGGATGGGTGATGAAGGCAAACTTGTTTCGATGAACTCACCATGTTTAAGGTCTTTTGAGTAATCGTGATCAAACAGGAAATCCGAGGAGCTGACCAAGACGGACCTTAAATGCGGAGTGGTTCGTTACAAACCAACTTCTTGCTTCTGCCCCCAAGGGCCGTCTCTCATCGATTGCCATTGTCATGATACGGGTGATCGCGTTTTCAAGTGCCTGTGGGTCGGCAAAGTAATTGAAGCCCAAGTGCCTCGGCTCCGTTTGGAAAAAGGGTACGACGATCCCGCGGGTATGGTTTACAAGCTCGTTCATCGGGGGAGCATCGGTGACTAGGACCACAGCGCCACAAGACATGGCCTCGACGATGTAGTGCCCCCATCCCTCTGAGAGCGATGGGCACAAGTGGATTCCATGGGAATTTTGCAGGAGTTTTAGATCGGAATCGGGCAGGTAGCGATCGACCAAAATAACATTTGGCGGTACGTGTTGCGGAGCATTTTCCGGGTGTTGCACCAGCGTGAGAGTCGGCCACTCGGGATGTTGTTTCCAGAGTTCAAGCAGCAACGACGTATTCTTCAGCGTGCTGCGTCCTGCCAGATGGAAGAACCGCTGATCGTCCGGATTTGCGCCTGCAAAATGACGATCCGGAGAGGTAAACCCCATGTAGCTCACTCGAGGGTGTAGCTCCGCAAAAATCGCTTCCGCATGATGGGATTTGCACAGGACCGTGTCGATCCTTTCCAATTTCCCGATCAACCGCTTTGGAAATCGTTCTTGGTTTGGGATGAGGTAGTGGGTGCCGGCCTTGCGTTGCCACCACCAGGGTGCGACCCGCTCAAGGTGAAAGGCTGCATCTGCCTGATACTCTCGCGAGATTACATCGCGGAAATTTTTCAAGCGTGGGCATTTTACGTCTATGCCCAGATCGGTAAGTGCATCCGCGAGCAAAGAGGCATCGCGGTCCAAGCCCACGCCGTTGTTTCTTCCGAGGATGAGAGCGGTCTTAATCAAGTGACCTCCTCGTGCTGAACGGGTTCGATGTTCGTGAGAGAAACCAGCGGGATGGCTTCACGGCGGGCGGCTTGTGACAAAGGTTTGTTAGCCGCGCAGGTGAGGATGTAATCGACTGGCAAAGCGGCCGCGAGGTCGATTGTGGCGATGGCTCCTTGGAGGGCACGAAGCCCACCGACTGCCGGAACCGTGTGGACGATTTCATTTCCGCTAAGCCACGAAGGTCGCGATTGACCTTCGGCGAGCACGACCTCGTAAATGACATCGCCGTGGACCCATGATTCGGGGAGTTGCCATGACAGTGGTGCCCCTGCTAGCCAGAGCAGGGCGCGGTGGGGCTTGCCTTGGTCGGGGGTTTCTGGGCCGAGCCATTCACGGATCGTGCGGCGTTTGTTGACGTAAACTTTCCAGCGCTCTTGGAACCAGAACACATCGAGCGGGCTCGCGCGCATCGCGACTTCCAGCGCGGCCATGCAATCCGCGGTCTTGAGGGGTGGCTTGACCGGGTGATAACAGACCCTCCATTTGCCGGGTGACTCGGTGATGATGGAAATTGAAAGCACCTCGCTTTTGCTCCGGCGGACCATGAGGCTTGGCAATGGGCTCGCGCGGGTGAGGCGGCCGAAAAACCTGACGAGCTCGCCCTGCCTGCCGACGCGTTGGTCGGCCAGGATTCCCACGAGGCCTCCATCTCTCAAAAACCCCGTTACGAGGTGGAGGCTGTCACGCTTGGAAAACAAATGCGTGCGATCGGTTTGGCGTTGGGCGACCACCCGTGCATTCATGAGCGGATTGTTGAGGGGCCGGTAAAAGGCACCGATCGCGTGGCCCTGCGGAAACACCCGGTTCATCCGACTGAGGATTTCCCAGTTGCCCATGTGGGGTGGCAAAAGCACGAGACCGGGTTCACCTGATAGGGCCTTCTCGATGAGATCCTGGTTTTCCACGGTGAGAATCTCGTCGATCTGAGCGCTGGAAAGTCTTGCGGTATGGGCGGTGGAAAACAAATTCGCAGCGGTGCGCCGAGTGGTCTCGCGCGCCATGCGTTGAAGCACCGCAAGGTCGTATTCCCCATGAAATGCAATTCGCAGGTTTCTCAAGATCACCCGCCGCCGCTTCGGCATGAAATGCCATGCAACGCCACCGAGCGCCTCACCGACCCTGAAAACCACGGACCCAGGCAATAGCCCGACCAACGATTCCATCGCCGCGTATGCGAGGGCTTCGGCGCGCCATTTCCAGCGGATTGGTTGGTTAATCGGAGACTCGCTGACCACTGGGCGCTATTTAAAGGTTCCGGGGCCTTGATGCAAGGCCGATGCCGCAGGGCTCGGATTGGCTTCGCTGGGATCGTGCCGCCTGACAGATGGAGCTTGAATGTTCGGGTTTTTTGCCATACCTCGGGGTTGTATGGATCCAATGCACCCTTACCAACTCCTGCCGCTTTTCACCACCGGCTTGGTGTTGGCCATTTGGCTGATCGGCCTTCACGCGTTGATGCTAGCGAAACCGGCGGCGGTGAAAGCATTTCTTCTGAAATTCCCGCGCAACATCATGATTGGCCAGATTTTACTAGGAATTGGCCTCGGATGGTTTTGGCTTCTCATCGCCCCGACAGGCCTTGGCAAGTTGAGTGCCTTGGCGATGGATCTCGGTGAGTTCAACAATGCCAAGGGCCTTCTCCGCATCTTGGTCCCCGTCTCGGTGGTGCTGGTCAGCGTGAGTATTCGGGATTTTCTGGCGGTTCGCGCCCTCGGAATCCTAGGGCTGATGATCGCGGCACCCTTGCTTGGAGCGGCGTTTCTGAAGGAGCCATCCTCCCGTTTGCTCGTACCGATTTTCGCTTACGCGATCCTGACGGTCTCATTGTTTTGTGTCGGAATGCCCTACCTGTTTCGCGACGCAGTTCAGTGGGTGACGGCTGAGCCGAAACGCTGGACCTGGTGTGCGCTCGCTGGCCTTGGGTACGGGATTGCGACGCTCGTCTGCGCGCTTGCATTCTGGCGCGGCTACTGAGCTCGCCAAGGGGGAATGGTGCGCCACGCGTGCATCCGCGCGGCGCGGTGGGGGTTTCAAGTTTTTAGTAAACTGGGGCGCCTGAGCTCTCGCTGCTCGTGGAGCCGCCTGTGGCTTTGTTTGCCGAGCTCTCAAGGCTTTCACCACCCATCCGCATGTCACGGCCGAGGCCGATCATCGTGTTGCATGAAGTGAAAAGCACGGATGCCGCAGCGATCGAAATCAATAGAGTAATTTTCATCGGCATTTTTGATAATCCAAATCCCCAGCACTGCAAGCGCATATTATCAAGTTGTCTTAAATTTCAGCTATCAGTACCGCATGACGCGCGAGAGGAAGCGTTGGCAGAGCGGGGATTTGGGTGAACCGAACAACTCGTCCGGCGGCGAAAGCTCTTCGATTTTTCCTGCGGCGACGAACGCCACCTGGTTGGCCACCGCACGCGCAAACCCCATCTCATGGGTGCTGAGAATGATGTCTTGGCCCGCCTCAGAAAGCTCCTGAATGAGCTCCAAGACCTCCGCCGTCATCTCGGGATCGAGGGCCGATGTGGGCTCGTCGAGAAACAAAATCTCTGGCGGACGCGCCACCGCACGGGCGATGCCGACACGTTGTTGCTGCCCTCCTGAGAGCTGCGATGGCAATTTGTCCGCATGCTCCAGCAGGCTAAAGCGTGCCAATGCCTGCTCGGTCATCGATGCGGCCTCGGCCGGCGAAAAACCATGAACCTTCTCCAGCGGCAATGCAATGTTCCGCCGTGCCGTGTGGTGTGGAAACAAGTTGAACTGCTGAAACAAAAATCCATTTTTTCGCCGATACGCCTGAAGCGCATGCGGATCTGTTAGAATCGGTTGGCGATTGATGGTGACTTGCCCGCGATCTGCCACGTCCAAGCCGCCTAACACCCGCAGCAAGGTGCTTTTTCCGCCACCGGATGGGCCGATGAGGACCAACACGCGCGATGACTCGATGGTCAACGAGAGCCCATCGAGCGCCCGCGTCTTGCCATAACATTTCGTCAGCTCGGTAACCTCAAGTTTCATGACGGAAGCGTTTTTCTAACCAATGCGACAACCATGCGACGGGAAGTGTTAGAATTAAATAACCGACGGCAAGCGGCACATAACCTTCCAGTCCGGCGTAGGAACGAGAGATGAAATTTTTGGTATTATAGAAATACTCTGCCACGCCGATCACATTGAGCAGCGACGAGTCCTTGATGAGCGAGACGAACAAGCCCGCCATCGCTGGTAGGACACGGCGCAAGGCTTGGGGGAAAATCACATAGCGATAGACCTGGATCGGGCTGAAACCGACAGCTCGCGCGGATTCCCACTGGGTCTTCGGGATGCTTTCCACCCCACCTCGTAGGATTTCACCGAGATACGCGCCCTCGAATACCGAAAGTAAAAGCACGCCGATGATCCATTTATCATCCAGCCCTCGATCCCCCAGCGTTCGGGAAAACAACGGCGCGAAAATAACGAAATACCCGAACAACAAATGCACCAGCAAAGGGGTATCGCGCACAAACTCAAGGAAGGCGCGGCACGTCCAACGCACCACTACTAACGGAGAGCGTTGCCCAAACATGAATAGCAACCCAAAGAACGTGCTACCTACCAATGCCATGAAGGAAATCCGCAAGGTCATCCACCATCCACGAAACAGCGTTTCACGGTAGTTCCATGCCTTCGACCAATCCGTTTGGTTGCCTAACAACGCGAACACCATCGTGCAAAGCCAACTGAAGCCAAGCACGAGGGCGATGGCGACGATGGCATTGGCAATCCGGTGGTGGCGTGACATTGCGGAAACTCTATCTGAGAATGAATGGAACTCCTGCGGCTTCGAGAAACTTTTTCTCATCCTTCAGGTAGCGATCGCCAAGTTTGCTAAAGCCATCCTGCTTGCGGAAGTCATCGAGGAACGCATTCACCTGAGAGAGCAGCGCCTCATGGCCTTTGGCCATTCCAACGGCCCACGACTCTTCGACGAATGGTTTCAATAAACCACGCGTCGTGTTTTTGTTCTCTGTCGCATATTTGTAAATGCTCAGTTGATCGTAGATGAAGGCATCCGCCCGCCCTTGCGCGACTTCTAACACACATGCGGTTTGATCTTCGAACACCACTCGTTTGGCATTCGGCAAATGATGGATCGCCCATGTCTCGCCCGTGGTGGCAGCCTTGGCGGTGATCGTCCGGCCTGCTTGATTGAGGTCCTGGATCGATTGGATTGCGGAATTTTTACCCACGAGCAACGCAAGACCGGTGAAGGCATAGGGGTTCGAGAAATCAATCGAATCCCGTCGCTCGTCGGTGGCGGTCATCGACGAAAGGATCAGATCGATGTTGCCGGTTTTCAATGCGGGCACGAGGCCGGAGAAATCCATGGGCACCACTTGCAGCGTGCGTCCGAGATGCGCCGCCAGTGCCTCCGCCAAGCGCACGCTCACCCCATCGGGCCGACCTGAGGTGTCCTGCATTTCAAACGGCGGGTAGCTTAGATCCATGCCCACTCGCAAGACTGGAGCTTTGGAGGTGGGTGAGGATTTTTCACTGCAACCCATGGCACCGAGCAAACCCACGGCAAGAATTAGAAAATGGCGGCGATGAAACATGGCGGAATGATAAATAGAAATCACGCGGGCGGAAGCACGGTTTTGCAATCCCACGGATTCACGAACGGTGTCGATCATGGATCCAGCAGTGCTCGCACGGTGGCAGCGTCGAGGCGGTTCGAAATATCGGCATCGGCTAGGATGCCGGCGGCGAGCTTGCCCTTTTCTTGTTGAAGCTTGTGAATGCGCTCTTCAACGGTGTCTTGGCAGAGCAATTTGTGAACGAACACCGGTTTGTCTTGGCCGATCCGGTAGGCACGATCCGTCGCCTGCGCTTCGGCAGCGGGGTTCCACCATGGATCGTAGTGGATGACGGTATCCGCAGCGGTTAGATTGAGGCCGGTGCCTCCCGCCTTGAGCGAAATGAGGAACAAGGGCACCTTGCCGGTTTGAAAGTCCTCGACGAGTTTGCCGCGATCTTTTGAAGCTCCGGTGAGTTTGAGGTAGCGGATTTTTTGGGCAATGAGATGCGCCTCGATGAGTTCGAGCATGGTGGTGAATTGTGAAAATAGCAAAATACGCCGACCGCTCTCAATCAGCACATCTAACAGATCGGTGAGAAAATCAAGTTTTGCCGACTCCAACACCTCGTTGGCGTAGTCCTCTGGGAGCAGGCGGGGATGGCAGCAAATCTGGCGCAGCTTGAGCAGTGCATCGAGGAAGACGATTTGTGATTGTTCGATGCCGCGTGCGGCGATCGCTTGGCGGACGCGTTTGTCCATGGTGGCGCGCACGGTTTCGTAGAGGTCTTTCTGGCCGGTGTTGAGTTCGATGAGGTGGACGATCTCGGTCTTCGGCGGGAGTTCTTTGGCGACTTGGTCTTTGGTGCGGCGCAGGATGAGTGGAGCGACGCGTTGTTTTAGCAGCGCGTTGCGTTCGGAATCGCCATCTTTTTCGATGGGGGTGCGGAAGCGTTTGGTGAAGGCGTCTTCCGTGCCAAGGAAGCCTGGGACGAGGAAATTCATGAGACTCCAAAGCTCGCCGAGGTGGTTCTCGATCGGCGTGCCTGACAGGCAGAGTCGCTGGCGGGCATCGAGTTTGCACGCCGCTTGAGCCATCTTTGAACGTGGGTTTTTGATGTATTGAGCTTCGTCGAGCACCACGAGGTGGAAGGGAATTGCCGCGAGCTTATCGATGTCGCGCTGGAGTAGCGCAAACGAGGTGAGGACGATATCGGCGTGGGGAATCGAGCGAAAATATTTTTTTCGGTCGGGCCTGTTGAGCACGAGTACCCGAAGTTCGGGGGTGAAACGAAGTGCCTCTGCGCGCCAGTTTGGTACTACGGAGGTAGGCGCCACCACGAGCACCGGCAGGCCGCGCGAGTGGCCAGATTTTTTCTCCGTGAGAATATGTGCGAGCGTCTGGAGGGTTTTGCCCAGGCCCATGTCGTCGGCGAGGATCCCGTGAAGCCCGTGGCGGGCGAGAAATTGCATCCAGTGGAAACCAGCGAGTTGATAGTCACGCAAGGTCGCCTGCAATCCGCTTGCTGGCGGGATGGGATCGATGCCTGAGAAGTCATGAAGCTTTGCCGCAAGCTTCATGAGGTCGGGCGGAGTGTCGAGTCCAAGGCCGCCCAAGCCCGCGAGGGCAGCGGCATCGAGCGCATGAAGTCGCGCCCGATCGGGGAATCTCGGATCAATGAGTGCCGCGAGATGATGGAGGATTTTTCGAACCCGGCCGATGGGGAGCTTCAGCGCATCGCCATCGGGCAGCGGTGCATAAACGTGGCCGTTGTCGGGGCGGTCGAGCGTTTCTTGAAGAAAATCATTTTCTAACAACCCCGCAAGGATCGGCAGCAAATCGTAGCGCTGACCTGCCACATCGAAGCCGACGGAAAGGCCAAACCATCCGCCGTCCTTGGGGTCGAGCGAGCTCTGCCAGTCTGCGGGATCTGCATCATGGACGCGGTGGCCGACGTCCTCTGCGATGGTAACCGTCCACCCGAGGGCTTCGAGACGGCCGACCCATTCGCCGCGGAATTGGTGCCAAAAGGCATCGGTCGGGATGCGGCTGGGATCGGGAAACCAACGGTCTGGAGCATGATCGCGGTGGCCATCGCGCGACTTCAGGTTGAGCATGAACTTCCATGCGGAGTTCGATTGCAGCGATGAAAGGCCGGTGTCGCGCAACTGTTGGGTAGCAGCACCTTCGGCTCCCGCTTGGTGTTGAAGGATGGCGGCCTCGCCATCCGGGCCGGTGATTTCACTCACCCAATCCGGCGCGGTGGCTCGTAACGAACTACGATACTTCCCGTAGATCACCGAGGCTTCCGCGGAGATGAGGAAATCGGTATCGGGTTGCCCGAGCGATTGCAGCAACAAGCGCGTCACGCGATCCGCTGGCGCGCGGGTGACGTGCAGTGCAAACCGAGGGTCGAAGCGGACTCGCGGCAGCTCATGCTTTGGCGCGCGGGGTTTATCGGTTAGATCGGTTAGGGCGGCAGTGACGGCTCCAGCCACGGTGTTTCCTTGCAGTCTCGAGGCATCGCGCTCTTTAGCGGCGCGCATCAACAAAGCCGCCGAGTGATGGCAAAAGCTGCTGATCTCGCATGAGCAAAACGTTTCAAAGTCCCACGCGGCCTCAGTTTTCCAAATATTCACCTCTGTCTCATCCTTGGCGACTAGGCCTAACAGATTCCATGAATTGGTGGTGGGCGCCTCGATCCGCAATTCGCGCACCTTGCTGACCAGCGAGTTTGCGGCTGCGAGGATTTCATCGTCGAAACGATCTTTCCACCGCGAGTCGCGGAGAAACGACGGGATGTCAGCGGCCTCGGTCAATGGTGGCGATTTCTAACGATTCAGCCAGAGCGTCTTGAGCGCCTCGGCGCGAGTCAGGGCGGATTCGAGCGATGATCCGAGGATATTGGCGTGCCCCATTTTGCGGCGTCCACGGCCGTGGCGTTTGCCGTAGAGGTGGAGGATCGCCTCGCCGTCTTGGAAGAGCGGCAGCCAATCGGGCGGGGTCGTTTCATCCTGCCAGAAGTCGCCTAACAGATTGAGCATCACCACCGGCGTGAGCAAGCGGGTCGAGCCGAGCGGCAGGCCAATCACCGCGCGCAGTTGCTGCTCGAATTGCGAGGTGACGCAAGCGTCCAGCGTGTGGTGGCCGGAGTTGTGGGGGCGTGGTGCGATCTCGTTGACGAGCAGCGACCCGTCGGGTTTTAGGAAAAATTCGACGCCGAGAATTCCTTGGTAATCGAGCGCTTCTGCGACGCGGCGAGCAATGGCAGCGGCCTCGTTGGCGACGTCCGCGTCGATCCGCGCGGGGACGATCGAAACGTCGAGGATGTGGTGGCGGTGACGATTTTCTGCGGGGTCGTAGGTGACCGTGACGCCGTCTGCACCGCGTGCGACCATGACCGAAATTTCTTTTTCAAATGGCACCCACGCTTCAAGCACCGCGCGTGGGGCGTCGAAGCTTGTCCAAATTTCCACGGGATTCTCGCCGCCATCGAGTTTGATCTGGCCCTTGCCATCGTAACCAAAGTCCGCGGTCTTGAGGACACCCGGGCCAGCGAGCTCCTGCATGGCGGTGGCAAGGTCGGCCGCGCTGGAAATCAAGGCAAACTTGGTGTGGGGAATGCCGTGCGTCTTGAGAAAATTTTTCTCCCGTTCGCGGTTTTGGCAGATCGAGATCGCCGCAGGTGATGGATGCAAGGGCGTGAATTGCGCGACCGCCTCGAGCGTCTCGCGCGGGATGTTTTCAAACTCAACGGTCGCCACCGTGATGCGGCTGCAGAACTCCTTGCGGGCCGCCGGATCATCAAAGGGAAGGTCGATCACCTCGTCCGCGACTTCCACGGCAGGTGCTTCGAGGCCCCCGGTCCAGATCACGGTCCGCACGCCCATTCGCCGAGCTGCAAGGGCGATCATGCGGCCGAGTTGTCCGCCACCGATGACGCCTACGATGCAATGGGGTGGGTGAAGAGGATGTGAGGAAGGCATGAAATCAGTCAATGGGATCGAGCGGAGGCAATGCGGCGGACTTGACGGCTTCGTTCTGGTTTTTGCGAAATGCGGCGAGTTTTGCGGCGAGAGTCGCGTCGTGGTTGGCCAGCATCGCGATGGCGAATAGCGCGGCGTTGGTGGCTCCCGCCTTGCCGATGGCGAAGGTGGCGGTGGGAATCCCGGCGGGCATTTGGACGATGGAGAGCAGGGAATCCACACCCTGAAGCGCCTTCGATTCCACCGGCACGCCGAGCACTGGCAGGTCGGTGATGGCGGCGGTCATGCCCGGCAGATGAGCGGCCCCTCCAGCACCGGCGATGATGCATTGCAGGCCTCGGCTGCGGGCGTTGCTCGCGTAAGAAACCAACTTGTCGGGCGTGCGGTGTGCGCTGACCACCTCGGCTTCCCACGCGACGCCGAAGTCACGGAGCGTGCGAGCCGCGTGCTCCATCGTGGGCCAATCGGAGGTACTTCCCATGATGATTCCTACCGTAGGTGCTGCATTCATGCGGTGAGCGTGGCGGACAGAGCGCGGTGCGTCAATACGCAGCTAGTGTTCCAAGGGATTGGCAAGTCGTTGGAATCGTGCGAGAATGGCTTCATGACGCTCAAGCCGCTTGGTGATTCGGCATGGTTGGTGGAATTTTCCGCAGATTTCTCGCTGGCAGCAATCATGGGGTTGGTCGTTGCGTTGGAAAATGACCGACCGCCAGGGGTCCTCGACGTCGTTCCGTCATTTGACTCGGTCGCCGTGCATTTCGGCGATGCTGACGGGCGAGAAATCCTCAGGTGGATCGAGTCGGCGGTGATTTCTAACAAAGAAACCGATGGGAAGGAGGTTAGAATTCCAGTGGTTTATGGTGGGGAAGATGGGCCGGATCTCACCGAGGTGGCGGGTCAGATCGGGTTGTCGGAGGATGAGGTGATCCGCGTGCATAGCGAAGCGATTTACACGGTGGCCGCGGTGGGGTTTTCTCCGGG
This sequence comes from Akkermansiaceae bacterium, assembly GCA_026461385.1. Taxonomy (GTDB): domain Bacteria; phylum Verrucomicrobiota; class Verrucomicrobiia; order Verrucomicrobiales; family Akkermansiaceae; genus Luteolibacter. Next base: position 55,948 of record JAPJNB010000239.1, read on the forward strand.
ATTTCCTTATCTAACAGGATTGCCCGACTGCCTCAAGGTGCCACGGCGGGCGACGCCACGGCGCGAGGTTCCGGCGGGCTCGGTGGCGGTGGCGGGCGCTCAGGCGGGGATCTATCCATTCGCCTCACCTGGGGGATGGCAGATTTTAGGGCGGACATCGGCGCGGTTGTTTGACCCGACGGCGGTGCGTCCATCGCTGCTGCGGGCCGGCGACCGAGTGACGTTTGTGCCGGTCCGCGAGCTCGAATTGGCCGATGGCGTTGAGGCGGCGTTGCCCATTGCGGAGGACCATTGGATCGAAGTGATTCAGCCGGGTGCGTTGACGACCGTGCAGGATTTGGGTCGGCCCGGGCATGAGGCGGCTGGGGTTTCTCCGGGTGGTGCGGTGGATCGCCATGCGTTGAGGGTTGCGAACCTGCTGGTGGGCAATAACGAGGGTGCCGCCGCTTTGGAAATTTGCATGAGCGGGCCGGTCTTGCGATTTCACGCGGCGACGACCGTGGCATGGGTCGGAGGAAGCGGGAAATCGATGACGGTGGCTGCCGGGGAAACGCTGGATTTCTCGCGGGTTCGTGGCAGTGTGCGGGCCTACCTCGCGGTGGCGGGTGGACTGCGGGTGCCGGTGGTGTTAGGCAGCGCTGCCACCGATGTGCGGGCGGGTTTCGGCGGGCATCATGGACGGGCACTGCGTGTGGGAGATCGGTTAGAAACGGGTAGGGTGGGAAGGATCCCACAGCCGGGGCATTGGCACGTCGGGCGGGAAGGGCGCGCCAAGCAGGTGCGGCTCCGAGTCCTGACCGGCGTGCAGCATGGGTGGTTTTCCGAGGAGGCACACACGCGGCTTTTTTCGGAAACCTATCAGCTCACGCCCATGGCAGACCGCATGGGCGCTCGGCTTTCCGGCCCACCACTCGACCTCAATTTCCCGATCGAAATGGTTTCTCAACCGGTCGCCTGCGGGTCGGTTCAGGTTCCGCCGGATGGCCAACCGATCATCTTGATGGCGGAGCGTCAGACGATCGGAGGCTACCCGCAGATCGCCCATGTGATTTCTGTGGACCTCCCGAAACTGGCGCGGGCGTGGCCGGGAACCGCCGTGAGATTTCAGCGGATCTCGCTTGAAGAGGCGCGTGAATTGAAGCGGCGGGAGGCCCAAGATTTTGCATGGTTGCGAACGGGATTGAATTTGCTAAAATGACACCATGCGTGCCATCGATCTGAATGCGGACTTGGGTGAAGGAGGTGCGGATGATCTCGCCCTTCTTGGCTTGATCAGCTCTGCAAACATCGCGTGCGGTGGCCATGCCGGCGACGAGCAGAGCATGCGAGAGGCCATTCAAGCGGCCTTAGCTGCGGGCGTCTCGATCGGCGCACATCCTAGCTACGAAGACCGCGAGTACTTCGGCCGCCGGGCGATGGTGATCCCGCTCCATGAGGTCACCGATTCGATTTTTCGTCAGGTCGGGCGGATCGCTACCTTGGCGGAAAAACTGGGCGGCCGACTGCACCACGTGAAACCCCACGGCTCGCTCTACAATCAGGCGGATCGCGATGAAATGCTGGCCAACGCGGTGGTCGAGGGCATTGTCCGCGTTTCTCGGGAGTTGATTCTTTTCGCCCCACCTGCCGGCAAACTCGCGGAGGCGGGCCGCGCGGCGGGTCTCGTGGTCTGCGCTGAGGGATTTGCCGACCGCCGTTACTTGGAAAACGGATCGCTGATGCCGCGCGCCGAACCAGGGGCTGTGATCTCGAATGTCGAAGAGGCGCTGGCCCAAGCGCAGGCCCTGATTTCAAGCGGCACCATCGAGACCGTTTGCGTCCATGGCGATGGGCCCACCGCCGTCCAGATGCTTCAAACCCTGCGCGCCGCCTTCGAGGCAGATCATCTAATGATTCGCTGCAAGCCGGGGAATTGAGGCGAGCAAACGCTTGGTGTAATCCGCCTGCGGCTCGTGAAATACTGCTCCTGCCGCGCCCGATTCGACGATTTTCCCTTGGTACATCACCGCGATTCGGTCGGCGATGTAGTGGACCACCCCGAGGTCGTGAGAAATGAAAATCATGGTCAGCCCGAGCTCTTTTTGCAGCGAGGTGATGAGGTTGAGAATCTGCGATTGGATCGAAACATCGAGCGCGGAAACCGGCTCGTCGGCAATGATCAACTTCGGCTCGGGCGCGAGCGCTCGGGCGATGGCGATGCGCTGCCGCTGACCACCGGAAAACTCGTGCGGGTATTTGCGCATCACGCGGGCGTCGAGCCCGACCGTGGCCATCAAGGTTTCGACCCGCTCGAACAGCGCGTCACCCTTGAGTTCCGGGCGGCGCTGGCGGACCGCCTCCGCGAGCGTGGAAAAAATGGTCATCCGCGGATTCAGCGACGCATAGGGGTCTTGGAACACCATTTGGAAATCCAATCGACGCTGCCGCACCTCGGCCGCCGAGAGAGCGGATAGGTTTTCGCCATCCAGCGTTACCGAGCCAGAGGTCGAGGGAATCAATTGCATGATCGTCCGCGAGAGCGTGGACTTCCCGCAGCCAGACTCACCCACGAGCCCAAGGATTTCGCCCTTTTCGAGTTCCAGATCCACCCCGTCCACCGCGCGGACCAAGTGACGCCCCGGTGAAAAAACCGACCCCGTCTTCTGGCTGAAATGCGTGTGAAGATTTTTGATTTCCAAGTAAGCCACAGCGGTGAAAATGCACGATCTTGGGTAGATCGCACGCGAATTCCTGCTTCCACGATCGATTTATCTCATCCACTGGATGACGACTCTGGGAATGTGAATGAGATCTTCAAACAGGACCCCTATCTCAGGAGGTTGCGCAGTGCCGTAGTGATCTCGTCGCGGGATCGGATGCCGGTCGCTCCGCCCTGGGCTGCGGGGACTTGCGCGTGAATCGCGATCACTGCCTCCACGGTGGGGTGCCTGAGCGCGGCACTCATGACAAGCGCTTGAAGAGCTCGCTGTTGTTGGCAATGAGGCGTGCCGCCGCATCAGTCGCAGCGGATGCGCTGATCTCTTGAGGGATTAGGGGGGTAATGGTGATCGTGCCGCCGGGGTGGACCTCTACGTTGACTTCGTCGCGGGGTTTCATACGCGCCAACTGGAGCAGGGTGGAGTCGAATATGATACCGTGTGAATTGCTGATCTTGGCAATGGTCTTCGTCATGTTCTTACAATGTTTTACAAATGGTGGGCTGTTAAAGCGGAAAGCATGGCAGTGAGGCGGTCGTGTTGTGTTTCATGCCCATTTTGTCTGGGACTATGAATGATCGCTCCCACCATGGAGCTATGCCCTATCGCCAATCCCCATCCGTTGCTCGCTAACCCCTATTCCGCCCAGCATACTTACAATTTGTCCGGGAATATGAGTTAGGGATGACATCCGCTGTCTGTCCGCTGGACTGGAGCCTTCTGAATAAATCAGACCTTCGAGCTTCTGATGATCCTTCGCGGTGATTGCCGCCCTGAGGCTGTCCTTGAACTTGGCAGAACCGTCAGCTTCTGCAGCGCTTGCTCCGAGTGTAAGTGCGAGAAGGGTGATGACGGTCGTAAGTAAGTGTTTTAGCATAAGAATCGATAGTTAATGGTTTTGAACTAACGTTTAAGTGATGGAGCATCCACGAGCAGGAGACAACATCAAACGCGGGCCTGAGGTTAAAAATAGATTGGAGCATCGATAACAGAGGGGCTGGAAGCCCCTGCGCCTGGGCGGTTGGTGACGTGGAGATAGATCATGGTGGTGGAGACGTCGGGCTGAACCTACGGCGCCGCTTTAATGCTATTTCGGCGTGCTGTCGGGTTTCGGTTCGGTGCGGGTGCCGGTGCGGATGACTTTGCGGGCGGCTTCGTAGGCTGAGACGAAGGCGGGGTGCTCGGCTTGGAACTGGAGGATCAGGCGGTCGAGCACGTTGGTGAGGTTGTCCTTGGCGCGGTCGATCTCGGCGGTGATGGCTTCGGTGACGGCGACGCGACCGACGATGGCAGCACGCGGGGTGCCGAGGGTGGAGCTGTAAGCGGTGATGGCGCTTTGTAGGTCGGTGAGGAGGGTGGGCTTGAGGTTATACTCGGCGGTTTTTACGGGGTCTGCGGCGATGATGGCCGCCGCTTCGTCGTAGATGCCTTGGGCGACTTTATCGAGCATGGCGTCCTTGGTGTTATTTAACTCACCTTCTTTGACATCGAACTTGGCGCCGAGGGTGAGGTTGGGGAATTCGAACGCATAGGCCCCGGCAGCTCCGGCGACGATGAGGGTGCGATTGATGAGGGAACGTTGGAGTCGCGATTTGTCCAGGGCGATGCCGGTGAGGGGTGTGTCCTGCATTTGGGCGAGGGCGGAAAGGAGGTTGAGGCTACCCTCCAGTCCGGTCATGGCGCGGACGAAGGCGGGGAGGCCGGCGGTGATCGGCTTGTTGGCAGGGGCGGTGAGGATCAGAGCGGTGGTCTGAAACATGTTGATCTCGGCGATTTGGGCTTTGTTCATGGTATATTAGGTGCGGATTAGGGGAAAACGGAGGGTGAGAGGGAGAAAACAGGTGGGGAGACGCTTAAAACGACTTGGGAGCCGCGAAAAACGAAAGCGTAGGGAGCCAAAACGACTCGGAAGACCCTGAAAACAATTTTAATAAGGCGAAAA
>JAPJNB010000240.1 GCA_026461385.1 Akkermansiaceae bacterium
CTTAATAGACCCTTACGTCTCCGTAATCGACACTTAAGGCTCCTTAATCGTCGCTAAAGCCTCCGTAATCGACAGTTAAGCCTCCGTAATCGACGCTCAAGCTTCCGTATTCGCCATTTCAGCTTTCTGCTTTCCAAATTTCAACTTTACCCCAAGCCGCTTGTCTGAGAATGTTACATTGTGCGCATTGTTGATTCTATTTCATGAAAACAGTTGACGCGTTATTTTTTTTGGCCTAACCTCTTTCAACGTTACGACCGAACTAACCCGAAGTCTAACCAATCACTCAAGACCCTATGAAAAAGAACCCATTGAAAACGACCTTTAACGCTCTTTCCGAGCTCTCTTTAAAACGGCTCAATCGTCTGGCCTTGCTCGGCGCATGCATCGCGACTCTCGGTGGCTACGTCGACAAGGCGGATGCCACTGTAGCGATTGATGCGGATTTCACGACTTACTCGATTGGAAATTTAACGGGTCAGAATAGCTGGGCTCAAGTTGCTGGCAACAACACGGCAACTCCGATCCAAGTGATCGCTGCAGCTTCGCCGACTCCTCAGTCGATTAAATTGAAGGGTATTGCAAATGCTGCAGTTTCTTACCGCGATCTGCCCACCGCTTCGCAATTCAATCCAGTGGGTGCCACCGCTGAGAAAAGTTTCCACTACGTAATCGAAAATTTTAGGGTTACTCAGGCATACGTTTCATCGGGCGGAGCTGGTTCAGGGGTGTGTGTGATTACATCGAATGTTGGTGGAACTGGTACCTACCTCAGTCGCTTGTATGTTCGTCGCATTGGCGGAAACTTGACCAATACAACTCAATTCGACTTGGGTCTGAATCCTGGTGGGGCAGGGGTAGTATACGGCACGACTGCACTCTCGATTGGAACACCATACAAGATTGTGGTTTCCTACACCGCAAATGCGAGTCCGACTTCGGATGTGGTCAAGGTTTACGTGAACCCCGTCGGCTTAAATCCTGCTTCTTGGACACCGGAGATTTCCCAAACACTTGCGGATCCTACGGTGAGCATGAAATCTTTTATCTGGACACCGGGTTCTCCTTCGACCGCTACCAACGAGCTGACCGCAAGTCGCCTGATGGTTGGGGATACCTTGTCGGAGCTATTACTGCCTCCGTCCGTGCCAACGGTGAGCGCCGCCACCTTCATTGCTGAAAATGGATTCACTGCGAACTGGTCAGCCGTGGAAGGTGCAACAAAGTACTACTTGGATGTGGCGACCGACTCCGCATTCGCCTCGCTGGTTTCTGGCTTCAATGGTTTGGACGTTGGGTCAGCAACATCCAAGGCCGTGACGGGCACTTTCTCAACTGGAGCAACACTATACTATCGAGTCCGCTCCGCCAATGCGAATGCTACATCGGTTAGCTCAGGAACCCAGTCGGTCACCCTCGCAGCGCCAACTGAAAAGAACTATGTTAGCAGCAATTCAACGGGCTCGGCGAATTGGAACGACACGAGCACTTGGACAGGTGCGGTGGTTCCAGTCGCTTCAGAAATCGCATCGTTGACATTGGATGGTGCTGTGTCCGGAACATTGAACTCGACAAACAATCTAGTCGGTAACCTGACCTTGAACGGACTCAGCATCAACAACACCGGCTCGGGATCCCTCAACGTGACCGGCAATCCGCTTCAATTCGTCACAAACACCGCGTTAACTCCTAACGTAGCTCCGAAAATTACGTTTGCGAACGCAGTGGCGGTCTCAGCCACTTTATCGAATGGCTTGGTTTTAGCCGCCGACCTTTCAATCTTCAAATCAAGCTCTGCAGGTGCCTCTACCATGAGCAGTGCGATCAGTGGCACAGGTGCACTCATCAAAAAGAGCAGCGGGTCGGTCACTCTCACCGGTAACAGCAGCTTCAGCGGTGGTCTCCGAGTGAATGATGGTGAAATCGTATTGAATGCGATTGGCAATACGGGTGCGAACAGTCCAATCGGTACATCGGGCACCATTTCACTGGGCAGCACGACGACCACGGGTAGCTTGAAGTGGGGCGAAGCACTTTCGGGTGCGACGGAGGTCTCAGACAAGGGGATCACGCTCTTGGGCACAACGGGTGGGGGCAACCTCAATGTCCGCGGGAACAACTCGCTTACCTTAACCGGAGCCATTGACACCGGCAGCGACACGAGTTCGCGTTCAATGCAGTTCTTTGGCAATGGTGGCAATCTTACCATTAGCGGGCTGATCTCTGGCAATGGTAGACTGCGTATCGGTGGTAGCGACAACCGCAACAATTATTTGACCAATGAGAACAATAGCTTCACGGGCGGTGTGAGCCTTGATGGGAATACTGCAAGCAAGTTTTACAGAACCTATGTCTCAAAAATCGGCGTAGCGGGGTCAAACAGCCCACTCGGAACCAACGCGACGATCAATTTTGGATATAGTGGGTCGGCAGCATTCAACTTCCTCTACTGGACGCCTGTTTCTGGAAATGAGACGACTGACAAAGTCATCAACCTCGCAGGCGCAACCAGCGGTGGGCTTCTGGTGAATAAATCGGTTGGTGGGACGCTCACCTTCTCGTCTAACGTGACGGCCACAGGTGTTGGTGCCAAAACGCTATACCTCGATCAGGATGATGCGACCGCTACCACCGTGATCAATGGGTCAATCCCAGATAGCTCATCTGGTGCTACGGCGATTAACAAGAATGGAAACGGTACTTTGACACTTGGTGCAGCGAACACATTCAGTGGTAATGTGACGATCAAGGGCGGCACTCTCCAACTTGGCAACAAGGATTCTATTGCTTCCGGCGTAAACGTCTTGTTCCCGCTCGATTCGAGCTTTGGCCCGGGAACGCTGAAATTGGCATACTCGGGAGACAGCTCTCTTGGTACCATTCAACTTTCCGACAATGCGACCATTAACCTTGGGTCCATTTCGGGGTCCTCAGTAACCTTCGCGTCCCACAACTTTACCGCAGGGAAAAAGTTAACCGTCGCAAATAGTTCGGTAGGCAAGTTGTATATCACGAGCCTTGCGAGCACCACCGATTCGACTGTCCTCGCCGCTGTCGTCTCCGCAGAAAATCCAAGCTATCCCGCGTCGTTTGATTCTAACGGATTGCTCAGCTTCGTGAACCCAACTCCACCCTCTGGATTCTCATCATGGATCGCTGGCTTCAGCGTTGCCGATAAAACGGCCACTGGCGATTCAGACAATGACGGCATCAACAACCTGTTGGAGTACGTCCTCAACGGCAATCCAGAGGTTGCATCCACTTCCATCCTGCCTTCAGCGGTGGTGACATCAAACGCGTTTGAGTTTACCTTTACCCGAAGCGCTGATTCCAAAAACGACACCACCTTGACCTTCCAATACGGTTCGACACTGGCGGGTTGGACGGATGTGGCCATACCATCATCTGGAACGGCTGGCCTTGTGACGGTGACAGGTAACACGGTCAAAGTGAGTGTTCCTAAAACATCTGCGGTTGGCGGCAAGCTCTTCGGACGCTTGAAGGTCGCTCAGTAACTCAGCCTGAGTTCCAAGATTCGAATTATCGATCCAACGCTTTATCCTAAATCCCATGAAAAAAAACCGACTGATCGGCTTTGCATCTAGTATCATCGCATTCGCCTTCACAATGCCATCGGCGAGTGCCGTCACCTATTACTTTGATGCAGATGGTAACGCCACCGCTGCAACTGGGGGAAACGGCACATGGGATACCACATCGTCACTTTGGAGGAATGGGAATTCCACTGGCACTTTGTCTGCTTGGGCAAACGGATCTCCAAATTCGGACACCGCCAACCTTGCAGGCAACGCCACTTTGACGCTGAACAGTAGTAATGCTACCATCAATGTGAATAAGATTGTCATTGGGGGGAATAGCACCACGGTCGGGGCTCCCGCGAGTGGCACCGCAACTCTTGGTCTATCAGGAACTACTCCAACGATCGACACAGGCGTCTTCACTGGTAGCATCACGGCAGGAATCACTGGCTCGGCAGGCCTGACCAAAATCGGCACGGGAACGTTAAATCTCACCAACGCAGCCAATAGTTTCAGCGGTGACGTTTCCGTTCAGAATGGAACAATTGGAATCACCACTTCGCTCGGCAACAGTGGCTCTGCGAGCGTGCTTGGGACAGGTTCGCTGATCAAGCTCGGGGCGACCACGACCACGGGGACCATCAAAGTCTCTCCAGGTGGTAACTTCACTTCCGACAAAACAATCAACCTCGCCGGCACGACGGGTGGCGGCACCATCAGCATGGCCCCCACGGTTTCGTCAGCTTCGCTGACCTTGTCTGGGAACATCACGGCAGCAGCCGGTGGCGCGAAGACCATGAACTTTTCGACGAGCGGAACCAATACAGCGAATTTCATCGTGAATAGTTTGATCACCAATGCTACCGACAATTCTACGGTAACGGTTCGCATGAATGGTTCGGGCAACGGCGCACTGACGCTTACCAATAATTCCAGTACCTACAGCGGTGGCGTTACGATTGACGGGAACATTAATTCAAAGACCTATGAAGTCTCAACGGCAGCCGTCGGCAACACGGGCTCTGCTAGCCCGCTTGGTACAGGGTCCACCATTCGCATGGGCACCACGTCAGCTGCGACTCCCACCAATCGTTTAACCTACACGGGAGCTGGTGAGGTCACCAATAAAGTAATCGACCTTTATGGGGTGGGTGGAACTGCAAGCATTTACAATTCTGGAAGTGGAACGCTCAAGTTCACCAGCAATTTCACCGCCTCCGGTGCTGCGACGCACCAACTGAACGTGGACGGACCAGCCGGCGGAACCGTCGAGATTGCAGGCGCGATTGTGGATAATTCTGTGGCCAATACCACCAGCATCAAGAAAGGTGGGAACGGAGTGTTGGTTCTGTCTGGGAGCAATACCTACACGGGCGTGACCAACGTCAACCAAGGCACACTGCAATTTGCTACGGGTTCGCTTAACACGACATCAAGCATCCAGTTCACCAGCACGGGAACATTGCAGTGGGCCGATGGAAACACCCAAGACCTATCTAGTAGAATAACGATGGTTTCGTCTGCTTATGCTCGGATTGACACGAACGGCAACAACGTGACCTTTGCGAGTAGCATTGGCAGCAGCACATCGGGCATTCTCAATAAGATCGGGAATGGAACCCTCAACCTGACTGCAGTAAATACCTACGGTGGGGGAACCACCGTGGAAGCGGGTACGGTCAAGTTTTCATCGGGTGCTTTAGGCAGCAGTGGACAGATTCGGGTCACCGGTGGTGCGTTGCAGTGGGCCTCTGGAAATACCGACGATATTTCGAGTCGCTTCAGTCTCACCGCGAATAGCACCGGAACGCTCGACACCAATGGTAATAACATTTCGTTTGCCAACGCTTTGACTTCGACCGTGCCTACTGGCAACCAAACTGGAGCTGGCTTCATCAAGGCCGGGAGTGGCACGCTGACGCTTAACGGGACCAGCACTTACACCGGAGCGACCCTAATCAGTGGTGGAACGCTTGCTCTTACCTCGAATGGCTCGATTGCTACCAGCAGTGAATTGTCTCTCGGTACCGTTGGCACATTCGATGTGACTAACAAGTCCGGAAGTTATGCAGTAAACACTCTCAAGGGCTCGGGTGAGGTGAAGGGCAATCTCATCATTTCCAACACGCTTGCGATTGGCAATTCTCCCGGAACCATCAATTTCAGTGGGGACCTTGCGTTGGCAGCGGGTTCACACTTCACTTATGAAGTGACGAGTGGCACCAGCCCTGGACTTGGATCGGCCGATCTCGCTTCGGTCACTGGCAGTTTGACCATCAGTTCAACGGCTTCGTTTGATCTGGTTCAGTTGGGGACTTACACTGCGGGTAACAAATTCACTTTGTTTGCTTACAATGGGAGCCTAACAGGCAATTTCAGTGGTTTGGTGGATGGCGCAAACTTTACTGTCGGTGGCGGTGAATGGGTGATCGACTACAATGATGCCACTGCAGGCCTCAATGGGGGAACGAGTACGAGTAACACCTTTGTGACGATTACTGCAGTTCCAGAGCCTAGCATCGTCTCAATGATTCTGGTCGTAGGTGCGGGCTTGGTGCTTCGCCGGAGACGCATCTGACAAATCGAAGAAGCGGAGTGCGGGTAATGAGATGAAAATTGCGAGTGACTCGGATTTTTCAGCTATGCTCTTCGGTACGATCCAGCCAGCTAATGACTTTGATTTCGTTATTCTTTTTCATTCATGAAAATCTTTTTAACAGTTACCCAGCGGTCCGACGAGGACGGTGAAAGGTGTCATTTTAAGCCAAAGGCGGTTGGGAATTCGCCCAATCGTTTTCAGCAGGGTTTCACACTTGTCGAACTGCTTGTGGTGATCGCGATCATCGCAACCCTTGCAGCGATCGCCACGCTTTCCTCGCAACGGATGATCGCGAACGCGGCCAGCACGAAGTGCGTTAGCAATCTTCGCCAGATCGGAACTGCAATGGGCACCTATGTTACGGAGAACAGCGGAAAGATTCCGTACTCGAACGACCCCAATACGATCGGATTCTCGCATTGGACGGCTCCATTGCCAAAGTTACTCGATGTCGGGGAGGGATCCGTGAAGTTTCCGCTGCGCACCGATTACGACAAGGCAACCGCGATCCATCCCTTCAACTGTCCCACCTGCAAGACAAAGTTCAGAACTTACGCAGCGAATATGAATGCGATGTGCTTCCTCGGTCAGGGTGGTAATTACGCCCTTCGCAATATGTCATCCGCACCGAATCTAGCAGCCTTAGTTCTCCTTGCGGATGACACCCAGGCTGATCCTGCGCCGAAGAACAATGGCAAAGGAGTTTTTGATAGCTCGTCTTTTGTTTCCCAGATCGGCGTGCGCCACAACGGCAAGGCCAACATGCTATTCGCTGACTTTCACATCGAATCCCGTGCGAGGGAGAGCCTGACGCCCACCATCAATCTTTTGCCAAAATACAATTGAGCAAGGTCCACGGGTCGAGATTGGCACCGATCCGTTTCGGATGGATCTTCAAATCACATGCACCATCCATGAACCATCCAGTCCGAAAGTTTTACCGTCGTCTCGTGGATTGGCCATGCGGCTCAGTGGTGCTAGTGTGCCTATGGCTGTCGCATCATCCTGCAATTGCAGACGAGCCAACCAATGCCGCTGAAGCTGCGGCAAAAAGCACGACCACGACCTCAGCCGTTGAACAAAAGTACCGCGCGTGGAGAGCGGCTTTGTCACCAGAGCGCCAGCAATGGGAAGGGGTGCTAGAAGCAAATTTGGGCTCTTTCTACTTCCCAGCACACATGAAAGATAAGGCCAGCAGTATTGAAAATGCGTGGGCTTACGTCGAGGATGTTCCTGGCTTGCCACGTGTGCTTCTGATCGGCGATTCGATTTCCAGAGGTTACACCCAAGGGGTTCGCAAGTGCCTCGCGGGTAAGGCAAACGTCCACCGTGCGCCCGCCAATTGTGGACCGACTGCGACCGGACTGAAAAAACTTTCTGCGTGGTTAGAAGGTGGACCATGGGATGTCATTCATTTCAATTTTGGCATTCACGATCGAAACACCGCGGATGCGGTTTACGCAGCAAACCTAACGGAATTGGTTGCACAACTGGAGAAAACGGGGGCAAAGCTAGTTTGGGCCACTACGACGCCAACCCTCGATGCAACCAATACCGAGGGGTTTTCACCGAGTCGCTGTGTGAGGCTCAATGAAATCGCCACCGAGGTGATGATGCGCCATCACATTGTGATTGATGACCTTTACACTTTTATCCAACCGCATTTGTCGGTCATGCAAAAGCCCGGAAATGTTCATTTTTTAGATCCCGGCTATGAAATGCTGGCAGAGAAGGTAGCTGCTGAGATTTCCAAGACGATCGCATCGTTGCCAAATTCGCCGCAACCGATACGTTGATGGCTCTGCATGGATCGGTTTCCATCATCAATCAATCATGATTCATTTATCTCTTCCGGGGCATCGTATTTTGCAGCTTCGATTTTTCACGCTCCCATTTTTTGTGTCATCACTTGCGACATCGAAGCCCGTGGTGATCTGGGCGTCGGATCCGGTTCAAGCAGGTGAATCGGTCATGGTCCGCGGCGATGACTTCGGGTCTAAACCTGGTGTCGAAATTTCGATTTCGAAAAATGGTAAATCTAGTGACTGGTGCCCCGCGCCTGTCTTCCAACAGACCGCCACCACGCTCAAGTTTGGTCTACCAGAGAATATTGGCGATGGCATTGTCTCGTTTCGAATCAAGCATGAGAGCGAGATTTCTGAGGTGAATGTGGTCAATGCCCCTAAGGTCTGGTGGATTCAGGGTGACGAGACAGAGACCGCGACCCCAGGCGGATGGTTGAGGTTATTTGGTCTCAATATGAACTTGCATCCCGGTGCGAGGCTTATCTTGAAATCGGCTGATGACTCAGTGAATCTGACACCTGTTAGAATTGATGAATTTGCGTTGAATGTGAAGCTTCCTGCTAGTTTAAGGGCTGGAGTCTATTCGATTCGTTTCGAAAATGGTCTTGTGCATCCAAGTGCTGCTTTGGCTGTGGGAAATTTCACGATCGCACCAAAGCGATCGTTCAAAGATTCTAAGTTTGACGTGATTGATTTTGGGGCAGTTCCAGCAGAGCCTGGGTACCTGCAATACACCACTGCGATGATGGCCGAGGGGCAGGTTGATAGCGCGGATGCCGTACAGCGTGCGGTCGATGCAGCAGGAAAAGCGGGTGGTGGAGTGGTAACCCTTCCGCGCGGGATCTTCGTGCTTTCCCATGGAATCACGATGCCGGTGAATGTCACCCTGAGGGGCGCGGGAAAGGATCTAACGGTGCTTTCCTACGTGGATGACATGCTTCCCCGCCAGCAAAAGACCAGCAAACTTTATTGGGGTGCCCAGCAGTATGAGCCAATTCAAGCACCTGACACTCCGCCTCATCCATTCCTCATTCGCGGATTGGGGCACTTCGCGGTGGAAGACATGGCGATCTATGCGATCAATCACCAAGCGGGTATTCTATCGGAGTTGCCCATGTTTTCGCCCGATGCCGGTCATGTTACTGTGCGAAGGGTGATCATGCGGCTTGATCGATTCATCAATAACGAGAAGTCTGACCGCCACTACACCAACGCCGAAGAGGTTTTCCTGAAGCGTTGGAAAGACATTCGGAGAATGGGTGCCATCGATCTCGGTGGACCTAACAATCAGATCACCGATTGTGATATCTATTCATCGACTCAAGTCTTAATGCTAAATGGTTCATCTGGCTACATAGCCCGCAACAAGTTTTCTGCCACACCGCATCACTGGACGATTTTTGGACGCCGTACGGAAAAGGTGATCTTCGAGGATAACGATTGCTCGGATGGTGGGGTGAGCTTGAACAGCGTCCATGACATGGTGACCAATGACGGCAAGACGCGCATCCCAAGCATCTACTCACGCGAAATTTACATCGCGCGCAATACGATGAAGGACAGCTTTCGTGGGGATCGCGATGGTGGGTTCAACTCGGATTTCCACGCACCCGTTGGAATTTACACGGGCAACGTCGCCACATGTGATGGAACGCAGCTCGAGCTTCCTCGCGAGACAAACGTCTCCGATTTTGCTTCAACTTGGAAAGGAGCCGTGGTGGTGGTGCTCGATGGAAAAGGGGCGGGCCAATATCGCTCGCTCATGGGCGGCGAAGGAAAACACCTGATCGTCGATCGGCCGTGGGACGTGCCGCTTGACACCACTTCCTTCATCTCTGTTTGCAAGGCCCTCGACCATGTGATCGCGGTCGGCAACGAAGCGCACGATGCTGGAAATACCGTGCTTTTTTGGTGCGGCGGCATTGAGGTGGTCGCTGCTAGAAATAAGTCCGTCCGCGCGGGAGCCATTGAGCAAACAACCTTGTCCTATGAGGGCCAAGTGCTTCCAGGATTGCGGGCTCAGTTTTTTGATAACGAAATCACCGAGGGAATCAGCTGGGGCGCATCGTTCATTTTTCCACGTGGTGCGTTCATCGGTTCAATCACCTATCCACCGATCTACAACGATCGAAAATTGCAAGCGGAAGCCGGCAAGCCGGTGACCGCACCGGACTACCATGGGCCGATGGCATTAGAACAAGTGTTCCGCCGGAATCATATTGCGAATAACGGGCGTTTCATGGTGGGTGGAAATGTTCAGAACATCCTTTTCGAAAATGGAACCGTTCGGAATGCAGAGATTGGTGTGGAGGTGACGAGTCGTGGCGGTCGATGGGCGGACTTCCTTGATGGTGGACCCTCGGATATCCTTGCCCGCAACAATCAATTCGAGAATGTAACAATCCCATATGCGGGTGATCGTCTCAACCAAACGAAAATGATACCAGAAGTGCAAGCCAGTAACTCTGCTACCCTTCCAGTGCCTAATGAAAAAGCGGGTTGGCTGAGGCGTCACGATTCAATCAATGAGCGTGCAGCGCAGGGTAACGTCGATTTGATTTATCTAGGAGACTCAATTGTACAGAACTTCGAAAAACAGGGCAGGGATGTTTGGAATCGCTACTATTCGCATCGCAACGCACTGAATCTAGGCATCAGCGGGGATCGAACCCAACATTTGCTTTGGCGGCTCGACCACGGAAATGTCGACGGCATTTCACCGAAGTTAGCGATCGTCATGATCGGTCAAAACAACGGTGGTCACAACACGGCAAGTGAGATCGCTGATGGGATCACGGCGGTCGTACAGCGTCTCAAGTCCAAACTTCCGGACACCAAGATTCTTCTGTTAGGGATTTTTCAACGACGTGAAAAACCGACTCCAGAGCGGAGTGTCCTTGATGAGGCGAATTCCAAGATCGCGACGTTGGCAGACGACGATAAAGTTTTTTATATGAATATTAACTCGATTTTCCTTCGTTCTGACGGAACCATTCCAAGTGAATTGATGCCTGACTTTGAACATCCGAGTCCGCACGGACACCGTGTTTGGGCGGAAGCGATCGAGTCAAAAGTGGCCGAACTCATGGGAGATGAACGTGTTCCTGGCCTAAGTGAGCTCATGGTGCGATAATTTCTGTTCACGCATGAGTGCCTATTGATTTTACTGCTCCTCTCCGATGCGATACTCAATTTTAGCGATCTTCCTTTTTTTCATTCATTCATCGCTTGCCCACGCGGCTAAATTCGCAGATGTGATTGTCTATGCAGCCACTCCTGGAGGAATCACTGCGGGGATCGCAGCGGCAAAACAGGGTGTGAAAGTGCTGGTGCTTGAGCCTGGAAACCACGTGGGTGGGATGCTTTCGGGGGGGCTTGGGCGTACCGATATGGATCGGCAAGAGAGGGTCATCGGTGGTCTCGCATTGGAATTTTTCCGTAGGGTGGGGGAGCATTACGGCAGCAAAGTCGCTTGGACCTTTGAACCCCATGTCGCGGAAGATTCATTCAAGGCGATGCTTAAAGACGAAAACGTCCAAGTCGTGTTTGGTTCGGCAATTCAGTCAGCATCGAAAGATGGAAATCAGATCCGCTCTCTAACCACAACGATGGGCGAAGTTTATACTGCCGGAGTTTTCATTGATGCGAGCTATGAGGGAGATCTTTTGAAGGCCGCAGGGGTTTCCTACGCAGTCGGTCGTGAGAGTCGGACGTTGTACGGTGAACCACTTGCGGGTCGTCGGGAGTTCATTCGTGGAAACCACCAAGTGAACTTTCCGATTTCGCCATGGAAGGATGGTCACCTGCTTCCTTATGTTACTGCAGAAGAGGATCTCGCTGCGGCGGGTGTCGGGGATGGTAAGATTCAGGCTTACTGCTTCCGGTTATGTCTAACCGATGTTCCTGAGAATCGCCTTCCGATCACCAAACCTGTTGGCTATGACCCAGGACGCTACGAGCTGCTACGTCGCTGTTTTGAAGTGGGTGGCGAAAAAGTCGATAGTCCAGTGGGTACCACTCGGATGCCTAACGGAAAATGTGATTCAAACAGTTCCGCACCGATCTCGACCAATCTCTTGGGAGCAAGTCAGGATTATCCAGAAGGCAGTCCCGAGCGGCGAAGCCAGATTTGGAAGGAACACCTCGATTGGGCACATGGTTTGCTCTATTTCGTACAGAATGATCCATGCGTGCCCGAGTCGATCCGCACCAAGTACCTTCAGTGGGGCCTGTGTAAGGATGAGTTTATTGATACCGGGGGCTGGCCACACCAGCTATACATTCGCGAAGCTCGCCGGATGAAGGGCGAATACATCCTGAGCCAACATGACCTCACGACCCAACTACGTAAGGATGATCGGATCGGTATGGCGGGCTACAATATTGACATCCGTGAAATTCAATGGGTCTCGCTTCGCACCTTCTTTTTCCCAAAGGCAGAGGATCAAGTTTACATGGAAGGCTATTTGAGCCAACCGGTTGAACCATGGGACATCCCGTACCGTGCGCTTCTGCCGCGTGAATCCGAGTGTCGAAATCTGATCGTTCCTGTGTGCGTGAGTGCCTCAACCGTGGCAAACGCATCCTTCAGAATGGAGCCCCAATATATGATCACCGGCCAGGCTGCAGGAATCGCCGCAGCGATGGCAGCCCGTGAATCGAAAAATGTTCACGAAGTCTCCATGAAAGCATTGCAGCAATGTCTGCGGACTGAAGGTCAAATTCTCGATCTTAAATGACGTGAATCCGTCAGGTCAGTGAGACTTGCTCTCATGAGCGATGGTGAGTTTTTTGATGATCGAGGCAGTGGCAGCATCGGCTAGAATCTTGTATGCTGGCTCCGTCCAATGAAATTGATCCCCCTTGGAGAGATCCACGTGTAATGTTAAGATTGAATAAAAGTCATTCACCAAGATGTGATTGCGCTCCATCACGAAAGCGGCCATTCGGTTGTGTTCGATAATGGTGGGGTTGATTAACGGATCGAGTGTCCTCGGAATATCCTTGGATACCACCGGTGTCGTATTCGCCCAAATAACTTGTGCATCGGGGGAATGGCGTACAATTACATCGAGCAATGATTGGGTGAGTGGTTCGTAGGCACCCGATGGAATCCTGCCTTCTTGAAAACCATGCAAACCCGTATTGATATGAATCACTGAAAATGGCCCGTGAAGGAGAACCTCCGCAAGCCGGTGGTTGTAGTTCTCAGACTGATAGTAGGGATTCGTCCATGTATCGACGTTTGCCTTGCCCTCTAGTGATTGAATCACCAATTTTCGATAGCCAATTAGGATGGAGTCGCCGACGAGTAGAACGCGGGGTAATTTGGGATCGAGATGCGAAGATTGCTGATACTTCCAATTTCCTCCTTGTGCTTGAACTCTCCGATCTTTTTCAACTGGAGCATCCTCTGCTGCGCACGATGCGGAGTATAAGCAGGCGAGTGAAAACAATGTTAGGAAATGTTGTGAGTGCTTGATACTCATTAAAAAGTGGGGCTTTAGGACGTTTGGATTCGAACTATTATAGGTTAATGAGCGAAACGAAGGCGCATGTACTGGCTTTTCGGCGCGGGACTCGACAGGGTGCATGTAGCTCTAATAGTTTCAATGTCACCCTGCGTCCCAAGGACTTCCAGTGTCACGGCTGACCAGTTCATTAGGTCGTTTGAGGTTTCTGCGCGATAGGAAACATCGTCCGTATTCGCAGGGCGACTGAACGTGAGTGAAATTGAATTTTGGCCTCGGGATACTGTTGGAGCTGGGCCAGCCTGATGGGGATCACTGCCAAGTGCATACTCACAGAGGTTGCTGAGTCCATCTTGGTCCGGGTCAGCTGTGGAAGCTGATAAATCATTCAATATCTCGGATGCCGTGAAATTCTGAATCAGCCACGAATTGAAGGTTCGGGTACCTTTGCGTATGACCAAAGTCCTGTTAGATGTTCCTTGGTAATTTGGATCTTGTATCGTCGAAATCACATCATAAGTGCCCGCATGAATTGGCAACGATGCCGAGCCATTGTAGGTTGTTAGAACAACCAAACCAAGAGGACTTGTCGTTACAGTCGCAGATTTTTGGCTTCCATCCGATACCTGATCAAGGTTGCTGAGCGTGACATCAGCGTTTGCCTTTGCGATGACCATGATTGCGGTTGTGTTACCTGAATAGTTCGAGGCGACGATGGTTCCAGTAATCGGGTAGCTTCCTGCATTGACAGGCATCGCAGAAGTTCCATTTAGAGTGAGTGTTGCGGGCAGATTCTCGGGAAGCGTCCCGTAGGATGGTGATTTTGCGGTACCGTTGTAGGTTGCCGTCAAGTTACCGAGCTCGATTGAGGCCACCGCTTTGGCAATGACCAACGAGCCACTTGCGGTTCCCGCGTAGTTTGCATCATGGATCGTTCCGACCACTGCGTAAGTTCCTGCTGCGGCGGGGATCGTTGCTGAACCATTGTAGGTGAAATTCACGGTTAGGCCACTTGGTGTCGTCGTTGCTGAAGCCGACTTGGAAGTGCCATCGTAAGTTGGCGACAAGCTGCCAAGGGAAATGCTGGCGGGTTGTTTTGAAACCGATAAATTTACGGAGTTGCTGGAGGCAAGGTTTCCTATCAAGGCCGCAGGTGCTGTGGAAAGGCGTGCGACCTCCTGATCTGTTAGAGGTGCATTGAAGACTGCCAAATCCGCGAATGATCCGTTGAAGGATTTGTACCAGTATGTATTGGAAGTGCTAGGAATTGAGCCGAAAAATATCGGTGAAGTCGAGTCGAAGGTGAGTGAGAACGATGAGTCGCTTGCAACACGGTTTCCTTCGGTGTAAAGGTTGAGGGTGCCACCATTTCGAACGACTGAAAAGTGGTGCCACGCCCCAGTGGTCAGGGGCGTGCCTATCGTGACATCATTGCTAGTGCTCCAATTGCTGAGTGAAAGCGTCGTGTTCCCTGCGGGAAATGAGAGCGCAAAGTCTTTGGTGGAACTAGTTAGGTTGTTTGCACCAAGATGAAAAACAACGTCTTGATCGGCCGTGCTCGTGCGCTTGCACCATCCTGAGACGGTCCAATTGCCAGTTTGAAAATTCAGATCGGATGAGGTGAATGTACGCTGTAGTCTGGCCGAGCCTCCACTCGAACTTTGGAATAGGCTGAGAGATTGCGTTAGATAGGCTGATAGAGAGGAAGGAGTGTCGGTAACGTAAGTAAAAGTGCCGTTCCCGAATGCGGTTAGGGTACCATCGCGCCCACCCCCTGAAACATCCGTTGCAATACCGTCGGTTGCAACATCCGGTGCCTGAAAATCGTAATTTGCAAGGAGTCTTGGATCCATCGCTCTGTCGGAGACATTGTAGGTAAATGTAGCATTCCCGACGTGATTCTGAAACGGGGTGAATCGGACGGTGTGTCCATCACTCAGCAACGATGCATTGCCATTCGTAGCACTCGTGATACTGAATCGTAGCGCTGCCGAGGAGGTCTCTGGATCAGATGCCACCGTGCGTAGGTCGAAGTCGATCGATTGATTGGTATAGCAGAGCGCGCTTCCAAGATTTGCGATTGGATAATCTTCGACAGGCCTGAAGGTTACCACGAATGTTTTTGATGCGGTGAGTCGTCCGTCGCTAATCGTGATGGTGATGCTTGATGAACCGTTCTGATTGGCGGAGGGCGTAATCGTCAAAGAGCGAGCCCCACCAGAACCAGAAAGCACTAAATTTGCGTTTGGCACCAGCGAAGTGTTTGATGAAACCGCTGAAAGAGTGAGTGATTCCGCAGGAGTATCAATGTCAGAGATGTTCAAGGTGATGAGAGAGGTGGTTGTATCTTCGTCGGTGATCTGATCGCTTAGGGTAGCGATTGCAGGTGGGTCGTTCACCGGGGCGACCGTGACGGTAAAACTCTCACTGGCCGCAAGTAGGCCATCGCTGACTGAGATCGTGATCAGCGCTGAACCGTACTGGTTCGCTGCAGGAGTGACCGTGACGGTGCGGTTTGAGCTTGAGCCACCAAGCACCACGTTTGCTACCGGAACCAGTGTTGAATTTGATGAATTTTTGGTGAGGGTCAATGCGCTTGTTGCCGTTTCGGAGTCGCTGATGGTGAAGGGAATTGCTAGGGTTGCATTGTCTTCATCGACGCTCTGATCGCTGATCGATCCAATCGCAGGAACGGTATTGATTGCAACACTGGGTGAGTTGAAAAATACGGCAGAACTGATGGTATCGATGGAGACCGAATTCGTAGATAGATAATTTTGCGACCAGTAATTCTCTGTTCCTGCACCCTGCGAGTCGATTCCAGCACCATTGGTGTTGGTGATCGCGTTGTTGAAGCAGAAGTTGTGTTCGGTGGATAAGGTTGAAACCGCCCCTGTACGAATGCCGCGATTGGTGCCGTAGTTGATGCTGTTTGAAAAAAATGTATTGTAAGACGTTGGGCCGACAGCGGTTGATTGAATGTTGATTCCCATCGCATTGGTATTGCACACATTGCCAAACACTTGGTTGTGTTTGGCGGCTTCTTCAACAAAAATCCCTGTGCGGACGCTGCCGTTGGCGGTGTTGAATTTCACGATGGAACCTCCCGTAAATGCATCGATATCAATTCCGTCCATGTTGACGTTTGATGCGAAGTTATCAGTAATGATAAAGGATGCGGAACCGCCTTTAGTCCAGATTCCGCGTGCAGCGCCTCCGTCGACCGAGCAATAGCCAACAATGCAAGGCGTGCCACCGGCATTGAATGCGATGATATCTGATCCTCCGACACGAGTGGCTTTGGCACCGAAGTTTTTTAGTGTGATGTGATCGAGAAGAACCCTGGAACAACCATCAAACGCAAGGCCATTTCGGCCGGTTGTATTCGCTCCATCAATCGTTCCACCTGAGATTGATACATAATCGAGGTTCAGTCCTGTCATCGCGGCGACACCACTATTTAAAGTGATCGTGCCATTGATGATGACGCAGGTATTGGATGCGAGCACGAGGGTGGCATCGCCAGTAATTTGTGTTGCGTTGAGCCTTAGCACGGTCACCGCGTCTGGATTGGCTGCTCGCGATGCATCGTAGAGGCCTTGGATCTGTGAAATGGATGTTGCTGACGTATTGATCTCAATGCGGGATCTGCCATTCATGATCGCTTCCGAGTGATCGTTCGGCTTGGTTGGTGGATAGAAATAGCGTTGGTTGGAAGCCGATAGAGGCGCACTGGTGGAAATGATATTGTGATTCGTATTTGTGCCTGAAACGACAAGGGGAGAGGTTACTCCGTTCGAGAACTTGTTGTCGTAAATGGTTTGCCCATTTCCACCCAAGTCGATGCCACGAGTTGCATTTTGGAGGTCATTCGACACCAGCATATTGCGTTCACTTGCCGATCCTAACGAAATGCCTGTTGGGCATCCACTGCAGGAATTATTGCTCACGCGGTTCCACGTGGAATCCGGAATCGCGATGCCCACCACGGCATTGTTCCTGCATTGGTTGTTGGCGACTGCGGCGCGAGAACTGGTTCCTATGAGAATTCCAATCCGGTTGTTATCGCATTGGTTTTCAATGCAAATCGCCTGCGTGGTGTCGGCTAAGCGGATTCCCGACTGGTTGCTGACCCCCGAGACGTCGCAGCGAGTTACGGTGATTTCGTTATCAAATACGCTGCTGCCCAGGCCTTGGACAAAAATTCCATCTCGGCCAGTACCCGTAACGGTGATCGCGTCAAGATTCACTCGGCTGACACCCGCCGCCTCAACGCCGTAGGTATCAGTTGAATTTCCCACGAGGATGACGTCATTCACGCTTGCATAGCTTGCGCCAGGAGCGATCCGGATTAATGCGGTCGATGTAAAATTTGATAAGCTCGCTTCGAGTGTCGCACCGCCCCCCTTCAAACACATCCTCGACCCAAGGGTGAGCGGGGTGTTGGTCACGGGGTAGTTCGCCCCGGCCTTGAGGCAAATCAGAATAATCTTAGTCGGTTGACTCAAGCGCGCAGCATCAATCAGTGGTTGAAGGCTTGCGATTGATCCTGAAGTGTCATTGATAGTGACTACACTTTCGCTGCTTGGTTGTTGATAAAATGTGCTGTTAGGTATGGTGTAGAGCGAGTTCCGGACACCTTGCTGACTGAATGCGTGAGGTGTAGCAAACCAAAAGGCCAGCAGAGCGATGAGGGCAAGACGATATTTGGGAAATGCCGTGTTCCTTCCATGGCTGTACTTTGACCGAAATGCGAAATGGATTTTCTGGGTCATTCGTTATTTCTTTTCGGGTGGCGGCTCGAGATCTTTTGACCATCTGATTGAGTCGCGTTCGGTTGTCACAGCGTCTGTTAGAAATAAGACATCGAGATCAGCGGTTGTAATCTCAGGTAACTTGGGATGGCTCGTTGTGTGTAGGTATTTCACAAGACTCGACCTGAGCTGTTGCAGCATCGGATCTTTAATTTCGTTGTGGGCGATGTCAGCAGCACACACCACGAGGTGGCCCGTCTCCGATTTGGCCTCAAAAATTAGTGCAAGTTTTTGATTGCGGGAAAAGGCATCGATGACCTGCACGATGGGTTTCGTTGCGTAGTTGATTTGATCGAGCACAATCGCACCGGGTGATGGGGTGAGGATGCTCCACCACTGCCAGTCGGAATGTTCAGTGGTGGGGAAATTCGCGAGGGCGGGGTGATTTTCTTGGATTAAGAGTCCCATGGTTCCAGCTTGATTGTTGAAATAGACAGGGCTCCAGAATGAGGGGAGAAAGCCTGTATCTTGCCGTTGGCGAATGGTGGCTGAGGGAGGGCAGTAAAGAACCTTACCACCGTCATGCAGGCGGGTTTTTGCATCAGTAAGAGATTGGGTCACCAGGACATCACTCGCATTGAGCGTGGGCGTTGGCGGCAATATCCAAATTTTCCAGTGATTGATTGCGCCCGCACCGGGGGCAGAAATCTCAAGAGTTGCTTGAGTTTCATGCGTAACCTTCGCCAGAGGTGCCATGATTTCCCCTGCATCGATCCCTGCGCCAATTGGGAATGAGCGAGCGGGGAGCGTGCCTTGTGCAATGACACCCAACTTCGGAGCCACAATTTTCCAGTGCGGTGTAATGTTAGAAATTGGGTGCTCTGAATAGTTGGTAAACTCCACCGCTGCGTGAAAGGTTTCGTTGCTCGTGTATACCCGTTTGGGCATGCGTGCGAGCGGTACCACGGACGCACAGGCTTCACGGAACCAAGCTGGATCTACGATCCCTTTGGAATCCCAGAATGAATCTAATAGCCCAACGTGTGCGGTTCCTTGGCCAGGGTAGTCATGAAGGTCGAGCAATTGGTAACCCGCTAAGCCTGGCGTGCGCATCGCTAGCTCCAGCTCCTGTTTATATAACTCGGCGGAAAACTTGCCCGATGCTTGGGTGAATTCAGCGGCTTGGTCGACTAGACCGCTGCGACGCAGATCGTCTTGAATCGCTTCGAGGTTGATTGGGCGGAGAACTCCAGTGTACTTTTTGATTTCTGCTAGATTAGGAAATACGTTCCACTGACCGATCTCATGCGTGATGAGCGGCAGCGAAGCCTTGTTGAGGACATTTCTAAAGTCAGAGGTGGTGTTGGGCATTTCATTGAAGAAGCTTTGGCCACGCATGCCCTCAAGCTTGCCGTTGGCCCGAAACGCCCGTTCCACCAGGAAATCATCGACGATTGGCGGGCCATCGGACTGACCGACATTGGGAGGTGCGTCGAAGACCCAGAGTCGGTTAGATGTCATGGAATACAATCTCCGAGTATCCGCCGTACGAAGATCGCCCAAGAATTGTTGGAGAAATGGATACTGGCCGTGAAGCTCGTTGCCTAACGAAAAGAGAAGGAATGAGGGATGATTTCCATAGGTTTGAACCATGCGTTTCGCCTCGTTACGCACCCATTGGGTCCGGATGTCATCGCCGGCCTTACCGAGATCACCGACCCACAGCGGCAACTCCGCTTGCAGATAGATTCCTTCCTCATCGGCTGCGGTGAAGCACGCATCAGGTGGGCAGTAGGAATGAAAGCGCATGTGATTGAGGCCCCATGATTTGATAATCTTAAAAATTCTGCGCCAATCTTCCACTGCGGTGGGTGGATGACCGGTTAAAGGGAAGGATGCCCCTTCGTGAGTCCCACGTAAGAAAATTGGCAAATTATTCAAAACAAGGGATTTGCCTATATTTGAAATTTTCCGGAAGCCAAATCGTGTCGCTCGGTGGTCGGAGGAGCCCGTCTGATCGGTGAGGGTTAGGTCGAGTGTGCAAAGGTTTGGGTGAAACTCGCTCCAGAGTGGGATTGTTTTGAACTGGGTCAGGTCGATGGTGATGGTGCCAGCTTGCGCGTTCCATGCAGCGGGCAGGGTGATTTTCATGCTGGATTCACTCCCGTTAGAAGGTCCCATCAGTTGTGCCACGAGCGTGCCATTGCCAGCAGTCGCCGAGGCGTTTCCAATCACGATCGTTGCGGATGCCTTTGCGGGATCCGGATCGATTGAAACACGATCGATCCAAACCAAGGGTGTCGCTTTAAGTTCGATTTTTCCGATGATCCCATTCCAGATCGATTGCGTGTCTTCGATGTATGCGTGGGATCGACCGGTATCGATGAGCGGTCGATTGTCCACACGGATGACCAGTTCATGGGATCCTGGAGTCGCCGTGTGGCTCAGATCAAACAGGTGTGGAGTCGACAGCGAGTCCTGACGACCGCATTCTTTTCCATCGAGCCATACTTGGCTTTCCCATAGGACTCGTTCAAGCGTGAGAGTGATGCGTTGATTCGACCAATCGGCGGGAATTTCAATGCTGCGACGATAATACACCGCGCCAATGTAGGAATTTTTTCGATAGAGTCGGGAAAGTCCATCTTTTCCCATGGCTGGCATGGTGGCGAGCGGGATTCCGAGGCCCGCCTGATCGGTTGTTCCGGGTAAGTCCATGGACTGGTCAAAATGTGCATCAATTGCAGTCCAATTCTGGCTTTGACCGATAGATTTCGGGTCAAGACGAACCTGCCAGTTGCCGGCAAGGGACTGAATCCTATCGCCAGCGTGCGATCGGGGTGTACCCACCGAAAATAAGGCCGTGAAAATGCTGAGTAAGAAGAGCCATGCTCGGGCTCGTGTGCTGAAAGAAGTCATGGAATTTCGAGAGCCAAAAAACATAATTTACATGCAATGTAAACGATTGATATCGGCTTAATAAGCGCTAATAATTAGCGATGAAGCGCTCGAATAACCAAGTAATGTTCGCGAATAGCCCAAGAGAGATCCTGAAATGAAAGCCGTTTTTAGAGTTCATGTTGCCTGCTTGTTGATGGGTGCCTTTTCTGGTGCTGCTGAGCCGCCACAGCCGTTTACCAATGACGCGTCGTTCACGAATCGTGGCATCATGATGTACGGGGATCGCTCCCCGAATGGGCACTGCAAGACCAAAGATCCGTCGGTGGTGAGATTCAAAGGGCAATATTTCCTCTACTATTCGGTCCCTATGGGTGAGGGTCTTGGGGGCTGGCGAGTCGCGATTGCCACCAGCGCCGATCTCCTGACGTGGAGAAAGGTTCTAACAATGGAGCCAGAGCATCCGAGCGAGGCGAATGGATTTTGTGCGCCGGGAGCCATCGTGCTAGGGAACCGAGTGCATTTGTTTTACCAGACCTACGGAAATCGCGAGAAAGATGCGATTTGTCACGCGTGGTCCGACGATGGGGTGCATTTCACCCGCGAGCCGAGCAACCCTATTTTTCATCCTCAAGGGGATTGGACCTGTGGCCGGGCGATCGATGCGGAGGTGATTGCGTATGGTGACCGCTTGCTCATGTATTTCGCAAGTCGTGACCCGTCGTACGATGTACAATTGTTAGGGGCTGCATCCGCGCCACTGAATTCTGACTTTTCGAGGTCGCAGTGGACCCAAATGGCAGATGATTCGATTTTGAAACCTGAGTTGGCATGGGAGAAAAAGTGCATTGAGGCCCCGACCGTGGTTCAGCGGGGGGATGCGCTCGTGATGTTTTATGCCGGTGCCTTCAACAATCAGCCGCAGCAAATTGGCTCTGCCATCAGCCACGATGGAATCCATTGGGAGCGGCTTGCTGATGAGCCATTTCTGCCGGTCGGCAAAGCGGGGGATTGGAATTCGAGCGAATCGGGTCATCCGGGTTTCTTCAAGGACGACGATGGAAAGTCCTATCTATTCTATCAGGGCAACCAAGATGGGGGGAAGTCCTGGTATTTGTCGAAGGTCGAGATTGGCTGGAATGGGAATAAGCCATTGGTGATGCCGCGCACTAACACGAATGCTATTGACGTACCCAAGGCTAAGCCATGAGGGGTATCTTTCATCCATCAGCGTCGAGTCGATTCGCTGATAGATTTCCTAAAGTATCGATTGTTTTCGTTGCCGTGGTTGCAGCGGTAACTTTGCACGCACAGGAGGCGGCACTTCTTCAGTTTTCGGGAATCTATCCGAGCCTCGCGATGTTCAACCAAGAGGGTGAATGTGGGACGGGAGCGCTGGTTCCATGGGCGGATCGATTGTGGGTAGTGACCTACGGACCGCATTGTCCGAATGGATCGAGTGATCGCCTCTACGAGATCACGCCTGATTTGCAACAGATCAATCGGCCGGAGAGCGTAGGTGGTACCGCAGCGGACCGCATGATTCATCGGGAGTCCGGCCAATTGCTGATTGGGCCTTACTTGATTGATCGAGAACGAAAGGTGCGAGTTCTAACACCTTACAAAATGCCGGGTCGTTTGACTGGCGTCGCACGGCATCTCACCGACCCAGCGAACAAGGTGTACTATGCCACCATGGAAGAAGGGCTTTACGAAGTTGATGTGAACACCCTCAACGTGTCGTGCATCATTCGTGACGGGCAGTTTTCGAAATTCATGAAGCGGGGTGGGCAATTTCCGGATGCGCTTGATTCCGAGTTGTCTGGATATCACGGCAAGGGATTGTATTCGGGGCAAGGGCGGTTGGTCTACTCGAACAACGGTGAGCGGAGCAAGGAGGCAGAGGCTAGGCCGGATATCGCGAGTGGCGCGTTGGCAGAGTGGAGTTGTCATGGGAGTTGGCAATTGATACGCCGCAATCAATTCACCGACGTCACTGGGCCAGGTGGGATTTTTGGCAATTCAAATCCAGCCACCGATCCGTTATGGAGCGTGGGATGGGATCACCGATCGCTCATTCTCATGCTGTTAGAAAACGGTGAATGGCATTCTTATCGTTTGCCAAAAGCGAGCCATTGTTACGACGGTGCGCATGGATGGAACACCGAGTGGCCTCGGATTCGTGACATCGGTGAGCCAGACCTTCTGATGACCATGCACGGAATGTTTTGGAAATTTCCCCGAAATTTCAGCACGACCCACGCAGGAGGGATTCGTCCACGATCATCGTATCTCAAAGTGATTGGGGATTTTTGCCGTTGGCAAGAGCGCCTTGTTTTCGGAGCAGATGATGCGGCAAAGTCTGAGTTTCTCAACAAACGTCCGGCCAAGGGTGGGATCGCTGGACCCGGGCAGTCGCAGTCAAACCTTTGGTTTACGGATCTAACCACTCCAGATCATCTTGGACCCGCGTCGGCGAGTGGTGCGGTATGGATGGACGATACCGTCGTGGATGGACAGGTTTCCGAGCCATTTTTGTTTGCGGGTTTTCACCAGCGTGCGTTGTTTATCCGCCATGGGGCGATCGACGATGTTAGGTTCGATCTTGAGATTGACGTTGATGGTAAAGATCAATGGAAGTCGTTGCGTCAGATCGTGGTCGGCGGAGGAAAAGGAAGTTGGGTCGAGCTTGGCCGCGAGATGGTGGGCGAGTGGATTCGCATCCGTGCCGGTGGCAAGGCTCCGCATGTCACCGCGCTCTTCCAGTACACTGCGGCGGATCTTCGTCTTGCTGAATCTAGCAAAATTTTTGTGGGACTCGCAAAGATCACGGACCGTGTTGCAACTGGCGGCCTGCTCCGTGCGCGGGGCGGGGGGAATCAGACTCTAGCAATTCAAACGACTCGCATGGATGCAGAGCAATCCAGTCGTGGTCCGCTTTATGAACTCGATGCGTCGATGAAGCTCAAACCGCTCAATGATCCTGCGGGCGAGCGAGAGATTTCCGAGGTTGCGACGATTCCTCGTGGCCTACTTACCAGTGATGCCGCCTCCGCGATTTTTCATGATGCGGACGGGCGGGCTTGGCGATTCCCGAAAAGCGAGGCGGCCTACGATCGACTCGCGGATGGGGCGACCGTCCGAATTGCGCGTGAGGTTTGCACTGAGCGCGACCTCTTCAATTGCCATGGAACCTTCTACGAGTTGCCTGCCGAAAATGCCGGTGGCATTGCCAAAGTGCGCCCGATTGCGACTCACCATTTGAAGATCCAAGACTATGGGTCATACCGTGGCATGTTGGTGCTCACCGGGATTCAACCCGACGCCGTGAATCCTCACATCATTCATTCCGCCGACCGAGAGGCCGCAGTGTGGGTGGGCGTGGCGGATGACCTGTGGGCGCTCGGGAAACCTCGTGGAAGCGGTGGACCATGGAAACATTCTTCTGTTAGGAAGGGTATCCCATCGGATCCCTACCTCATGAACGGCTTCGACCACAAACGCCTAACACTTGAAAATGAGGGGCCGGTGGATGCCATTTTTCATCTTGAAGTCGATCCATCGGGAGATGGAGCTTGGACGACTTTTGAGACGTATTCGTTGAAAGCAGGTGAAAGTCTCCACCGGGAATTGCCTTCGTGGTTCCAAGCCCATTGGGTCAGGCTTTCTGGTTCAGGTGACACGGTGGCCACGGCGCAACTCAGCTACGATTGAGGTGTAGATAGATTCTAGCAGCGCAACATCGGCGCAGTGGCATTATTCTAACAGATGCGCACCCCGCGAAGGACGTGATGCGAAAATTTGTGGCGTGATTCCGGTTGCCTTTACATATTCGGCACCGAGTGTTGCCGCGATCGACTCCGCGTGTTCCGATTCACACAAGGTGACCGTGGATCCGCCAAAGCCACCGCCTGTCATGCGGGTTCCGATCACGCCGCCGCTGCGGCCGATTTTACGGGCGATCTCGACCATCAGGTCAAGTTCATGGCATGAAACTTCGAAGTCATCGCGGAGCGAATCGTGGCTGGCCGCCATGAGTGGACCGAGTGCTTCAACATCGTTTGCCGCGAGCGCGGTTGCGGCCGCGAGGGTTCTTGAGATCTCGCCGACGACATGGCGGGACCTGCGGTTGATCGGCTCGCCGAGTGCTTCCCAATGGTCTTGCACTTCGGCAGCGGTGATATCCCTCCAGCTGGTTTTTTCGATGATCGTCAGTCCATCTTCCGTGTGTTTGCGGCGCAGTGCATAGCCGCCATCGGAGAGCTCATGATGCACCATGGTGTTTGAAATGAGCACCGTGAGACTTGGATCTTCGAATGAAACCAGCTTCGGTTCCCCCGTCTGGCAGTCGATTAGAACCAAGCGGTCTTGCTCGCCGAATGCGGAAGCATACTGATCCATGATGCCGCAGGGTACGTTGGCGAAATCATGCTCTGCCTTCTGGCAAAGAAGAGCCTTCTCCTTGGTGCCTAACTGAATTTCTAATAAGCCTTCAAGAAAAGTTGCGGTGGCGCATTCCAAAGCGGCCGACGATGATAACCCGGCGCCCCCTGGAATGGATGAAAAGATGTAAGCGTCGAAGCCCGGAACCGGATGCCCGCGATCTTGGAAGCCACGGATCACTCCGCGCAAATAGTTCGCCCATTTGGGTTCGCTGACCTCCTGCAATTGAGTGAGGTCCAGTGTTGCAATTTCATCGCTGATTGCCGAGCCGACTCGTGCGTTTGGGGTGCCATTGGCGCGGCCTACGATTACGATGTAGCGGTCGATTGCAAATGGCATGACAAACCCATCGCAGTAGTCGATGTGTTCGCCGATTAGATTGACGCGTCCTGGGGCAGCGGCGGCAAGATTTGCGTTAGAGCCAAAACGGTCTGCGAACCCCGTTTTGGCGTGGTTGACGATTTCATGAAGTGTTGGATTGGGCTGAAGCATAAAATTATTCGCTTGATGGGGTCGCTGGCGATTGGTCAAGTCGCCGGCGGTAGCTTTCGACCGCTTGAGTCCAAACATGGTGCATGCTCTCCGATGGTCGAAGCCAGACCGCCCGGTGCATCATCAGCATGGCAGATGCGAGATACAGAAGCTCAGAAAGTTCATTTTTCGTAAGATGTGCGGGTCCCTCGCTCAAGCAACGTTCGGCGAGGGCTTCTTCGCTAGGTGTCAGTTCGGTATGTTCTAACAGCGAAACGTGAACCCCATTTACATAGGGATCCACAATCGCGGCCACCACACCGCGGCGGGCATCGATCGATGCATCAAGCGCCGGGTCCACTGCTGCCGTCGCATGGTCGGCGAGGCGGATGATTTCGGGCGGATTGATTTCCTCGGGTGTCGAAAGGATGTTGCGTTTGCCGAGCGCACGGCCGTAGCGTGAGCGGCTGGTCCAGACTGAGACGGGTGCGGATAGAATGAGGCCAGCAAGGATCGGGGTCATCCACGCCGCAAAGTTCAGGTTAATCTTGAGGGCGATGAGAGCCCAGATGATTCCGAGAATCGTTTGGGCCGAGTGAAATCGGAACGCGTCAGACCAAGCTGTGCCGTCGGTCTCGCGGTTTTGGTTGCCCCAGCCGACCGCGCGACCGCGGATGATGCTCAGCACCATCATGGTGTGCGCCAGCATGATGCAGGAAGCCAGTAGCATGGAAACGATCACCTCGATGAGGGCGCCGCAAATGATGGGGATCGCGCCACCGAATGAGCGGCGGGTGCGACCGGATGAAATTGCACCGATCACTGCTAGAATTTTCGGCAGGAAAAGTAGAATGAAAACAAAAAGCGTTAGAAACACACTTTGTTGAATCCCGCTGATATGAAGCAAACGAGAGGAATAGTTATCAAATGGCAGCTCGCTGAGTTGGCTGGAGAAGCGGTCCCATGCTACCCAAGTTCCGAGTGCAAGAAATAGGAACCAAAGCGGGCTACTGAGGTAGGCCATGATTCCCATAAACAAGTGCATTCTAACAGAAAATGGCAACTTGCGTGCGAAGATCAACCAAAGGTGTTGGAGGTTTCCTTGGCACCAGCGGCGATCGCGGATGAGGTGATCGATGAGGGTAGGGGGTGCCTCTTCGTAGGTTCCTTCGATGTCCCATGCGAGCCAGACCTCCCAGCCTTGGCTCACCATTAGAGCCGCTTCGACGAAATCGTGACTGAGGATACGACCGCCGAATGGTTCACGGCCGGGAAGTGCGGGGAGTTCGCAAAATTCAGAAAATGGCTTCACGCGGATCAGCGCGTTGTGACCCCAGTAGCTTCCGCCGCTCAGTTGCCAGTAGTTCAACCCGCGGATGAAGAGTGGTCCGTAGAGTCGCATTGCAAATTGTTGTAGGCGGGTGAAGACGGAGATTCCACGGATCAACTTGGGCGGCGTTTGAAGGATGCCGAGTCGTGGGTAGGCTTCCATCACCCGAGTCATTTTTACGATGTCCGCGCCATCCATCAGGCTGTCCGCATCGAGCACGAGCATGGATTCGTAGCCACCGCCCCAAGTCCGGACAAAGTCGCCGATGTTACCCGCCTTGCGGTTCTCGTTGGTTTTACGACGGCGGTAGTAGATTCGGCCGAAACCGCCGAGACGGCGACAGAGGTTGGTCCATGAGGTTTCCTCCATGACCCAAAGGTCAAGGTCGCGGGTGTCGCTGAGGATGAAGAAGTCAAACGACTCGAGGGTGCCGGTGGCCTCAATCGACCGGTAGATCGCCTCGATGCGGGCGCATACCCTCACGCTATCCTCGTTGTAGACGGGGATCACCACGGCGTGGCGCTGCTGCAAAGGGCCGGCATTTTTTTCGGCAAGTTTACTAATTCTAACCGAACGTTTCCGTCCGATGAGCGTGTCAAAAGCGCCGAAGAGTGCGTGGAATGATCCGAGCACGAGGAGGCCATTGAGAATCGCAAAGATCGCCAGCAGTGGAAAGTGAGCCTTTTGAAATCCCATCCGCCAGAAGATGTCCGCGAGCCAAAGCGTAGCGACAACATTCACCGTGAGCACACTTCCGAAGAAAATCGTGCGGCGAAGGACTGTGCGCACCGGGCTAAAAAACGGCTTGGTGGTCTCGCGGTTGGATGGAGGTGGATTTTCCATTAGAACAAGATGAACCAGACGATCATCAGAATCGCGGCGAGCAAGGTGCCGGTGAACATCAAGCGGACGATGGGTTTGCGGTCCATGGTTTCCCACCATTGAGCTGCGCCACTGCCGATCGAATTGAGTTCAAGAGGCTTGGGAATCATGGTCAACTCCGCGAATTGAGGGCCCGCCGCGAGGTAGGATTTCTTCATGCTTTCGACAAACTCCGAAGGCCACGGACGTGGTGTTAGAAAAACGCCCTGCCATTGCCCCGGCATCCCGGCTAGCAGGAGCGCGAGACGTCCGCGAGCGGCGAGGCGGCGATTCTCTAACGGGACATCGAGCACATCTTGAGTCCAGTCGGCCACTTCCGAGAGGGCCTCCTCCATGGCAAGCAAGCGGGCAGGCTTTTCAGGCTCAGTGACGCGGCGTTCGGAAGCGCGCCAGAGGATTCGGCGGACCAGTTCTGCCACGAGCAGTCGGTTGCGCAGACGCAGTGCCTGAAGGTATGCTTCGACAGCGGCGTAAGCTTCTTCCCACTCATTGAGCTCACCCTCACTGAGGGGGCGCAGTGTTTCTAGGGAATGACGCGGTGCACCCATGTTTCAGTGAGGAAATTTTCGCCGCGTTTCAGGCAGCACCGCAGTTCGACGGGGCCGATGTCTGCGAGTTTGACCCCTTCGGCCGCTGGGGTGATCTGGAAGGCGACGCGATAGCGCGATTCTGGCAGCGGTTGGACGGTGATTGATTGGATCTTGACCCGATCTGAGCCTGGGCCGGTGGCCTGAACCTGAGGGGTGAGGGGGATGTCGCTTGGTTGGGAGAGCGCCCTGCCAGTGAAATCCACCGTGATCGTGCGTTGGTTGGGTTGCCAATCATGCACGCCGGTACGAGTTGCGACTACATAGCCATCTGCGATGGATGGGTCTTCTTCAAGCGTCCAATGTTGGCGGTAGGAAAACTCGATGCGGTCACCGGGTTGTGGGGTGCGCGCAGGTTCCCACATGGCGACGGCATTGTCGGTGAGTTCGTTGGAGGCTGGGATTTCCATGAGCATCACGCGACCGGGGCCCCAGTCGGAGGTTGGCTCGATCCACAGTGAGGGCCTGAGGTGGTAGGATGCCTCGCCGTCCTCGTAGGCACTGAAGCGTCGATCCCGCTGGAGCAGGCCGAAGCCATCGCATTTCTCCATGTCGAAGAAGCTGAATTCTAACTTGCCGCTGTCATTCGAAAGCGGCCGCCA
The DNA here is from genome assembly GCA_026461385.1 of Akkermansiaceae bacterium. Taxonomy (GTDB): domain Bacteria; phylum Verrucomicrobiota; class Verrucomicrobiia; order Verrucomicrobiales; family Akkermansiaceae; genus Luteolibacter. The sequence goes on from JAPJNB010000240.1 coordinate 29,382, forward strand.
GAGGCGTTCGCCAGTGCCAGTGCGAATCGCGAGGCCATCCGAGTCATGGACTTCGGGTCGGAAGTCATCGAAGCGACGCCGCGAATTTTCGCCGAACCAAAACATGCTCGACATCGGTGCGATGCCGAGGCGCTGCACGGCGCGGCGGGCAAAAAGAACCACGCGAACGTCGACCATCGTCACATTGCCTGGATCGACCCGAAACGCAAAAGCACCCGAGTAGGATGGCCCATCGAGCAGCGCATAAATTCTGGCCTCCACGTCGTTCGGCTCGGGCTTGCGAAGCCAGAACTCGCGGAATGCAGGGAACTCTTCCTTGACCCCCTCGGCACCTGTGTCCACGGCGACACCGCGAGATGAGATGCCATAATGCTGGTTTTTCCCTACGGCGCGCCAATAGCTCGTCCCTTGGAAAACCGCGAGTTCGTCGTAGTAGTCGGGATTATTCAGCGGCGCATGAAGGCGGAAACCCGCGAAGCCACCATCGTTCGGCAAGTCACCGCGCTTGCTGATGAGCGGGCCGTAATTGAAGTAAGCTTCCGAAAAACGAATTTTTTGTTGGTGCGTGCTGGTGAACTCATTGAGTGCGACGGGGTCGCGGAACAAATACCCTGGGTGCAAAAACATCGCTTGGAATGGCAGCTTTTCCGATGCCCAAAGCGCTTGGCTCGGATTGAACCGAATGTCGCGGTATTGGTCGTAGCTCAGCTGATTCATCCAAGCCGGCAAGCTGTCATGCTCTGGCGCGACGTAGGGTTTGTTCGCCAGATCGCGGGCCCTGCTTTGGACGCTTTCGAAGCCAACATCTTCGCGTTCCCATGTCTGGGCGATTGCGCAAGACGTCAGTGATCCAAGTGTCGCGATCAGAATGAGTTTATTCGGCACAGCAGGGAAATAGTGTGGATGGGGACCTTACGTCAAGAAGCGTGATTTGCAATTCTTTCAAAATTCAAGGGCTACACCCGTCATTTTTGACCGCGTGGTAGGTGATGATCCCGCCAAAATCGACGAGATCGGGGTCGGGCACCTGCCAATCAGGCTCGAAATCGAGGAAAAATCGCTCAACTCTAAACCCATGATTTTCGAGCAACGCAACCAGTTGGGCGTGCTCGAACCAGCGGATCGACTGGTGGGATTCGTGGTGCTGAGGTGGGTTTCCCGATAGAGAATATCGGTGGTCACGCTCGACGATTTGTTGCTGCTGGTCGAGGCGGTGGCGGGTTTCTAACAAGCCGGTCCGGCCATCGGGAAGTGTGACGCGGTGATCATCGTACCATTCATTTTCTGGTAGATCGCCCAGCAATTCGGCGTAGGGCATGAAGGTCGTTAGATAAAGCCCGCCGCTCGGTTCGAGCAATTGGAACCAGTGGTCAAGGACGGTAGCGGGGTCATCCGCGAGTTGGAGGGTGAATGCTGGGGCTAGCAACGCGGCGAATTTCCTTACGCTTTGCCAAGTGGCCATGTCGCCAAGGTGGATCTGCGCATGGAGGCCCAGCGCTTGCGATCGCGCCTTGGCGATCTGCAGCATGTCCTCGGATAGCTCGACGCCCTGGACGTCGAAACCCATTTGAAGCAGCGGGAACATCAAGCGGCCGGAGCCCGCGCCCATTTCCAGTGCGGGACCTGGATGCTGACGAAGGAACTCGGCCATCAATGCGACCTCGGAGGCGTCGTCCTCGGCGTCCCAGAAGGCATCGTGCAGTTCGGCTTCAAGCGACAGGTATGGCTGGGACATGGCGGCGATGGTACCTTGAAATCGGCTTGGAATGCACGGGATAATTGCACGATGCGATGCGCACTCAGACCTGCCACACGGCGATCGTGGCAGAATTTCGCTGGAAATCCCGAGTAGCCCGCGCATGGTCAGGACATGGGGATGACGCGATTTCAAAAACTGGCGACGGCCAGCCTTGTTTCGATGCTGCTGCTGATCTTCGTTGGCGCGGTGGTGCGGGTGACGGGGTCTGGCATGGGCTGCCCGGATTGGCCAACGTGCTGGGGCTGCTTGATCCCGCCGACCAAGATCGAACAGGTCGACTTTTCGAAGTTGCCGATCGAGCGGTTTCAGAAAAAAGCGCAGCGCATGGGGCGGGACCCCGCCACGATCACCGTCGAGAGCCTGCGACAAGAATTCAACCCGCGTCACGTGTGGACGGAGTTTTTGAATCGCATGGCGGCGATGCCCGTTGCGATTTTGGTCATTGCCACGCTGATCGCTTCGTTTTGGCAGCGCGAGAAGCGCCCCATGGTGTTTTGGGGGGCTTTTGGCGCGGTGCTGACGGTTTTCACCAATGCCTGGATGGGTGCCCGAGTGGTTTACAGTGGCCTCGCTCCTGGGGTTCTAACGACTCACCTCGCGCTCGCGATGGGCTTGATCGGGATGCTCGTTTATGTCGCTTGGGCTGGCTCGGATCATCCGTGGCGGATCGTGGCGGATGAAAAGTCGCGGCAGCGCTTAAAATGGATCGTGACCATTCTGTTAGTCGTCATCGTCGCAGAGGGCATCCTTGGAACTCAGGTGCGGGAAATGACCGACGAGTTGGCAAATGCCCATCGCAAAGCCCCGCGCGCGACATGGGCGCTTGAGCTTGAGCGATCCTGGGTGTACTTGGTCCACCGAAGTTTCTCGTGGGCGGTGTTAGGGCTGAGCCTTCGTGCCTGGGTTCTAACGAAGCGGCATCGCTCGAATGGTGCCGGACTCGTCGAGCGGGTGGTGTTAGGGATCGTATTTTCGCAAATGCTACTGGGTGTCGTGATGGCCCAAGTTCACATTTATTCGTGGGTGCAGGTGGTTCATGTTGGGCTGGCTGCCATTTTGTTAGCCTTCGTCTGGCTGTGGCGCTTCGGGTTGTCGGGTAAAGCCGCGAGCGATGCCTGACCGGATCAAGGGGCATTGGCTGCGGCAAGCCCACGGCGCTCGTCGATCCGGAGCGTAAGCACCAGCCCGACGGTTAGGAAGGCAGCGAGAACCAAGAGCGCTTGTGCCGTCCCCACCGTGTCCTTGACCCAAGCGAAGGGAAATGTGGTCACGGCGGAAAGTTTCCACATCAGCCCCCAAATCCCAAAAACCTCCGCCTCGCGGTTGGGAGGAGCCATGTAGCTGACAAAGGCGCGGTTGGATGAGCCGAGCGAACCGAGCCCGAACCCTAGCAAATTGCCAATCAGCCAAAGCGGCCACGTCGGGTAAATCCCAGCAACGCCACTCCGCACGTGGACCTCATGGAGGTGGGCGTAAAGCGCAAATCCCAGTGCCGTCAGCAACCAAATTACGAGGAATATCACCACCGAGCGTCGGTGGCCAAGCCGGTCTTGATAGAGAGTCGGGACGATCGTTCCAATGATCCCTGAAACGGTGATCACGGCGACAAACACCACGAGATCGACCTGCTGAAATCCGTATTCTGCGGCGAGCTTGCTTGCAAAGAAAACCACCACGCTCATGCCGGTGCCGTAAAAGAGCGAGCTGAGCATGAGCAAACCGAGGTCGCGGTAGCGGGTGAACTCCCGCAGTGTTTCCGCCAGCCGAACGAATCCTGCGGTCAAAAGATTGCGGCCAGGATGCAGGGTTCGCACCACGTGTGGCTCTTCTAGCCAAAGATAAGTTGGAATGGTGAAAGCCATGAACCACAACCCCGCAAACACAAAAAACGGCCGCCACGCATTGGCCGCTTCCAGATGAAAAAAGATCATGGCACCGGCGGTTAGAATGAGAAGTACGAGGGCGGCACCGTAAGCGCAGGCCCACGAGAACCCGCTGACACGCCCGACCTGATCGGGTTTCGCCAAGCTCGGAAGAAAGCTTGCGAGAAAATTTTCACCGATCGAAAAGGCAAAGTTGGCCGGAACATAAATCAACACGGCCCACCCGATCTGACCGGGCTGGATCCATCCGAGCGCACAAGTGAGCAGTCCGCAAATCAGCCCTGAGCCGATCAGAAACCGCTTTTTCCAGGCTCGTTCGTCGGCCGCCGCTCCGGCAATCGGCGAGACGAGCGCGGTGAGTAGCATGCTACCGCCGTAGGTGAGCGCCCAGATCCGGTCGTCGATGGCGTCATTTTTAACGACCACCTGAGAGAAAAAGATCGAGAACAACAGGGTGTTGATGATCAACGTGAACGATTGGTTTGCTACGTCGAACGAGATCCACGCCCAAAGCTGCCGTTGGTGGGGAAGTTGGGCCAAGGGGTAAAGGCGGCGGAGGATCTTCATTGGCAGTGGCAGGGTTATAGCGAGATTTACGGGCACGGCAAGAAATGCCATCCGTGAGTGACATCCCGCACCGATTCTGCCAGCGTGGCGCTCATGGCATTTGAACTCCACCCACAACTTGAAGCCGGATGCGACGAACTCGGCAGGCTCGGTGGCTGCCGACTTCTTCTGAAGAACAACGCGATTTTCCCATGGCTGCTTCTCGTCCCGGAGGTCGACGGCATCGAGGACCTCCACCAACTTCCCGCAACGCAGTACGATGAAGTCATGGCCACGGTCCGCCGAGTCTCGGAATTTGTCGCAGCATACTTCCAGCCCGAGAAGCTCAACGTCGCCTGCATCGGCAACGTCGTCCGCCAAATGCACCTGCACATCGTGGGGCGCTCCGCCGATGATCCCGCATGGCCGGCCACCGTTTGGGGCTTCGATGGGAAAAAGCCTTACAGCGACGAGGAAAAGCACAAGATCCGCTCCGCCGCGCGCAGTTTTCTCGGCCTCCCGTGAGGGGGATGAAAAAATCCCGCCCTAGGATTGACGGAATCAGTCGATCCCGCTGACACTCGCTGCCCGCCATCGGCGGATTGTTCATGGACTACCAATCGAAAATTGCCACCAACGTCGCCTCCATCCCGCGCTCCGGCATCCGCGACTTCTTCGAACTCGTCCAAGGCCGCGATGACGTGATCTCGCTCGGCGTCGGCGAGCCTGATTTCGTCACGCCATGGCACATCCGTGAGGCCGCCATCTATTCACTCGAAAAAGGCCAGACCACCTATACCTCCAATCTCGGCCTGCTCTCACTTCGTAAATCGATCGCGAAATACGTCGGCGACTTTTTCCACGTGGAGTACAACCCCGCCACCGAAGTACTCGTGACCGTCGGGGTCTCAGAGGCCATCGACATCGCACTCCGCGCACTGCTCAATCCGGGCGACGAGGTGATCTATCACGAGCCTTGTTACGTTTCCTACAGCCCGAGCATCGTGATGGCGCACGGTGTGCCGGTGCCCGTCCTCACGACCAAGGAGGATGGATTCTCGATGAAGCCGGAAAAACTTGCGGCCGCCATCACGCCAAAGACCCGGGTGGTTTTCATCAATTTCCCGACGAATCCCACCGGAGCCTGTGCCTCGCGCGAGGACCTCGAGGGCATCGCAAAACTCGCGATCGAGCATGACCTGATTGTTCTAACGGACGAGATCTACAGCGAGCTTCGTTACGACGAGACCGACCCACACGTTTCCATCGCCGCGCTTCCGGGCATGAAGGAGCGCACGATTTTACTGCACGGATTTTCCAAAGCCTTCGCCATGACCGGATTCCGGCTAGGCTACGCGTGCGCACCGCAGCCGATCATCGAGGCGATGATGAAGATCCACCAGTACTCGATGCTCTGCGCGCCGATCATGAGTCAAAACGCCGCGATCGAGGCGTTGGAAAACGGGCAGCCTGCGATGATCGAGATGCGCAACAGCTACCACCAGCGGCGGGATTTCCTCGTGAAACGCCTCAATGAAATCGGGCTGGACTGCCATCTTCCCGGCGGTGCGTTTTATGTGTTTCCGGACATCCGCAGCACCGGTCTAACGAGTAAGGAGTTTGCGATGCAGTTGCTGGAGCAAGAAAGTGTCGCCTGCGTGCCGGGCAGCGCCTTTGGTGCCTCGGGCGAGGGGTTCTTGCGGTGTTGCTATGCGACCGCGTTTGACGACATCCGCACCGCCACCGATCGGATCGAGCGCTTCGTCGGCAGACTTTGAGCGCCATGAGTGGGCAAGCGCAAAGCAGCGATCCGGAACGCCTGACTCACGCGCATGTGGTCCCGTTCGCGGTCTTCATGGGATTCATGCTCCTGCTGCAACTGACGAGCGGCTTCATCGAGTGGAAACATCCAGACGCCCCATGGTGGCGACAAGACCCTGCACAGCTCGTCTATCCGATCCAGACGCTCGCGACACTCGGGGTGCTCATCCACTACCGCCGCAGCTTCACGTTCGACTACTCACTCAAGTGGACGCTCGTCGGCATCGGGTTTGGGGCGGTCGGCATCGGGTTTTGGTTGTTGCCGACCGCGCTTTACGACGCATGGGGGCTCCAGGGTGAAACGACGGGTTGGCTGAAGTCGTTGGGAGTGGCCGAGCGCAGGGAAGGCTTCGACCCCGGAATTTTTCACCATCCCGCTGCGTATTGGACCGCACTGGTCCTCCGGTTTTTTCGAGCTGCCGTCGTGGTTGCCTTGGTTGAGGAAATTTTCTGGCGTGGGTTCCTCATGCGCTTTGTGTGCGATTGGGAAGGGGACTATTGGAAACAACCCTTCGGCCGCCATCGTTGGCTCTCCTATGCCGTCGTCACCGGGTTGTTCATGACTGCACACGCGCCGGTCGACTACGCGGCTGCCCTCATCTACGGAAGCCTGACCTATTTCCTCTGTGTCTGGAGCAAAAGCTTGGGAGCCTGCGTCGCCATGCATGCCACCGCGAATTTCCTGATGGGCGTCTACATCATGAAGACGGGGCATTACGGGCTCTGGTGATTTAGAATCGGCGTGGCGGGGCAGGGTACCCAAGGGGCGATGGAAGAAAATGTCGTCCGCTTGCGAAATTCTCCTTGTCAGAATCAGTTCCGATCCCCATACATCCGCCCCCGCGCAATGCGGAATGGGTAGATGCCCGAGTGGCTAAAGGGGGCAGACTGTAAATCTGCTAGCGAAAGCTTACGTTGGTTCGAATCCATCTCTACCCACCATTTTCATAAGCGACGATTGAGGGGGCCGGCAGGCTCCCTTTTTTGTTGGGCGCGTTTGAGAGGCAGGCCATCAGGAACTTCAGGAAGGTTTGCATCAGGGGAGCACACGCGCCCTCGCGTGTCGGATGGGGCGCCCTCGCCGCATCCATGGTGGTGTGGTCATTGCGGGTCGAATTCATTGTAAGGGGAGCACACGCGCCCTCGCGTGTCGGATGTGGCGCCCTCGCCGCATCCATGGTGGTGTCGTCATTGCGGTTCGAATTCACCGTCCGCGCGTCCCAGTGAGGGCCTCGGGTAGTTGAAAACGCTAGCCGAAAGCTCATCCTTCCACCACCCGCCGCCCCCCTTGGGAAATCCCAAGAGCTGTCAGTCAATTCCCAGCCGCTGTCAGCCAATTCCCAGGCGCTGTCAGCTCATTCCCAGACGCTGTCAGGTATCTAGCATTCCATAGCAGGCTCAATTTCATTCACTTACACCGTATTTCAGGCAGTGTGACGCCGTTGTGACCAAGTTTTCCTTCGCTACCCAAGGGCGATAGGCATAGATCGAAAGCATTGATTTGTAATCCGTTTTACAGATCTCTTACTCCCCAACCATACCCCAACCATAACACCCTTATGCCTACCTACCGCACGTTCAGCTTTCCCATCAGCGTTCTCCTCCGCGATGCCAAACTCCTCCACGGTGCCCTCGTCGATGCCGTCACTGGTCCCGCCGTCGCCCGCCGCCTTTCCAAGAAAAACCCCGTCGCGGGCCAGCCGGACATCGTCTTCGCCCCGCGCTTCGAGGCCCAGATCCAGCTCGTCGAAAACGGCGGCATCGCCCAGAGCGGAGCCGTTGGTGAAATCGGCGAGATGACCCAAGAACAAATCGAAGCCTTCGCCGAGATGGAGCACCTCCTCTCCGGTGCCCGCCGCAGTGCCAACCTCGCCTTTCCCGACAACGAAGTCCGCCTCCGCAGCGAATTCCAAGTCGGCATCCACGAACCCGCCGATTTTGCCAGCGAGATCGAACGCGCTGGAAAAGTCCACGCCGCCTGCCTCCTCCATGCCGATGCCCTCGACGACCACGGCTGGCTCGACGAAGACACCACCGCCCTCGGAAATGCCATCGACCTCCTCGACGGCGGCGATACCGAGCACGAAGCCGCCAAGGATCAGAAAAAAGGCTTCACCAAAGCCCGCAACCTCGCCGCCGACGCCCTCTACAAAATGTGCCTCAGCGTCCAGAACGCCGCCCGCCTTGCCCACCCCACCGCACGGGCCGCCAAAGACCAAGCCACCCTCGTCGCCCGCAACCGCTTCCTCCTCGACGAGTTCCCACCCCGCGACCGCGAGAAACCCGAAGACACCACCCCACTTC
>JAPJNB010000241.1 GCA_026461385.1 Akkermansiaceae bacterium
CCTCGGAACCGAGTATCTTTCCTTCAACTTCTTTGAGCTCGGGTGTGATGAAGCGCTCGCCCCCGACCGTGGTTTGTTTGCGAATGTAGTCCTCCGGAACCGCTCCTAGATTAGATTTGGTGATTTCGATGAAGTAACCAAAGACGGAGGTGAAGCGGACCTTGAGGGATTTGATTCCCGTGCGTTCGATTTCTTTTTCTTGGAGGGCAACGATCCAGTTTTTTCCTTCGTGGGACGCCGAGCGTAGTTCGTCGAGAGCGGAATCAAATCCAGCTTGAATGAATCCACCCTCGCGGATTACCGGCGGAGGTGTTTCGACGAGGGCTCGGGTCAGCGTATCGGACAAATCGGGCAGGGCATGGAGACGCGAGAGCGAGTTTGCAAGGAGGGGCGACGGGATCGAGAGCTTATGTCCGCCACCGAGGCTGGCAGCTAAAGAAGGAATGCGGGAAAGGGATTGAGCAAGGGTCGCGAGGTCGCGAGCATTGCCGGAGGGACCGTGAAGCCGAGCTGTCGCCCGCTCGATGTCACGGATTTCGGACAGGCGGGAACGGAGGTCTCCGAGAAGCATGGCATCGGAGAGAAGGGCGGCGACGGCATCCTGGCGTTCCTCAATTTCAGCGGCATCACGGAGGGGGTGCAGTATCCACTCGCGCAGGAGGCGCGCTCCCATTGGCGTGGACGTGCGGTCCAGTGCGCCGAGGAGAGTCATACTGCGGCCGGCGCGCGAGTTGACGAGCTCTAGGTGGCTTTGCGAAGCAGCGTCGAGAATCAGGAATTGACTGCAGCGGTAGGGTTGCAGGCGGTTGAGGTGGCCCGCCTGACGTCGCATCTGGCGGGTGATGTAGTGAAGGAGGGCGCCAGCGGCAGAGGTGCCAGCAAGAAGATCGGCGCAACCGAATCCATCGAGCGAGTGAACTTTGAAATGGGCGCGAAGAATATCCGTGGCTGGCTCAGACTCAAAAACGTAACCATCGAGAACCGATCGCGGGTTGATGGTTGCGAATTGGTCGGTCTGATGGTCCGGGACGAGGATTTCTGATGGGGAAACGCGGGCGAGTTCGTCTAGTAGGGCGGGAAGGGTTGCAAGTTCCGTGAGGCGGAATTCGCCAGTGCTGAGATCGCAAAAAGCCATGCCGAAGGCATCCCCGCGCGAGCAAAGAGCAGCGAGGTAATTTGGTTTTCGATCGTCGAGTCCGAAGTCATCTAGTGTTCCCGGACTGAGGATCTGGGAAATCTCTCGGCGCACGAGTTTGCCGGCTTGGACCTCGCCGACCTGATCACAGATCGCCGCACGCCAACCAGCGGCAACGAGCTTTTCGATATAGCCACGGGCGGCGTGGTAGGGCATGCCGCACATCGGAGTTGGGCCGCGCTTCGTGAGCGACAGATTCAGTAAGCGAGAGGCCTCGATCGCATCTTCGCCAAACATCTCATAGAAATCCCCAAGGCGAAAAAGGAGAAGCGTGCCCGGCGGCAATTCACGCCGGAGGGCGTGATATTGCTGCATCATGGGGGTCAGCGTTTCGGTGGACATTGCAGATCAGGAATTTCTCAGGAAAGCCGCCAGCGGACTTGTGGGAGACGCTTGATCGAGTCGCATCGGAAGCCCTGCCTCAAAGGCCTCGCGAGCCGCTTCCACTGTGATGCGGAAGGCATTGGCCATGCGGCTTGGAAAGGTCGCGGCAGCGATGGCGGTATTCACCAGAACGGCGTCGGCTCCCATTTCAAGTGC
>JAPJNB010000242.1 GCA_026461385.1 Akkermansiaceae bacterium
GATTTTTGCTTTTTGTTCGTTGCTGTTCGCTACCATGGCTAACGCCCAGTGGAAGACCACTACCTACACGCTCAAGGGCGGGTGGAACGCGATTTACCTAACGGGCGATGCGACTTACGACACGATTGACAACTTGCTGCCCACGACGGTGCTGGAAGTCTGGCGTTGGCAGACCAATCCGACACAGGCTGGGTTCACGGAATCGCCATTGATTCCTTCTGCGGGCACGCCAGAGTGGAGCGTTTGGAAACGCGGCGCACCTGCGGAAAGTGCCTTGTCGCAGCTTGTCGGCCAGACCGCTTACTTGGTCAAATGCAGTGGCACCAGTTCCACTTCATACAGCGTGATGCTCAAGCAGTCACCGCTTCCTGCCACGAACAGTTGGGTGCGGAATGGTGCAAACCTGCTTGGTTTCCCGAGCTACAAGAACGGTAGCACCTACCCGACCATCTCATCCTACTTTACCAGCTTTTCGGCGGCCATCGCTGCCAATACCAAGGTATTTAAATACGTCGGAGGTGACCTTGGGCCAAGTAACCCAGTCCAAATTTTCTCAACTGCCACTGACCGGTTGGATGCCACCCAAGCGTATTGGTTCTCCGCCGAGGTCACGGGCTCCTATGTATCGCCATTCGAGATCGGAGTGGATTCGAGTGATCAAGAGTTGTCCTTCGGGATGAATACCAACGTGATCACGATGAAAATCCGCAATCGGACAGCTTCGAATGTGAGCCTGACCCTCACCCCCACCGCCAGTGAATCGGCTCCAGACACCCAAACCGCCATCACCGGCGCAGTGCCGCTGACGCAGCGCGTCTTCAACGCCACCACCGCCGCGTGGACGGAGACACCGCTGACGGCTGCCACCACGGTGTCGATCGGCGCATCTTCGACGGTCGAGCTGAGTTTTGGGGTCAATCGGGCAGATCCGACGATGGTTGCGGCCACCTCGTCGGACGCACTGTTTGCCTCGTTTTTGCGGATCACCGACAGCGGCAATTTGGTGGATATTTTGATCCCAGCATCGGCCAACAAAACGTCGCTCGCCGGTCTTTGGATGGGCGATATTCGAGTGAGTTCGGTGGGAAGCCGAGTGGTCAACGGCGCCAGAGCTTCTGCCCAAGTTCAAGGCGGCGGGGTGACAAGTTTGTCGGTGGTCGGTTCGGGTGGCTACGCCTATACCACCGCACCCTCGGTGAGCATCGCCGCTCCGCCGAGCCTCGGCAATATCAATGCCATAGCGACTGCGGCCATCGCGGACAAACAAGTCAGCGCGGTCACCGTCACCAACCCGGGCACAGGCTACGAGATGACGCCTTATGTGACGGTTACCGCACCCTCAATCGCCAGTGTTCAGGCGACGGCGACGGCCATGTTCAACAGCACCAGCAAGTTGGTTACGGGCCTGACGGTGACCAATGCCGGAGAAAACTATGTCGCCCCACCCGCCGTGACGATCAGCCCGCCGAATTTGGTTGCCACCACGGGAACGATCATTTCGGTCCTGACTAGTGCCGGCACATTAAACTACACGGGGCGCGGGGTTGCCGGATCCAATTATCTTTCGGTGCCAACGCTCACCTTTGAACCACCACCTGCGGCGATCCAGGCGACAGCAAACGCCACCATCAACTCGGCTACGGGTCTGCTCACGGGCTTCACGGTGACAAAAGGCGGCACGAATTACAATTACGCCACTCCGACGGTGACGATCGACGCGCCGCCCTTGCCGACCGCTGCGACTGCCGGAGCGTTGGTGAATGCTGCAGGAAATGTCCAATCCATTGGGGTCGGCGTCGCTGGAGTCAATTACACAACGGCACCCGCGGTCACCGTCGCGGCTCCAGAGGCCAGCGTCCAGGCAACGGCAACTGCGGTCTTGGATACTACACTAGGTTCGGCGGGTAAAATCTCGGCCATCAATGTCGGGACCGCGGGTTCTTTTTACAGCAGTGCTGGTGTGACCATTGCCGCTCCGCCTGCCAGCATCGTGCCTGTCGCCGTAGCCACCGTTACGGGTGACAGCCTCTCTTCCATCGCGGTGACGACGGCGGGTAATAATTTCACGGCCGCCCCGACGGTGACGGTTGCCGCACCGCCGGCCAGCGTCACCGCAACTGCAAGCTCCGCCATCGCGAGTGGCGGCGTTACCGGCCTGACGCCCGTCCTCCCGGGGTCTTATTACCGGGTTGCCCCGGCGGTGACGATTGCGGCCCCGACCGATAGCACGGCGACGGGTACGGCCAGTCTCAGTGCGGGTGCCGTCTCAGGCATCACCGTAGGGCAGAGTGGGGGCTATTACGCCACCGCTCCTGCAGTCACGGTCAGTGCTCCGGCCAGCAGTGTGACCGCCGTGGCAGGCACTGCAACGGTGGGTGGTGGCACCGTGGTCAGCATCCCCGTGGCTACTGCCGGATCCTACTACACCGCCGCGCCGGAGGTGACGGTCGCCGCTCCGCCCGCCAGTGTGAACGCCACGGCGACGGCCACTCGGGTTTCTGCGACCAGCATCACCGTCGCCAAAAATCTCGGCGGCACCAACTATGCTTCGGTTCCCACGGTGAGTTTTTCAGGTGGCAACGGCACGGGCTTGACCGCAACCTGCAAATTGGGACTTACGGCCGAGAGTTTTAAAATCACCTCGAACACCAAGGTCTATACGGTCGCGCCGACGATTGTCATTTCGGGTGGCGGTTCTCCGACCACCACCGCTACCGCCACGGCGATTCTCTCGGGAGGAACTTCGGGCACCGTCACGGGTATTACCATCATCGAAAAGGGAGTTGGCTACACCACCGCACCGACGCTCACCTTCAGTGGTGGCACTGGTAATACGGGCACGGCACCGACTGCAGTCGGCAACGCAGCGTATTTTACCGTGGTCTCGATCGCCACCGGCGGCACGCCAACCGGTTACACCAGCGCGCCCACAGTGACCATCGCGGCCCCTGCCGTAGCCGTCACCGCGACCGCGACCGCCACGGTGTCGGCGGCGGGTGCAGTCACAGCCATCACCATTACCAACGCAGGCAAAGGCTATAGCAGCGCACCTTCAATCACGATTGCCGCGCCAGCCACGCCCGTCCAAGCCACCGCCACGGCCAATCTAACCAATGGTCTGGTCACCAGTTTCAGTGTCGGCACTGCAGGGGTAGGTTACACTTCCGTACCTACGGTGACCGTTGACGCCCCCGTGAGCGGCATTCAAGCAACGGCGACTGCGAGCATCGGCGGCGGTTCGGTGACGGCTTTGACCCCGGTTAACGTTGGAGCCTCATATCCCTACGCACCTTCAATCACGATCGCCGCGCCGCCAGCCAGCGTCCAAGCGACCGCTACGGCCACCTGCAGCGGTGGAAAAGTCACGGCGATCCAAGTCACCAATGGCGGTGCCTATTACACCAAAGACCGGGCGATCTGCACTATTACCAACCTTGGGGGAGGGGTCGCGGCGACCGCTGCGGCGACCTATGGTCTGACCAATCAATCCTTCGCGATCAACTCCGGCGATAAAGTTTATTCGGTGGCACCGACGGTGACCATATCGGCACCCGATTACAACCCGACAGCCTCGTACGCCGTGCAGGCGACTGCGACGGCGGTGCTGACTGCGGGCAAGGTGACGGGAATCACGATGAACAAAAAGGGTGCATCCTATGATGGCAGCAGAGTTCCGACCTTGACCTTCAGTGGTGGCACCGTGACTTCCGGAACAATTTCACCGACGGCGGTGGGAAATACCAACCACTTCATGATTGCCGAGGTGCATGTGATCTCGGGTGGCACAAAACAATATGCGAACACTACTGTAAGCATTTCCGCGCCAGCCCAAAATGTGCAGGCCACCGCGATTGCCAACTTCAGCGGCGGCACCATCACCTCCTACACCATCACCAACCCAGGCAAGGGCTACTCCTCCCCGCCGACTGTCACGGTCAATGCGGCGCGTACGGCGGCCACGGCAATAGCCAGCCTGAGCAATGGCGGCGTGTCGTCATACACGATCACCTCGCCCGGCATGGGTTATTCCTCGAGCCCCAGTGTGACGGTTGCGTCGCCACCCGCACCGGTGACGGCCACCGCCACCTCCAGGATCTATAGCAGCGGCGAAGTGGCTATCATCTCGGTTGGCAATGCCGGCCAAGGCTACACCAGCGCCCCGGCAATTAGCTTCAGTGCTGCTCCCGCACAGACGACTGCCACGGCCACCGCCACGGTGAGCGGCGGGCGTATCACAGGCTATTCGCTGACCAATTCAGGCAGCGGCTATACGAGCGCCCCAGTCGTCACCGTGACGGCACCGACGACGCCAGTCACTGCCACGGCCACGGCCGCCGTGAGTGGCGGTGCTGTCACGGGTTACACAGTGACCAATGCTGGAGCCGGCTATTTAAGCCCTCCTGTCGTCACTGTGGCAAGTCCTCCAACCTACACCCGCGCCACCGCCACCGCAGTCGTATCGCCCATGGTTCTCACGGGAGCTAATGGGACTGGTAACCAGACGGTGACGGGCGGGGCTATCACTTCGATCACCCTGACCAATGCAGGGACCGGATATTTTTCTTCGCCGCCTAATGTCACCATTTCCGCGCCCACCCCCTCCGTTACGGCGGCAGGAACGGCAATTATCGCAAGCGGTGGATTGGCTAATCCCCCGGTTAGCGTCTCGAATCAAGGCAAAGGTTACACCTCGTGCCCGAAGATTACGGTTTCAGCGCCTCCAGCGTACATCAATGCCACGGCCAACGCCACCGTCAGCAACAATCGGGTGAGTCTGAGCCTGAGCAATGCGGGTTCGGGTTACACGGCCACGCCGACCGTATCGATTGAGGCCCCGTCTGCGCCTCGCTATGCCACCCTGTCCGCGATCCGGGATACGACGCTGAATACCATCACGGGGGTGTCCATCGACGATCCTGGTGTGGGCTACGCCACGGCACCGACGATCATCATCGGACCACCCAAAGAAAACATCACCGCGCAGGCGCAAGCTGTGGTGGCGCACGGTTCCGTGGTCGGCTTCCAGGTGACGGCGGCTGGCACCGGCTACGCTGCACCGCCGGTGGTGACGGTGGGCTTGCCGTCCGCATTGGCGGCCAATGCAACCCCCAGTGCCTATCCGCTGCGCACCCTCATGCACATCAACAGCAGCGGCACGGCGCGGCTGATGTCGCAGGCCTTCCTCGGCACACTGACATCCACCAACAGGCTGGGGGTCACGCCACGGGAGTCGATGCTGGCCCAAGACCAAAAAACCAGCGCCAAGCGCTTCCTCTCGGTTCACCTGCCATCGAGCGATGCCAGCATCACCACCACCGGCACGGCGGCGCTCGGCAGCAGCCTCGGCTGTGTGATCACCACCCCGATCACCGATTCAAGCAACCCCTTCTACCACATGTATCACCCCGATCACAACACGCCGGCGAATCTCTACGCCATCACCCGCACCGGCAACTTCACCTTCACCAACACCCCTCCGGCAGGCAGCACCGTCACTAGCGGTTGGGGCAGTACGGTGATCGGCGGCACCTACCACGAGGTGATTCAAGGCGCGGGTCACTACCAAGACATCCCCGTCGATGGCACTTTTGAACTGCGCCGCGTCTCCACGATTGGGACGCTTACCGAGTAAATTTGAAAACCAGAAAGCTGAAAGCTGAAATTACCAGATCACCATCACCCTACCGAACTACCATGAAAAAGACCGTCTCACTCCTCGCCGCGCTGTTTGCGATGCACAGTGCTATGCTTGCCGCCACCGTGCCTGCAACCTTCAACTACCAAGGTAAAGTCAGCGACGCCGCCGGTGTCCTTGTCGGCGACGGGTCCTCGGTCAACCGCAAAATGCTGTTTCGTTTTTACGACGATCCGACCGCCGGCACGTTGCTATGGGCAGAGGTGCAAACGGTGACGATCTATAAAGGCGAGTTCAGTGTCTTGTTGGGTACCGGTCAAGCTTACGACGCCGACGGCACGCAACAGCCGCACCCCTCGATTGATACGGTTTTTACCGCTAGAGAAACGAAGCTTTATTTGGAAATCACCGTTGGGGATAGTTCGACCACGAACGCATTATCGACGGCGACCCCGATCACTCCCCGGCAGACGATCGCCACCACGGCCTTCGCGTTTCGTGCGCAGACGGCGGATCGTATCAACTCGGGCGGCGATCTGCAGATCGGTCCGGACGGCACTTCCGGCCTCGGCTACTATAGCAACAGTAGCAACTTCAATAGCACCTCTGTGAACGGGCCCGTCCTCTATGGCCTCAATGGCGGGATCCTTGGCTCGGTGAACGCATCCGGTGTTCAAAAGACCGCGCTCCGGTGGAACAATTTTGGCAATGTCGGAATCGGAGGGGAACCCAATAATACCGCAGATGGCAATTATGGTCTATCAGTTACTGGTGGGGCCGATCAGCTCTATTTAGCAGATCCCGGCAAGGGCTCACTGTCCGTCGGTTTCCACGGCACGGGGACTTATGGGAATTTGCAGGCGCGGAATTCGAGCTGGAGCGTGGCAGCGCTCGCGCTCAACGTCGACGGTGGTAATGTCGGTATCGGTACGTCGACACCGAATTCCAAACTGGAAGTTGCCGGTGCAATCGCCGCTTCGGGGTCTGACGGCTACGTTTTCAGGTGGGGGGGCGATACGGACGGGGGTCTGTTCTCGCCAGCAGACGGCACGGTAACGATCAAAACCAATGCCTTAGAGAGAATGCGGGTCGGTGCCTCGGGCAATGTTGGGATCGGAACCACGGCCCCTTCGGCCAAACTCGATATCGGCGGTGGTGGCGTCTTACTCAATGGCGTTGATGGTCGCAATTATTTTAAGGACTCGGAAAAGCAGGACGGGCTTGGCTTGCGAGTTGGAGCGCTTTGGAGCACCTATGGGATTTATGCAGAAAGTGGTAACTGCGCGGTTGGTGGATACACGGGGGTTGTTTTGCAAGACAAAATTGGCATCAATACCAGTGGCCGCATGTCCTTGAATGGCGCTCCTCAAGATTCCTTGCTGAACATCAAAGATGGCGAGATTTTGTTCGCGGAAAATGGGGTGAATTCTAACTGTTTCGGAATCAAAAGCAATGTGTCGAGTGACTACTGGCACATTTTTGGCAATGCTTCCTCTGTCAATAACATGGCGCTCTACATTGATACAGGTGACGACGGCAACGAAGAGATCATCTTCCGGCAATGCGGAAGCAACACTCAAAACGTGAGGATGAAGATCAATTCCGATGGCAATGTGGTCGTAAGTAATCAACTTTACTCAGGTTCACTGGTCCAAGTGGGCAGTGGAACCAGTGTGGTTAAATTGTGTACGTCCGATCAAACGTCCGGTGGCTGGTTGCGACAAGACAGTGGTTCCATGGTGCTCAGCACCAACACTGGAGACATGTATTTCGGCTATAGTGGCAGCTCAAAAACCCTTCACTTTATGGGTGGTGGCACCGCCGATAGAATGGTTCTCACCTCAGAAGGTAGACTCGGTATTGGTACTAGCACTCCGGATGCTCCGATTCATGTGACGTCGTGGGCGTATCAAAACTATGCCCTGGAGGGTTATCTCAATGCTAGTGGTGCGGGTGATTACACTGGTAGACGAGTTGACGGAGCTGTCTCTATCCATGCGGGAGATCGGGTTATCACGAATGCTGAGTTTGACGTCGTCTCAGATTCGCGGATCAAAACGGATTTCAAGGTGACTGATTCAGACAAGGATCTCGGCACGTTGTGCGCGATTGAGGTCACGGATTATCATTTTAAGGACACCATTGCGGGAGGGACTAAGCCGTATAAAAAAGTCATCGCGCAGCAGGTGGAGACCGTCTATCCGCAGGCCATCAACCTAGGAGTGGGTGTGGTGCCGGATATCTACAAGAAGGCGGCGGTCGAGGATGGCTGGGTGAAACTCGCGACAGACCTCAAGGTGGGCGAACAGGTAAGCCTTATTGACGAGAAGGAGAAGGCGGTCCACAAGGTGCTGGCGGTGCGCGAGGGGGCTTTTCAAGTGGAGGCCATGCCGGCCGGAAAGGAAGTTTTCGTCTATGGCCGCGAGGTGAAGGATTTCCGCTCGGTCGACTACGATGCGATCGCAATGCTCAATGTGTCCGCGACCCAGGAGCTGGCGAAGCAGCTCAAGGAGAAGGACGCCAAGATCGCTGCCTTGGAAGCGAAGCTCGCTGCACAGGCGAAGCAGGACAGCGTCCGTGATGCCAAACTTGCCGCGATCGAGAAAAAGCTCTTCGGCGGTGCCGGTGGACCGGAGACCGTTTCTCTCAAGACCGGCGAGTGATCTGGAGCATCGGAAGGCGAAGATTATGTACCTCGAACCATCAAGATGATCCATGACCGCAAGCTGGGTTCTGAGCCATTTCGCGATCTTCGCCTTCGCGCGGCATCTTCCACCCCACGGCCCTTCCCGACCTCAGATATTTCAGTTTTTAGCTTTCTGTTTTTAAATTTTTGCACCCCATGAACTCACCTTTGCGAACGCTAATTTGCACCCTGATCGGCGGCCTGCTGGTAACTGGGGCGAATGCCCAATACTCTGCCCAGGTCTATAACCTCAACCGGATCTCAAATAATAGCACACTTCTGTTGAATGACAGTGCACTTACTCCTTCGCTGGGGCAGAATTCGAGTGTGGGCCAGGTCAGCGCGTCGACCGGGCCGAATCCGACGACCTCAGATGGGTTGACCGATGTGAAGAGCCTCTACCCGACCAATGGCGATTCGACGCTGGTGCTCCAGCGCAGCGGTTCCGGGGCGTCCTGCGTGGTCGGGGTGCCGCGATACAACTTAGGTGCGGAAATCGTTCCTCCGCTGGTGCAGGCCGACGGACGCCTGCCCGCGGGCGCTGATTACTGGCGGGCCATGCCGGTGGCCCCCGGCGAACGATTTGTCGTCGATGCCAAACAGGGGATTGGTGACGGCAATGGAATTCTTACGCCGCTGCCCACCACCTCGGTGTCGGTGACTCAGAGTAGCATCAAGAGCACTCAGATTACCGTAACTACCAAGCCGACGGCGATGGTGGTGGGGGCCACCGTGCTTGGTCAACCGATCACGGCGATTCAAGGCACAGGCCCTTATTCGGTCACGCTCGCGGGTTATGCCAACGAGACCATCAATTCGGCACAGAACGTGACCATCTACCCGAGCATGGCTTACTATTATAGTCCGCATGCCGAGAAGGTTTATGCCTCTCAGCCGGGGGCGGTGTCGGTCACTTGGATTTCAGCAGCTCTAAATAATGTAACGGGAAGTTTCGATTGTTATACCGAGACCTTCAATGTGACGGCCAGTGTGGCGGAGGGGGTGACGGTCCATCCGCTGTTTTGGACGGATGGGGTTTTCGATGGTCCCTTGGTCAATGTCACCGACACCCGTGTATCGGCGGTCAACCCAATTTATAACGCGACGGTGCCCAAGGCGGTGGCGGCAGAGGTGGAAATTCCCGGCTACAATCCTACGGTGCAAAACCTGACGACCCTGTCGTATCAAAAAATTTCGGGTACTAGCGTGCTCCATGCCTACAACGTCGAGGGCCGGATTCTCGTCGAGTATTTGGGGGCGAACCGCTTGCCGGGAGGAATTTGTGATTCGTTGGGGATCGAAGTGGTCGAGTTGGTTCGTGCGCCCCAAGTGAATCGTTTGGCCACGAACCTCGGGCAGAAGATTCAACCGCATGACACCAGCGATCCTTCGCTCGAGCCTTCACCGGTCATGTTTGGCGGGGGGGGGAAATCTTATTACGGAACCGTGATCAAGCCGGATGGAAAGTCGGATTATTACGCCGAGTTGGAGACCAGTCCTGCCAATACGCCGGATAATGGCTTACCCGCCGACCTGAATAATGCCTACAACAAGGTGGTTTTCTACTGGATGAAGCCGGGCAATTTTGGATCGATGTGGCCCCAGTTTCAAGACCGTTACTGGCAGCGCTGGTCGCCGAATTTGTACGATTACGCGTTCTATACCGTCGGCGCGGGTGGTAGCACTCCGGCGACGGGGGTCGCTTTTACGGCCGCTTCGCTGCCGTCCTTGGTGACACAGGAT
Source organism: Akkermansiaceae bacterium (assembly GCA_026461385.1). Lineage (GTDB taxonomy): Bacteria > Verrucomicrobiota > Verrucomicrobiia > Verrucomicrobiales > Akkermansiaceae > Luteolibacter. The sequence goes on from JAPJNB010000242.1 coordinate 10,065, forward strand.
GGCCCGAGCCATGCGAGTAGTGCGATCGATGCGCCCACCCAACGGTTTTATGTGACGTTAACTGGCGATGTGACGCGCAACCGCTCTCTGCTGAAATTTTACGGTAGCCCCGACAAAGTTTGGTACATGAATATTTTCACCCAAGCGGAGTCGTTGCTGACCTTGGCACCCAAAAACTCGGTGACTTCGACCCAAAATGGGGTGACGACGGTGACCGTGGGTTCGACCCAAGGCCTGTTCGCCGGAATGACCGTTTCGGGTGGGGATATTAACGGTGCCAACACCATCGCTTCGATCAAGGATGCCACCCACTATATTTTGTCGCCGCCCAAGGGGCTGGTGCCCTGGCTTTCCAATCCAAGTTTTGAAAACAGTCCAGTGGTAGTCCCAGATAAAAATGGGAGGTATGATGGCTATTCAGCCGACCGCGAATCTATTCCGGGCTGGTATTGCTTCGACGATCTTTTCGGTCTAAATAACAGCACCGTTAACTCGTTCGCCGATAATGGAGGGATTCCAGACGGTGAGAATGTTCTGTTCCTTCAGGGCGATTGGACCGGGGCTTCAACTACGATTTTGGGCTTGGTGAAAGGATGGCAGTATCGACTTACCTTCAAGGCCAACAAACGCAACTATCTCACTGCCGTCCGACGGGGCGAAGATTTAGCTGTGAAGATTAACGGAGCGTCGGTGATGATGCAAGCCGTGCCGGGAGCTTACCAGACCATTACGGTGGACTTCATCGCCACTGGCTCGACGGCATCTTTAGAGGTAAGAAACCGTACTGGCGGTGATACAACCCTGCTGATTGATGATTTCAAGGTGGTTTCGTTCAACTCGATCTTGGCCAATGGTGCTCATCAATGGGCCTACGGTGCGGAACCCGATGGTGATGTCCCGATCAATACCAGTGCCATGGTGGGCAAGCGGATTGAGCCGCCGGCGGGCCACGAGTTTGCAGGCTTGATCACGGACGGAACTTCATATAACCCCGCGGCTTACATCGACCCAGTCAAATATGGGGTGGCCGCAGCGAACGCGGGCGCCATCATCCCAGTGAACGCCACTCCAGGCGACAATGTGTTGACGGTGCGCTGGTACCGGAAATACAGCGATCCGAACAATGTCTATGAAGACGTCTATATTCCAGGCAAAGTCGGGCGCTACACGGTGTCTTATCCGACGGACGCCACGCCGATTGTCATCGCGAGCGGTGTGGGTTCGGGGGATCTGCCACCGGCGGAGGCCGCAGGCAGCATTTACTTCAATAACAAGCCTGGGGTCGGCTACAATCCCAACGAGGAACACGGGCTAATCCTCGGCGGCAGGGCCTATGCGTTGCGCGATGATCTGAATATTTATTCGAACGGCAGTACCACCCAGCCAGCCAGCAATTACAATGCGGCCAGCTACACGTCCGAACCCTACCTTTTGGTGGCTTACACCGATCCGGACGACCATCGTCCCGCGATGCATGCCTACAAGGTTTCGCCCACAGATGCTACGCATTCCTTCGACTACTCGGCTACCGCGGGGACCTTGTTGGTGAAGCCCTATCCTTTGCCCTTGTTGCCGCCTCCGCTGGAAAAAGGGGTGTGCAAGGACTTCCAGACGGAGGGGACCGATCTGCCAGTCAATACGCTGGTCAGTGCAGATCCCGAGTATGCGAACTTCACCTTTAAAGACCGCAAGGGCCTCGTTTGGGTCCACCGTGGGATGCACGACAACATCCGCAGTTGCACGCCCAGTGGTACAACCATTAGCGTCAGCAATGTCACTGGGCTGAGTGCTGGGATGCATGTCAGGGGCACTGGAATCGAGGACCAGGCGAAGATCGTGACGGTTGGAGCAGGATCGATCACCCTCGACCAAATGGTGCCAGCGGGCGGGGCGCGGGATTGGACCTTTTCGCCGTCGTTTGTGATGAAGTGTTACTACCCGAGCCAGCCGAGCTTTTTTGTGCCAGGCCTAGGGGGTACGAACGAGCCGGTGCCTGGGACCCTCCTGCCCTTCCTGCGCGATGGAGCGCGGAAGGGGAGTTATCTCGACATCAAGAGCACCGATAAGGATCTGAAGGATCAACCGCTCGGTCTGACCTATTACCCGGAATGGCCCGAAATTGTGCCGGAACTCGTGGTGGGAGAAACGCTGACACTACCGAAGTATGGCCTGCCACAAGTGCGCGGCCAAAAAAGCGCGGAGGTGATTTACCAACAGTCGATCGCCAAGGATGCCAGCAATGGTCTGAACAAAAGCAGCGTGACCTTGCTCGACCCGACGCGTGAGAAGACGGTGGCCCTCACTGCGAGCCTGCCAAGCTCGATTGCGACGACGAGCTATAAGGGAAAAACCTACTTCCAAAACTTGCCGCCGGACTTGAAACAGCGATTTTACCTCGATCCCCTGCGCGGCAGTAAGGGGACACTCGTTCTCGTGGGGCAATTCCACGAGGAAACCGCCGGTGAAATGTATCTGGACCTCAATCAGCTTACTGCGAGTCAGGAAGTGCTGGTCAAGGGGCTCGTGTCGTCGACCGATAAGGACAAAACGGCATGGGATAATCTGATCGCTGATCTCAAGACCACCGTGCAAACTTTTGTGGAAAACGATAAAGTGAAGGGCACATTCATCGCGGCTGTCGGACTTGACCTGTCGATTTATGCCGTGGGCAGCAACATCACCAAGCCCGCAGTGACCAGTGCGGTGGCGAAGCGCGTGAGATTTCCGATTCATTCATTCACGCCCCAGCTCAGTTGGACGGCTCCGGCGGTTGCGCAACCCACAGCGGCGCCGTCGATGGCGGTGGTCGGCAGCGCAGATACGGCGGTGGACAGTTATGCCCTGACGGCTTCGGGTATGGGCTCAGGCTACGTGAGTATGGTCTTTGGCAACGGTAAGGCATTTACCCAGGATGGAGATCCGGTTTCAATCCAAGTCTTCAAGGTGGCTCCCAAACTCAACATCGGTGACTTGAAGCTCATCGTGTCGGATAATCCACTCGATGAAAAGGTAACGCTGCGCCACAGCGGTGATTTCGCCGGAAGGCCGGAAGATTATGAATTTGAGTGGCGGCAGTGCTCTCCAAGCAATGGCAAGCCAGAGGTCTACCGCAGTGCTGTGACAACGCGGATCGGTGCAACGAGCCAATGGAAGGTGGTGAGCGCACCGGGTAAGAAACTGCCGACAGTCGCCCAGTACGCGGCGGTCGGATCGGTTTCCTTCCCGCGCAGCGTGGGGATGAACCCCTACAGTGAAGTGATCGCGGAGTTGGCCCCCACCGAAATCAACGAGGCCACGGGGCGGGTCTTCCTTCCTCAGGTCGATCGGCTTGCCGTGGGAATGGTGGTCACCGGTTCTGGAGTCTCTAATTTTGCGCTCGTTCAGAGTGTGGATCAGGTGAATAAATACATCACGTTGGACCATGGTGTTCCGAGCAATAAGCTGCCATTGATCTTTACGAAAATCACTTACCCCCAAAAAGACAGGGATGCCGGCTATCCGGCAGTGGTGGCAAAACCCATCACTGGTCTGGACTTTACGGGCGGTGTGCCGCAGTCGATCTTTTTCAGTGCCCGTCTCGGCGCGACGGATGGCTTGGTGCTTTACGTCAACGGAGTCCCGGCAGTCGCCTACCAGGCTCCTGCATCTTTCACCTCAACCAACGCCAGCAGTGGTTTGAGCCCGCAAGGGATCATGCAGACCGACTTGAAACAGTTTGCCATCAGCCCACGCTATTTCATCAATGGTGTGAATACGCTCGAGGTCGCGCTCTACAGCTCGGCCGATGCCAACACGTTTTCTTTCATCGACTTCATGTTGGAGGCTTCCAGCGAAACGGATCGGGTCGATTATGTCGGCAGCCCATGGCTGCATGCGTCGGGGCAGTCGTCGGGGCAGTCGTCTGGGGTCTACCCGTGGTCATCTTCGGTGAACATCGGTGCGGGCATTGACGGACCCTTCAACGGTTCGACTTTCATCATCAATGACCACTGGTTCACCATGCGCTATCGGCCAAAAGCATCGGTGGGTAGTGTGGTAGGCACCTCTTGGTCGCGCTGGATGGAACCGCAGTTTGTCGAAGGCTGGATCAAGCGGGTCCTCGCGGGCATTAACCCGTTCGAACAACGCATCAAGGATTTCTACAACAACGCCGTGGACACGAACGTCAGCATGCTGACGCAGGCCGGTAAGCGCTGGGAAGGCGATGTCGCTCTTAACATGGACGCGGTCGGCACGGCGGGTCTCATCGAGATTTATGAAACGGTCTTGAACCGCGGCAAGAGCATGAGCATCGATGCCAACACCAATGACCCAGACACCAACCAGGCGCTGGTCTACGCCGCGGGCTATTTGGACGATTTGTACACGATTCTTGGCAACGAGGCCTATGCAGACGCGGCCAATCCAACCATCTCGACCGGAGATTCGTCGAGCAGTAGCCAGGTCAACAGCAGCCGCTTTTCTTTCGAGGGTCAGGTGGCGAGTTCGTTGGATGAAGAGCTTGCTTTGCTGCGCGGTCGCGACGACAGCGGCAGCACGGGGGTGAGCACGGCACCTTATTACAACCGTTTGGTCTGGAATTACACGCACGGCATCAACAGCGGCGAGGCGATTTACGCGACCAACTACAACATCAAGGATAATGTCAAAAACGGCGTGATCGAAGAAGCGGATGCGCAGCAGATGTTCCCGCAGGGTCATGGAGATGCCTACGGTCACTACCTGACAGCGCTAACCGGATATTACAAACTCTTGGCCAATCCGAATTTCACCTGGACGCCTGCCGCAGAGACGGTGACCGTCTCGGGTCAGCCGGTGTCGGTTGATTTCAAGGACGAGCGCAAGTTCGCCGCCGCCGCGGGCAACTGGGTCCACACCGCAGAGCAGGTGGTGGGACTGGTCTATCGCCAGAGCTACAAGGATGATCCATCGTGGGGCTGGAGCCAATTCCGCGGTGACGATTGGTCCATGGACGAGGAACTGAGTCGGTCGGGTCAAGGCTCTTACCTGCACTGGGCGATGGCAAACGCGCTATTGCCGCCCGTCGATAGAGATCACACCGGGATCCAAAGGATCGATCGGGTGACGACGCCTGAAATCAACGAACTTGCAGCTGCCGGCAACTCGCTGCAAACGACCGCCGACAACGCGAGTGCGCACCTCAACCCGCTGGGTCTCAGCCCAGGTTCGGTTGCGTTTGATATTGATCCGACCCAAGTTCAAGGTGCTGCCGGGGCGCCTAACAAAGGTCAGTTTTTGCAGCTTTATGACCGTGCGCTCAGTGCGCTGAACAACGCGGCGGGAGCCTTCAATCAATCCTGTTTGATGAGCCAGTCGCTGCGAAACCAAAATAATTCATTGGACGACTATACCGATGCGCTCTCCGGTCAAGAGGACGCCTACACCAGCCAGTTGATCGAGATTTTCGGTCGCCCCTACTCGGGCGAAGTGGGAGCGGGCAAAACCTATGTCCAAGATTACAAGGGCCCCGATCTCGTTCATTGGTTTGTGGTCGACCGGCCATTTGCCAACACCCCCAAGGTGATGGTGGACAGTAGCATTTCGACAGCGACTTACAGCGTGATGGTGAAGAAGGAGCGCGGCGTTGATGATTTCACGAGTGAGAGTATCGCTGATATTCTGAAGGCTTCAACGACCAGATACGATGTGGTGCCCGTAACGATACAACCGAACCAGTTTATCCAGTATTCGGACACGTATTTGTCAAATATGGGTACCCGCCCCGAGACTGGCGAGTTGCAGTCAGTTCTGTTGGATGCGAGGGTGGCCTACTTGGATCTAATCAGTAATTTCAAAGCGAATGATCGGTTGAAGTCGGACTTTGTGCGGAAAGGAAATTTATTGAAGTCCCAGCTTGAAATACTCCGCAAACAAAACGTCTTGAATCAAAATGTCCGTGATGACGAAGCACAAACTGCTGCTTTTGATTCATATGTGGAACAGTACAAAGAGGTCGATGGTGTGTTGATGAATTTCATCGATGCCTCGATGGGAGCTTACATCGAGAGCATCCCGACAGCTGTTGACGATGTCCTTGCACCATTCCGGGGAGCTTTTGCTCTTTCGAGAGCGATTATCATGATGAGTTTCGAAAGTAACATCGCCGTGCAAAGCGCGAGGCAGCGGAGGGAGGCACTCAGACTTCTGCATGCAAATCATTGGAATCAAAAGCAGATGGATCAGTTGGGCTTGACGCAGGAAACGCAGCAGTTGGTCTATGAGTTCGAGCAGGATTACAACCAATTTGTTGGACAGACCGAAGCGTTGGAGGGGCCGGCACTGTGTTATCAGCGAGCCAATGCGGCGGTGCTCAGTGTCTTGGGTAGGGCAAATCGCCTTCTGGCCGAGCGGGAGGGCTTCCGGATGAGGGCGGCGGCGGTGATTCAAGGCTACCGGACGAAGGATCTGACCTTCCGGGTGTTCCGCGACGAGTCGCTGGAGCAGTATCGCAGCCTTTTCGATCTGGCGAGTCGCTACACCTACCTCGCGGCCAAGGCTTACGACTACGAGACCGGTTTGCTGGGGACCACGGCTGGCCAGACAGTCTTCGAAAAAATCGTTGCGTCGCGCTCGCTGGGGGATCTGACAGGTGGGGTGCCGCAGTCAACAGTGAGCATCCTCGGTGACGCGGGACTGGCAGGGACGATGGCCCAGCTCAGTGCTGACTTCTCGGTGGCGGAGGGTCGCCTCGGAATCAACAATCCGGATTACTACGGCACCGTGTTTTCTCTGCGCAAGGAGCTCTACCGGATTCAGGATGATCCTGACATCACGAGCGATGACGATTCATGGAAGCAGGTGCTTGAGCAGCATGTGGTTTCTAACATCATGAACGATGTGGATGTGATCACCCAGTGCCGCAATATCCAAAAAACGGCCAACACCGCCGTTCCTGGGTTTATTATCCCGTTCAGCTCGACGATCCAGCATGGCAAAAACTTCTTTGGTCTAGACCTCGCAGCCTTCGACCATGCCTATTCGGCCACCAGCTTCGCAACCAAGATCAGCAACGCCGGCATCGTTTTCCCAGGTTATGTGGGCATGGATGCATCCATGAGCGCACAAGAAGTGACTTCGGCAAACAGTGGCTACGCTTTGAGTGCTTCGCCTTACGTTTACTTGATCCCCTGTGGCAACGACTCGATGCGCGCGCCGCCGCTGGGAGACGTCGATACCATCCGTACTTGGACGGTGCAGGATCAAGCATTACCACTCCCCTACAACTTGGGTAAGGTGAACTTCAACAGCAACCAGTTCTTCAATGCCAACGGAACGCTGAGCGAGCAGCCATGGATAATCCGCAAGCACCAAGCCTTCCGCGCGGTGGGGATGTCCTCGTTGTTTGAAGGGGGTGCACCGCCGTTGGAGTTTAGCAGCAGCCGTCTCATTGCTCGCAGCGCATGGAACAGCAAGTGGAAGCTGGTCATTCCTGCATACACGCTTTCCTCCAACGAATCGGATGCAATCAATCGCTTCGTCAGTAGCGTGACCGATATTGGGCTCTACCTGCGGACCTACTCACACTCGGGGAATTGAAAACGTTGAAATTTTTGATCGCCAGTGGTTTCATGCGGCTTAGTCTGGATGAGTCGTCTGGGAGGGACTCAAATCCGCATGTCCTGTATTTCCTTGATCAAAACTCTTCATTTGGCCCAGTGGGCCTGATGCCAACTGCAAATTTATAATCGAAGTATGAATCGAAAATCATCCCACTACCTCAGGCAGGTGCTCCTTGCGCTTTCCATTCTGCTGAGTTCGATCGCGCTGAACGCCGCGGTTCCCCAGCTGCTCAATCACCAAGGTAGAATAGCAGTGAGTGGCGTGAATTTCGAGGGGACAGGCCAATTCAAGTTTGCTCTAGTGAATTCGAATGGCTCAACCACCTATTGGAGCAACGATGGAACCAGCAGTAACGGATCAGTGCCCGCTGCATCGGTTGCGCTCAATGTATCCCGAGGTCTTTACTCGGTGATCCTGGGTGACACCACGGTGACAAACATGACGGTGCTCCCGGTCAGTGTGTTTGATAATTCCGACGTTCGGTTGCGGGTTTGGTTCAATGACGGTTCTCATGGGTTCCAGGCGATCAGTCCAGACCAACGCATGGGGGCTGCGCCTTATGCCATCAATGCGAACACCGCTGCCAATGCGGCGAGTTTGACCGGCAATCTATCGGGCGATGTGACGGGAACGCAAAGCGCCACCGCGATTTCTGCCGCCACGGTGACCGGTAAGTTTCTAACGGGTTATGCCTCATCGACGGGAAATATCAGCGCAAGCGACACGGTTTTGAGTGCGATCGGGAAACTCAATGGCAACGATGCGCTCAAGGCACCCATCGCGTCGCCAACGTTCACGGGCACGGTGACGGCCCCTGCGTTCAGCGGTGTATTGACGGGTAACGTGAGCGGCAGTGCGGGTAGCTTCACGGGCAATCTATCCGGTGATGTGACGGGAACACAAAGCGCCACCGCGATTTCTGCGTCCACGGTAACCGGTAAGTTTCTAACGGGTTATGCCTCATCGACGGGAAATATCAGCGCAGGCGATACGGTTTTGGGCGCGATCGGGAAGCTTAATGGCAACGATGCGCTCAAGGCACCCATCGCATCGCCAACGTTCACGGGCA
>JAPJNB010000243.1 GCA_026461385.1 Akkermansiaceae bacterium
CGGCATCACTCTCAATCAACTGAGACCCGGCGAGAAGGTTTTCATCACCGCGCCCAACGGGGGCACGCTCTCCCGCGAAGGTGGCCCTTTGGAGTTTTCCGCACTGTCGGACAAGCAATCGATCAATCTTGCCTTTGAGCCCACCATCGGACGCGGTGCCTATACCGTCAGGATTCAACATGCGGGAGAGTCGCAAATCATTGACTTGTGGGCCGGTGCGCCCAACCCGCTGGGGCAGGCAGGTCCTGCCTACATCCCATCCCAATTTTCAGCAGAAGTGCCCTGATCGGTCTTTTGCTTCTCCCGCCCATCATCAACTCCCTTACTTCCTGTTTCCATGATCCACAAATTTCTCCCCATTGCCTTGGCCTTCGCGGCCTTAATTTCCACCGGCTGGTCAGCCGAATACTCTCTAGGCTGCAGCAATACGGGCAGCAACGATCCAGACTGTAATTGTGAAAAATCCTGCCCTTCGAATTTGGGCGCAAACCCGGTCAATGTCATTCGTGGCGGGCTCCTCCGTTCCGTGACGGATCTGAAAGTATTCGGACCAGCGCCGTTTGAATTCAAAAGGATCTACAACAGCCGCACCCGTGACTACACCCAGCGGAGTTGGGAAATGGGCACGACCTACACTTGGCAACACAATTGGCAGTATGAAGTTCGAGAGTCCAATCAATCTTCCTTCGGCTACCCTGCACTCATCATCCGCTATCCAGAAGGGCGCGAGAAATACTTCTTCGCCACGGACAGTTCGGGTTCGGTGCGCGTCAGCGATGCGGACTACGGTGACCGACTTTATCCAACGGGAAATGCGGGTGAATACGTGCTCCGCACACCGCAGGGCCGCGAGTATCTCTTCCTGAAAACTGGCGCTGGCAGCACCTATCAATATCTCCTCACGGAGGTCCGCGCTGGCCAAGGCTGGAAATGGACGCTCACCTACCAGACGCAGAGTGATGCAAAACAACGGCTCTATCGGATCACCAACAACTACGGGCGATACATCCAGCTTTCGCGCAGCCAGTTGGGTTCAAGCAATTTCTGGCAGATCAACAGCGTTCAGAGCAACGACGGGCGCATCGTTCGCTACACTTACGGCACATGGAGCGCGACGGCCGAGCAGGTCCTCACCCGTGTTGCCTATCCTGATAATACTACCGCCGAATACACTTGGGCTGGGGCGAATTCCCTCACTACCGGCGCACCGCTTCTCGCCACGGCTTCTGACCCGAATTACGGCGGTGCCGGTGCCCGTTGCCGCTACCTTTACAACTATGGTGCAACCTATGGCGGCAGCAACATCGTCAACGGCACCGTGTTTGAAGAGCGCAATCTGGATTCTAACGAAGTTACCGTAAAACTCCCCCTTGGCGGTGGCTCCTACCCTCAGGTTCTCGAAGGCGGCAGCAACGAGATCACCCGAAAATTCGTCGGGAACCAAACGGTCGAGAGCGCCGATGCCATGGGACGCACCACGCTTTTTTCCTACCAGACGGTCGCAGGGGTTCCCAATTCCGGTTTTCTCCTCAACACCACCGACAGCGCGGGGGCCGTCACCACTTTCACTCGGGATGCGGTCGGGCGTAAACTCACCCAGACGAATGCAATCGGTGGGGTCCGTACTTTCACTTATAACAGCGCTGGTTTCGAGCTCACCGAGCGCGACGAACTCAGCCGCCTCACCACTCACACCAGAAATGTCTCCAATCAGATCACCCGGACGGATTACCCAGACGGCACCTATGAGGCATTCACCTACACCGGCACTGGCTTGCTCAAGACCCATCGTTTTAGAAATGCCTCCGCCGAGACCTTCAACTACGATGGATTCGGAAATCTCACCTCCCATGTCGATGCCGCCGGTTTCACCACCACCCACACCTACTACGCCAATGGACTGCGCGCGTCCACCATCACGCCGCTCAATCAGACCACCTCTTTCCAGTACGATTGGTTGGGCCGCACTACCCGCGTCACCCATCCGGACAATACCTTCCGCGCCAGCGCATACGATAGTTTCGGAAACATCATCATGGAGGCCGATGAACTCCTCAATCTCACCACCATGACCTATGATCATTTCAACCGTCTAATCACCGTCACCGACCCGCTTGGTCGCGTCACCACCTACGGCTACGGCGGGTTCAACGGTTCTTGCGGTTCCTGCGGCTCAGGTGGCGGCACCGGACTCACTTCGATTACCTATCCGGACGGCACTGTGACCACCTACACCTACGATCTCTCATGGAAAAAACTCACCGAGACGCTGAATTCAGGCACCTCCTACGCCGCTACCACCCGCTTCGCTTACGACAACTTTGGGTCAGTTACCACCTCCACCGATGCTCTCGGCGGCATCACCACCTTCACCTACGATCTACTCAAACGACGCACCGCAGCCAAAGACCCGCTCAACCGAACCACCCGCTCGACTTATGATGCCGTTGGAAATCTTCTGACCCAGACCGCTCCAGACAACTCCGTTACCACCCACACCTATGATGTCATGGACCGCACACTCACCGTGAAAGATCCGCTCAACCACATCACAAGCTACAGCTACAACGTTCCGGCCCGCACCACGACCGTCACCGACCCACTCGGGCGCATCATGATCACCCTCACGGATGCCCTCAGCCGGACGATTTCCCAGACCGACCCATCGGGAGCTGTTAGCCTCACCACCTATGATGCCGGCGGACGGATGACTGCCACCACCGATCCCACCGGAGCGGTTACCACCTACACCTACAACAGCCGCAATCACCTCATTGCCACCACCAACCCGCTTGGCCGCATCACCACTCGTGAAAATGATGCCCTAGGTCGCACCACGGCCACCATCACCCCAGCCCCGCTCAGCCTTCGCACTGAGTTTATCTATGACGCAGTCGGAAACCTCCTCTACACGAAGCGCCCAGACGGACGATTCATCACCAAGGAATACGATGCGAGAAACCGCCCCACCAAGCTCACCGAGCCGCAAAGTCCGCAGAATCTGGTCACGCTCTACCGCTACCACCCCACCGGCGCCCTCGATACGCTCACCGATCCTAAAGGGCAGGTCACCACCTGGAACTACGATCGACTCCTGCGCCTCACTGGGAAAATTTATTCCAATGGCGACGCCCACCTCTACACTTATGACGCCGCTGGCCAGCTCCTCACGCACAAAACCCCAAACAACCACATCGCTACCCACACCTACAATCCCAAGGGCCAGCTCCTCACGCAGACTTGGAACACCACCACCCCCGCCACCATCCGCACCTATTTTGCGGACGGCCAGCTCCAATCCATCACTCATGGCAGCTCCGTTATCCAATACACCTACGATGCCGCCCATCAGGTCCTCACCGATACCCAGAACCTCGCGACCCTGCCTGCCCTCACCATCCAAGCCACGCACGACCTCAACGGACGCCGCAAGAACAGCATCTACAGCGCTGGACGCACCGTGAAATACGCCTGGACCACACGCGGCCAACTCGCTTCTGTGGAAGTGGATGGGCCACCGCCGTTTGCGAACTACACCTACGATGCAGCCGGACAGCTCACCTCCCTTGCCCACGAGAACGGAGTGTCCGAGAACCTCGCCTACGACACAAACGGTCGTCTCCTCAGCCGCACGCACATCCGAGGCGGCACGCCGCTCGGTGGTCACACCTACACCCTCGATTCCCTCGGCCGCCGCACTGCTGAGACGGGAGGCACCGGAGGTTCGCCAGTGAACAGAACCTTCGGTTATGATCCACTCGGACAAGTCACTGCTGCCACCTACGGCACCGGACTCAGTGACACCTATGCCTATGACAAGGCCGGCAACCGCAACGGCTCCAGCATCGCCTCCCTCGGCGGTGCCTCCACTCTCTACACGGCGAACAACGCCAACCAATACACCGCCATCACCGGGGTGAGCCAACCCATCAGCTACGATGCCAACGGCAACCTCAACCTGCGGAACGGCAACTCCTACACATGGGACAGCCACAACCGCCTGCTCAGCGTGATCCCACAGAACCCAGTGGCAGGTTCAAAATCGCTGCATTACACGTACGATGGCTTCCACCGTCGCGTCCTGAGAACCATTCGCGTGTGGCAGCCATCCAAGCAATGGACCGACCTTGACACCACCCGCTTCTTTTACGACGGTTGGAATGTGATAGAGGAACACACCATCACCGCAGGCACCCAGACGCTGGCCCGGACTTTCACCTGGGGCAGTGACCTCAGTGGGACCTTGCAAGGCGCGGGCGGCGTGGGTGGATTGCTTCTCGCGGAGGAAGTCAGTGGCGGCAACACCACCGCGCGGCATTACCACTACGATGGCAATGGCAACGTCACCGAAATCACCGACCTCGCCGGTGCAAAAGTTGCCAGCTACCGCTACGACGCCTACGGCAACTCGCTCGCAGCCAGCGGCCCCTACTCCGCCCAGAACCGCTACCGATTCAGCACCAAGCCACTGGATAGCGAGGTAACCGGAGCTCCGCTATACTACTACGGGTATCGTTACTACGACCCCATCACAGGAAGCTGGCCATCGAGAGATCCGATTGAGGAAGAGGGAGGATTGAACTTGTATGGCTGCGTTTATAACGACGGTGTGAACAAGTGGGATTACCTCGGTCAGATCAGCCTGAATTACACAGCCGCCCCGAACAGTTCAGTTACACCTTTTGAGCTTGGAATAGAATGGCTTACAGGACTCGGGCCGCGTCACCGTGACTTTAAAGATGGCGATGCGTTTGCCGAGCAGATGAGAAGTCACAATCACATTCAAACCAAGATTAAGGAAGTAACTGACGCGGTGACCGGCAAATGCAATAGTGATTGCAAATACACTGGTCCCTACAGTCCTTCAAAATCAACTTCAAGCTACAATCTCGGGGGCGTTGAAGGAGTAGCAAAGTATCTTGGAGACTATTCTAACCTCCTCACATTTGGAGCATTTGGAAATCTTGCTGTCACCTTCACCGGGTCTTATGGCGCGACTTTTACCGTGAGCAATATTGATTGCTGCAAAAATACCGCAGACCTCGAAATAGTTACGAATAATAGATCTCACGCAGCTTCGGCATTGCGCCCTCCCGTGTTGGGTTACACCGACTGGTGGCAGACGCACATTTCGCCTGTGGTTAATCGACTGTTCCAAAGTGGTCCAGGTTCGCCCACGACCCAGAAGGTAACATTGACCGAAAAGCTAACCCTTTCATCCACCTGTAAATGATCAGAGTAATTTTTGCAGCGGCATTGGTCTCGATCATTTCCTTGTGTTCATGTGCAAAAGAAAAAGTGAAATCAGATTTCCAACTTTTCGGGGAATGGCGGCTGCTGGGTGATGCTTCAAAAGCAAAACAAATCGTTCTGAAACCCGATGGAAAAGCAAAATTCATTGGTGTTAACATCGAAGACTTTGGCCGAGGAGAAAAAGGCGAACTGCCAGAGCTCGGCACTTGGAAACTGTCTCCCAATGGGGCTGAGGTAGAGTTTTGGTTTGCTTTTGGTGGCGGTGATTACGGTGAAATAGGCAAGCTAAAGCAGAAAGAGGGAGAAATTGAAATTTGGTTTAGTATCGGCGATCCAGACGATTATGCATGGAAACGATTTAGGCTTGTGAAGACGAAAGGTAATTGAGCAACGGACGGGAGTGATACTAGCCCAAATTTTGTTAGAATATCACCTATCCCAATCAATTCAACAAGACAGGCTTTTTGCAAAAAAACCCACTTGCCATCGCTTCACTAGCAAAACTCCCTCCCGAAAATTCAAGTTCCCGGACAAATTGAAGACCGCCTCGCACCTAAAGGGAATTTCCGGCTTGAATGGGGAAATCATTGCCTACGACACAAACGGTCGTCTCCTCAGCCGTACTCACCTCCTTGGCGGCACACCGCTCGGTGGTCACACCTACAGCCTCGATGCCCTTGGCCGCCGCACTGCTGAGACGGGAGGCACCGGAGCCGCGCCAGTGAACAGAACCTTCGGCTATGATCCGCTCGGACAAGTCACCGCTGCATCTTATGGCACCGGACTCAGTGACACCTATGCCTATGACAAGGCCGGCAACCGCAACAGCTCCAGCATCGCCTCCCTCGGCGGTGCCTCCACTCTCTACACGGCGAACAACGCCAACCAATACACCGCCATCACCGGCGTGAGCCAACCCATCAGCTACGATGCCAACGGCAACCTCAACCTGCGGAATGGCAACTCCTACACGTGGGACAGCCACAACCGCCTGCTCAGCGTGATCCCGCAGAACCCAGTGGCAGGTTCGAAATCACTGCATTACACGCGTGGACGGGGTCAGTCCTCGCATGGTAACATTTTCTTGACGTAGAGGATAAATTGTTCAGCAACAATTCAAAATCCCAGACAAAAAGAATAACACCTAAACCCCCGGCGGACGCTTAAAACCCCGTAATTCAAGTTCCCGGACAAATTGAAGACCGCCAAGCAGCTAAAGGGAATTTCCGGCTTGAATGGGGAAATCATTGCCTAGGACACAAACGGTCGTCGCCTCAGCCGTACTCACCTCCTGGGCGGCACGCCGCTCGGTGGTCACACCTACAACCTCGATTCCCTTGGCCGCCGCACCGCTGAGATTTCCAAGACACCGACACGCTTTATTTCGAGCTTCGTGCAACCGAGGTGACTGACACCCGTGATCTCGATGATGACACGATCCTTGATTACGATGCTCAGGGTAATGTCGTAGGCGTCACGTTGGAGCACGGTAGATCAAAAATTGGGAGTGACAAAGTGGAGTTTGAGATGGTTCCAGCTTAAATAAAGACGCATAACAAGCCGGAGATGGCGACGCCGAGCAAGCCGTTTGATTTAATTTGAGGTTTACCCCGGCGACGCCATTCCTCTATCGTTCGGATGAAATATGAGACGCACCATAGGAATAATCTCTTTGACGCTCGCATGCACAGTCCTAGCGGTTGCGTTGGTGTGGAGGTGGCTAGTATTCGACTACTTCGAGGAAAGGTATTCTGCGTCGCTCTACTACTCGCAGATCCGAGCAATTGACGACGAGACCTCGCAGCCAGTCGACTTTAGTATTAAGTGGGATTACGAGGCGATCAGTCCGTTCATTAAAGGTAGTGGACCTGCGAGAATTGATTTCAATCAAGACAAGACTAAGACTGTCGCACTAGTGGGCCTGCACCTCAAGGAGGGCTTGCCTGTCATGATAACCGCCAGTGGATACAGCCCTGTAGTACTCAACATCGAGGGCGCTCAAAGTGGCTTTTTAGATCGAGCCACCCAAGTCGAAGAAGTGCGACTTCGGCGGAGTGACACGCAATCTCCAGCCGAGCCCTAATCGGAAGAATAATAGTTTCAAGTTTGAAGTGCGACAACAGGTAATTGATCGTATATCTCGTTCGGAGTCTTGAATCCGAGGCGTTTCCTGGGTCGATTGTTGGGTGTTTTGGCAATTCGGGTGCATGTAGACTGCACCAGATCATCAAGCGACATTCCCTTTGGTCGATATTGTCTGATTAAGCCATTGGTGTTTTCGTCGGTCCCTCGTTCCCATGCGTGATGGGGTAATGCAAAGTAGATATTCGTTTCCAAGGCCTTATCTATCCGGCGGTATCCATGAAATTCACCGCCATTGTCAGAGGTGATGGTTTTGATTCGATCTTTTTCCCTTATACACAATTTGATGGTCCGCTTCTCGGTCTGCTCCTTGGTAATCCGCTTGAGCTTTCCAATGCGAACCAGGCCACTACGCCTCTCCACAATGGTGACTACTCCTGCCTTTGTCGTCCCGTGGACCGTATCGATCTCCCAGTCACCGATCCGTGAGCGCCGTTCGACCATGGCAGGCCGTTCACCAATCATTTTCTTGTCTGCGACGTGACGGTCGCCGCGCATGGTGGGGCTGAATGTGCTCGACTTGAATCCACTGGGTGGGTTTTCATTTCATCACCGATATGAGCAAAGAGAAAGCAAGTCCCGCCGATGATTCCGCCGCCCCTGCGAAGGGTGCCTCCCCTCGTGCCCGCAAGGTTGCAACGCCGCGGCCGAAGAAAGTGGCAAAGGTGGAAGCTGCTGCAGATGGGGTCCCTGAGCCAGCGAGCATTCCATTTCCGCCAGCGCCTAGGCGTCAGGTTGAGCCGGCGAGGGAGTCTGTCCCGAGTCAGTCGGAGGCGAGCGCGTCAGCGAGTCCAAGTGACTGGCCTGAGCCTGAGGCGGAGTCGGCAGGCGGTGCGTCTTCGACATCCGAGGCTGGCAAACGGAAACGCCGCCGCCGCAAGGGCAAGGGGCAGTCGGGTGGCGCGCTGAACCAAGCAAGCGCGGCTCATGGTGAGGGATCTTCGGCGGCAGTCGCACTGCCCGTTGAGGCTAAATCGGCCGAGTCGGGCCAAGAGCAGCGCCAACGCCCGGCACCGCAAGTCCCGCAGCAGCCTTCGCTGCATCGTCCCAAGATTGACCCTGAGTTGCTGACCAAGATGGCTTGGAAAATTTATTTGGCAGAGATCGGCGAGGAGGGGGTTGCGCTGATTGGTGACAACGATGCCAAGGAACTCTCGCGCCGTTGCTACCGGCTGGCCGAGATTTTCATCGAGGAGCAGTCGCGTAGGCGCTGATGGGTGCTGATGGGTGGGCGGTTTCTTCCGCTTGCTTCCGTCGTGGCGCACGCTAGGGTGGAGGGGATGAATCGCAGGGCCAGAAGACACGGGAAGTCGGGTGGAAACCGTTGGCTTGGTAGGGGATTTGCGTGGTTCGTTGTGCTCTCACTGGTTCTATTAGGGGTGGGCTATGGAATGCTGCGAAGCTATTTGCGAAGTGATGCATTTCGGCAATTTTTATCGGCAGAGGTCAGCAAAACCACGGGGGTGAGTGGCGAATTTGCCCCATTTCATTGGGATGGACTGGCGGTCGATACCGATGGGTTTGAAGCGAAGGGTGCGGGTTGGATCACGGCGTTGCGTGCGGATGATTTGCACACCGAGGTGGGTCTGAGTGAAGTGCGGAGAGGTGTCTGGCAAATTCGGGAATCGAACGTCCGTCAGTTGGAGTTGGCCATTGATGCGAGGCAATCCATGGCGCGTGAGGGAAAGCCGGTGATGCCAAATCTGTTCGGCGCGCGGCCGACAAAGCGGTCTCCATGGCTGCCCAGTGAAGTCGAACTTCAGGGGATCAACGTCCGGAAATTAACAGTTCGTGCGGCCCTTGATGCGGGCGTGGTGACTGCGGCTGGTGTGGAGTTTCGAGTCACCCAAGCCGGTGCGAAGCATGCTTATCGCGCTCAGGCCATGGGTGGTACGATTCGGCTGCCCTTTAAAATGGCCCCGGAGCTATCATTGGACCAGGTCCGGCTGAATTATCAGGACCAACAAGTTTTTCTAACCGATTTAACTATGGGAGTCTGGGGTTCTGGGCGGATCCAGTCGAGTGGCGAGTGGGACATGGAAGCCGGAAAATTTTCCATGCAGGGAGACATCTCTGGGATCAAGTGTGAGAATTTATTGAATGAGAATTGGGCCAAACGTTTGTCGGGCGACGTGCGGTCCAATTTCATGATTGATCAGCAGCGCGGAAGTCGTGCGGGAGGGGGGCGAGCGAGTGGTCATTTGGTGGTTCAGAACGGGGTGCTGACGGCCTTACCGATCCTTGATGCCATGGCGGCTTATGCGGACACGCGGCGGTTCAGAGTTCTTACCTTGAGCGATGCTCAAACCGAGTGGCAGTGGCAAAACGGTGAGCTCAATCTCACCAAGCTCGTGATCGCGAGTGAAGGGTTGGTGCGGCTGGAGGGGTGGATTCAAATCCGCGGGAACCAACTGGATGGATCATTCCGGTTAGGGCTTGCACCTGGCACGCTTGCGACCATTCCTGGGGCGGAATCCGAGGTTTTCGTGCCGGGAGAGCGTGGGCTTTTGTGGACCTCGCTTCGCATTACTGGCACCATGGACGATCCCAAGGAGGACTTGACCGACCGCCTCGTCGCTGCGGCAGGCATCCGGATGTTTGAGCAACTTCCCAAGGGCGGAGAAAAAGTGATCAAATTCGCCCAATCCATCCTCGGCGGATCCTCGCCGACACCCGACGAGGACAGTGCCAAGGTGAATGAGAAAAGCGAGGAGGTGATTAAAGAGGTGAATGGTTTGCTCCAAGGGTTGCTCGATGGAGGTCTGCGCAAGAAGCAGAAGTAAGCGCCATGAGCCCTCGGATTTCGCTCATCATCCCGGCGCACAATGAGGCTGCGTTTTTGCCAAGTTGCCTCGCTGCGGTGCGGCGGGCGTCTGAGCGCATCGATGGTGGGGTGGAGATCATCGTGATCCTCAATCGTTGCAGCGACGAGACCGAGCAAATCGCGCGGGATCATGGTGGGGTGATTGTCCGCGAGGATGCCAAGAACCTCTCGATCATCCGCAATGCCGGTGCGGCAGCCGCAAGGGGCGAGGTGCTCGTCACTTGTGATGCCGACAGCCGGATGCACCCGGACAGTTTTGTCGAGATTCTCAAGCGCCTTGATTCGGGGCGTGTCATCGGCGGTGGCGCGGTCGTCTTGCCGGAGCGGTGGTCACTTGGCATCGTCGCAAGTGGGCTGTCGATCTTGCCTTACCTTGCCTTTACGGGGGTCAGTTTCGGATTGTTTTGGTGTTTGAAGCGGGATTTTGACGCGATCGGTGGTTTCGATCCGCGCTTGGTTTCGGTCGAGGACATTGATTTCGCGCAGCGGTTGAAAGCGCGTGGTCGCAAAACGGGTCGCTCGTGGGGGACCTTGATTCGGACTCCGCTGGTGACGTCATGCCGGAAATTTGACCAATTTGGCGATGCCTATCTTTTTTGGAATCCCCGCTTTGTGCGCAAGGTCTTCCTAGGCACCGACCGGCAAGCCGCCGACCATTTTTGGTACGACGTCAGGTCAAAGTGAAAATTCTTTGAGATCCACTGAAGTTTTGGCTTTCGGTATTTATGACGGTTTTGTCACAATCGCTGTGTTGGGAAGCACAACATCTGCGCTTTCATCATTGTCATTACTTCGTGTTGGCATGAGTTCAGCACTCGGCCAATGGAGGGCTTCACCGTAATTTCGTGATTTTGCATTCAAAAATCAGCCATGCCAGCAGAGAGACGGGTTTCTCGCTTGTTGAGATGTTGGCCGTGATCGCCATCACCGTAATTTTGCTGACGGCAGGGATTAGCCTCTTGGCAGGTACGGGGGTGCAATCCCGCAAGACCAGCTCGGATCTCCTCGCTGGGTTGATCGAACAGGCGCGGACGCTCGCGATCACCTCAAGGTCCTGCGTGGTGTTGGCGGTCGCGGAGCCGGGTGACCTTCCCGGGGACGACGAGCGGTGCAGGCTCGGCCTTTTTAAAATCCCAGAGTGGCCTCAGGGTGCGGCATCGCCCACGGACCTGAGGGGTGTCCAAGTCAGTCGTTGGCAAACCCTAGAGTCGGGCATCGTGCTTCTTGCCGGAAGTGTTGGTGGCGTCATGAATCCGATCGATCAACCGGAGGTGACGCTGACTTACGGAGGAACGAAAAATCTCAGCGCAAAGGTCCATTTCATTGCGTTCAACACGCGTGGTGGACTCTATTTTCCAGCAGGTCAGACGCCGATCGCTATGCGGATCGCTGAGGGTGGATATCGTGGCAGCCCTCGCAAGGCGGTTGCCAACTCGCGAGGTTCACAGGGAGCCATTGCAGAAAACCGTTTAAAAGTTGGGCGTGTCATGGCCCGCCCTTACCGCATTGACGGATGAAGATTTTTCCACTGGCATCACCTAAGAACCGTGGCGTGTCACTGATTGAGGCAGTGATCGCGATGGGCGTTCTCGCCGTGGCGATTCCGGTGGTTTTTGCGGCATTGGCGAAGTCCGGCAGCAGTGGACTGGACTCGGAGGCGGAGACTCGAAGCACGTGGATTGTGCCGATTTGCGTGAATGAGATTCGGGCATCCCGCGATGCCACGCCTGAATTTTTTATGACCACGGCGGTGACACAAGCGTTTCCTCCCACCGGCGAGGTTTGGGCGTTGGCATTTTCGCGGGAAGGCAAGGTGATCGGTAAGGTCAGTAAGAGCCTCTACGATGGAGGGCTCAAACAGCTTGGTGGGCAAGAAGTCCGTTATGTGGCCACGCTCAGTGCTGTCGCGCCGACGGTGGTCACGGGGCCAGTTCCCATGCTTTCTGCGAAGATATCACTGGAATATCCATCCGCTGCACCTGCTGCAAAACGGCAGAAACTCGATTTTTATTCGTCCATCCTATGAGAGGAAATCATCGGCCATCTGCTGGATTTACCCTCATGGAGCTCATGTTCTCCATGGCGATTGGCTCGGTGATCTTGATCGTGGCGGCGACGATGCTCCGGAGTTCGGGCGACGGCTATGAAAGGCTTGGTGGCAATGTGGCGAGTGAACGCGAGGCTCGTGCGTTGATCACCCAGATCGCCTCGGACCTCGCGACCGCCAATTTTCACAAGGATACCTTGGTCGAAAAGTCCGCGAGCCCTTGGCCGGTCGATCGGCTCGGATTTCTCAATCTTCAACCGGCCGAGGCCCAGACTGACGCCGGGCGGATTGGTGACCTCTGCGCGGTGAATTATTACGTCAAAGACCTGCCGATGGGTGGAAAAACCGTCCGCTGTCTCATGCGCGGCTTTCGCGAGAGCAAAGATGTCTTCGCGGCGCTTCGAGCATCCGCCACCAGTGCCGCTGCGGTCACCAAGCTCTTCGATCCGCAGGCCGTGGTGGACGAACCCATTGCCTTCGGGGTCGTTTCCTTCGAGGCTCGTCCGAGGGCTCGTGATGCTGCTGGAAGATGGATCGATTGGGTAAAGAATGACACCATCGGCCCCGAGGCGCTGGACATCAAGTTAGTCGTTGCTCGCCGCGAATGGGTTGGCAAACTGAAGACCTCCAGTGACTGGGATGGTGGTGGCAACGCAAGTCTCCTCGGATCGCCCAGTTTGGTAAGCCGTAACAAAAACCTTGAAGTCTACTCGACATCCTTACGTTTTGGAAACCGACCATCGATCTAAATCTCTCGCCTTCCGACAGGCCAATGGATTCACCTTGCCAGCGATCCTCGTGGTCGTGGGTGCTCTGTTGATTCTCGCTGTCGGGATTCTGATCGTGGTCGGAATTGAAAGGAACACTGCGCGTGCCTTTGCCGACCGCCAACGGGCTGGACTCGCAGCCATCGCGGGTCTCAATGAGGTTCGCGGCATTCTCACCACTGAGGCCGCCAATGACGATTTTTTGGTTTTGCAAGATCCCGGCACTGCGGCAGCGGGAGCGACCAAAACCCCAAGCCCTTACCTCTACCTCGCGCGGGGCTCAGGCGGAGGGAATGCGGTGAGTTATCGCTACGTGCCGATGTTTAGCACGGAGAGCCTTCCGGTAAAACCCGCTGCAGGAAGCCCGCTCAAGGCTCCGGATTCTAGCTCGCTCATCGGAGCCGCCCCTAAAGAACTCGCCACGCTCCCATGGCTTGATTCCACCAAGGTGAGCTGGGTCAACATCAAGGACTCGGCGGGCAAGGTGGTTTCGCGCTACGCCTACTGGGTTGAGGACTTGCAAGGGCGCGTCGATGCAGGAACTGCGGGTAACATGAAGGATGGTGGGGCTCACAAACGCTACGGCTGGAAAGCGGGGGATACGTCAACGTCAGCAAAATTTCCAGCCCCAGGGTTAAACGCGGAGGAATCGAAGGTTGGCACCAATGGCAGGGATGCTGAGCCACCGTTGGATCAAATTGCACTTTATGCGTTGGATCCGAATGTCACCGTCACCGACGACTCGAACCTCGACAAGACGATCATCGAGGGGCGCAAGTTGCTCGTTTCTCCAGACTCTACGCTCGCCGCTGCGGGGATCGTCCCGCCACTGACTCGCGGTGCAGATGGGCGTCTCGTATCGCAACTTGCACGCTCGGTCGAAGAAAACCTAACGGCATCGGTCATGCCCTACGACGAGCAGCCGATTGTGCCGTTCGCAAAGGGGATCGATGCTTCCGTCACGGGCAAGCCCAAAGTCAATTTGAATGCCTTGTTGGCGAAGCCAGCGGCAACCGCGGTCGATGAAATGGCGGCCTGGATGAAACAAGGTCTGCCTGACTTCGAGAGCCGAAAAGGCGGATTCCCAGACAACTACTTGAAGACACTCGCGGCTAACGCGATTGATTATGCGGACGCGGACACTGAGCCTACGGTCAGCTCCCCCTCGATCATGGGTGTGAATGCCTACCGAGGGCTCGATGCCTATCCTTTGATAAGCGAGGTGATTTTGCACATCAAATATCTAGGGAAGACCGTTAAAAACAACAGGAATGTCCTCCTGTGGCAGATGATTCAGTTCGTCGAACTCTGGAATCATACGAACGTCCGAGTCACGGGAAATGCCAAGGTTTCTTATGAAAATGGGCTTAGGCTTCCAGCTATCGGAAGTGGCGTAATGGGCGCTCGCTTCGACGATCCCACACTGATGGCTTCTGTTACGCCCGCTCTCTCCATGGTGGGTGGCCGCTACTGGTCTGCGGCGATTCCCTGCGATTTGCAACCGAACCAATACAAGTTCTATAAGGCGGTCACTGGTAATTATACGATTGACGTGGGGCCATCGTCACAAATGCTCCAAAGTACTTTTTCGATCGAAGAAACCCTCGGTGCTTCCGGGATCAGCATGATGTGGAATGATAAAGAAGTTGATCGCAGTGATAAGCTGCTTAGGGAGAGCACGGATATTACCACGAACACACCAAGGCAAGCGGGGAAGGCGAATATTCCAGGGCACAGCTATGGAATCTATAACACAAACAACAACTATAAAAATAACATGGGGGACTCGAGGCAGGCTCTCTATTTGCGTGAGGCCTCGTATCCACTCTCGAGTAATTCCTATCCCAGTAACATCAGTCCGAATCGGAGAAATATTCGAAATTTCACCATCTATAAGAATGGCTCTGGGCAATCCAGCGTTTACGGACGGGTGCTTCCATCGGAATGGCCGGATGGGGGGCATGATGTCGCAGTCAGTGTATGGTCGCCGCTTTCGCCAGTATTGGATAACTATGATCCTACGACTTTATATTCCGATGTGACCCCTGGGGTGGAAGGCGACACCCCGACTTTCCTCTCAAACCGCGGTCGCTTTTACAGTGCCACCGAGCTCGGTCGAGTTTTCGATCCGATCATGTTTCTCCCGGCCTACGACAGTGCTGTGGATTCAAGTACGCTACTTACGGGTACTATGCCATCCAGCCGTGTTTCTTGGCCTTCGGTCGAGGTGGGTAACGCTGCCTCCGCGTTTTACGGCGGAGGAAATACCTTACGAATTGGCCGACCCGAGCATCCAAATTTTGATCAGCCCGCGAGGCATGCTCCGGCAAGCATGCCGGGAACACACGCAGCTCGATTGCTGGATCTTTTCCATACTGGGAAGTCGCGTTCTGGGGTAAGTGCGGATCGTGAGGGGGCGCTTGTCAGAATTGAGGGTCATATCAACATCAACACTGCCTCCACGGATACCCTCCGAGCGATGGCCGCAGGCAACCTCACATCGGATCCTAGGCTGGCGAAAAGAACTTCCGAGACCCATTCATCGACCACCTTCGCACCACCCATCACGTCTGTAGCGCTTTCGGCACCCACTTTGACCAAGGAAGCGGATGTGGTTGCCAAAGCCATCGAGGGAGGACGGCCATTTGTATCACCTTCGGAACTCGCCTCGGTGTTGAATCCGGATGGGAAATTGGTTTTTGGGAATCCGTTTCTATATCCGACTTATACGAGTAGTGGCACTCCGAATATCACCCGGCTTCAGTGGTCGGATGCTGCTGCGGAGGAGTTGTTTGGGCGTGTTTTTGAATCAGCCACAGTTCGATCGCGCAACTTCAGAGTTTGGGTCATTGGCCAAGCGATTGCACCGACCTTAGCGACCACCACGACGCCTGAAATCCTCGGCGAAATGCGTAGGGCCTACACCATTTTTGTCGATCCGGGAGTTCGAAAGACGGATGGATCGATTGATATGTCCAAATTTAAAGTCACCACACTCAATGAAAACGATTTTTAAGACATTGCTGGCGATTGGGGGAACGATTTCGGTTTCCTTGGCGCAACAAGATAAACCCGCGAACCCCACTGGGTTCATCCGTGTGGTGAATGGAGTTGCTCAAGGGCCTGGCAACATCAGTGTGATGATCGATGGCGAAGACATGCGTCCTCAAGGATACAAGCTCGGGGATGCGACGGGTGGGATGGGGTTGCGCGCGGGCACCCACAAGGTGGTCATCAAGAAAGAGGGGCTTGAGGATGGATCTACGTCCGTCGTGCTTGAAAAAGATCAGACGGTCACCCTGATTCCCTTCTCCGAGAAAGTTCCTGCGAGTGACAAGCGTCCTGCTTATTTCCGAATCCAGATCCTACGATTGCGGCAGCATGATGTCGAATCGGGTCGGTTGGCGACCTTTGTCTCGGTTTCAGCCAACCCTGAGATCAAAGTGGATTTGCAGGATGAAGGCGGGAAATCTGCATCGGCATACGTCAAGCGCTTGGCAATCGCGGAGATGCCCTTGAACTACACGCAAGGATATGCACCTGCCAAGGTGAATGGAGTCGCCATCAGTCCAATCCCGATCGGTGGTGCCGGCAACTACGTGGTGGTTCTCTACGACACCCCCGAAGGTAAAGTTGGATCGGTGTATTTCCGCGACTTTAAGTTTGTCAGTGCAGAGTGAGTATTTCGCCGGTTAGAAAAAAGCTCCTCAACGTTGGTTGAGGAGCTTTTGCTGATTGGTTAGGCGAGGCTAGGCTCGCGATGCCGGGTTAGGCGCGGATCATGGAGCGGTGGCTTGGAGGCGACCGAAGAGTTTGCCGCCTGAGGCTTTGGAAGCTGGGACCGTGATGGTGATCGTATCGGTCGCTGCATCTGGGCTGTCCTCTACCACGGTGACGGTGACTTCATTGGCAGTCGCGCTCGTTGCACCCACGGTCACTTGGTCGTTCGCATTGAACGTGAGGCCTGCGGACCATTGGAAGGCGAGGGTCGTGATGTCCTCGGAGACGTCGGTGCGGTGGAAGGTGAAAACCATCTCACCGGCTACGTTCTTCGTCGCTGTGGGCAACACTGCGGCAGAATTTGAGTTCGCGAGCGCAGGATTTGGCTGGCCGCCGAGGATGCATTCAAGGGCGTTAGAAATGCCGTCGCCATCAGGGTCTGCGGTAGCGTCGGCTGCCGCGCCTTCAAGTCCTTGGGTTGCGATCCAAGTCGCAAGCGTGTTATCCACTGCTGTGGAGCCGGTGGTTACCAGAATGGTCCCCGTTCCCGCGAAGCGTGCATTGTCGATGTGGGTTGCACCCGATCCCGAGGCGCCCCAGGTTCCGGCAGCTTTCTGAACGGTTCCGAAGTAGAGTTGATCGACGGTTTCCACTCCAGTGGCTTGGACCTTGCCGCCGTTGATGATGAGGTATCCAAGGTCATCAATCGCAGAGCCATTTACGGCAAGAATGCCGCTGTTGACCGTGGTGTCTCCCCAGTAAGTGTTAGGATCAGCTGGATTGCCAACGAGGCTGAGAGTCCCCGTTCCGGACTGCGTGACGCTGCCGGAGCCATCGATCAAGCCTGACAACGTTTGATTGGCGGAGCTGCTATAGACGAGGCTTGCTCCTATTCCAAACTGGATGGCACCCGAGTAAATGCCGCCGTTTCCAAGGCTGCCGGAACCGCTGATGCTGAGGGTTCCTTTGCTGATCTTGGTGGTACCGTTGTAGGTGTTCGTGCCGGTGAGGTTGAGGGTTCCGTTGCCGTCCTTCATGATGCCGAGCACGCCACCGCTGGTGCCGGACGAGTTGCTGATGGCGGAGTTGATCGTCACCGCGCCGGTAGCATTGTTCGTGTTGATTCCAATTGAGGCATAGGCTTTCAGTCCGCTGCCGTTGCTGGAGGAGAGATTGGTCAGCAGGGTGCCGATTTGGGCCGTGGTGAATTCATCGCTACCCCCGGCGTTGAGGGCGAGCGTCGCATTGCCAGACACCGAGATTTTTGCTGCGGTCCAGTTCGTTTCATTGGCGCTGTAAAGCGAGGCGGGTTTGGTAATGAGCAGCGTTCCAGCAGTGACTGAAGTGTTGCCCGTGTAGGTATTTGCCCCAGAGAGCGTCCAGAGGACACTGCCGGATTTGACAAGGGAGGTTGTACCAGACGCGCTATCCACAATGCGACCACTAACTTCTCCCTTGCCAGATCCGGAGCCCTGCAGCGTGAGGCTCTTGTTTCCTGAGCCGCTCGCTGTAAGATCGCTGGTGAACTTGAGAAGGCCGCTGCTTGCTGCCAGCTCAAGCGTTGCGCCCCCCGTGGTGCCAGCAAGATTGATGACCCGATCCGTTGTTTCCCCGTAACCGATGTAGGAAAGGGTTCCGTTGGTGGTGCTTGCGCCAATGGAGATCGTTCCATCCGCAGTCGTCAAGGGGGCGCCAAGGCCGCTTGCCTCTTGCCCGCCGCTGACGCTGTTGATGGAGTATGTGTTGATTTTCCCTGCTTGGATGCTGATCGGTCCGGTGAATTTGTTGAGTTCGTTCCCAAGTGTCAGCGCGCCGTTGCCCGTCTTGATGATGCCGCCAGACCCGCTGGTGATGCCACTGATCGACATGGCGTAAGTTGCCTGGATGGTGGAGGTCGCATTGAGGGTGACGGTGCCGCTGAGAGCACAACCAAATCCATTGTTTGAAATCATCTTGCCACCGTCGAGGGTGACGTTGTTGGTTCTGGTGCCGCGCTCGAGGGAAAGAATGCCTCCGGAGTTCACGGTGATGCGGCCTGTGCCGAGCGTGGCAGGTGTCGTATCCGAGACGCCGACTGACAAGGTGCCAGCATTCACGATGGTTCCTCCACTGTAGCTATTGGCCAATCCATTGATCGCTACTTTGCTTGGGCCATTCTTGATCAGTGCGCTCGAACCGGAAATCAAGCCAGACAGGGTGAGGGTGCCATTGCCAGTTCCTCCAAAGCTCAGGTCGGCTGCGAGGCTGATGGGAGAGGTAATGTTCGCGGTGGTCGATGCCCCCAAGTTGATTTGCGGAGTGGTTGCTCCGTTGCTGGTCAGCGTGATGGTGTTGTTGCCAGCGATGATGACGGAAGCGGTGCTGTTGCCCGTGCTCGAGAAATTCAGCTGATTCATTTGCATGCCACCCGTTAGATCTTGGGTCGCGGTGTAGCTTCCTGGCTGGCTGAAGTTGAGTGTGTAGTTCGATCCTCCTGCGGTGAGCGGTGCTGCGGCGATGCCTGAGTCCGCCGTCCATTTGGTGTCATCGCTCCAGTTGCCAGCGCTGGCGGCGGCCCAGTTGAAGGTTGTGGGAATGATGACGCTGATTCCGGATTGGGTGGCGCTGACGGAGGAAATGGTGTCCGAGACCGTGACCGATTGGGTGCCTAGGGTATTCAGCGTGAGTCCCGTAAAGGTGTGTACTCCAGCGTCTCCACTCAAGAAGCTGTAATTGGAAGGCAGGGTTGCGATGGAGTCGCTGCTGGTGAGGCTGACGGTTCCTCTGTATCCGGTGGCGGTGTTGCCATACGCATCCACCGCAGTGACCGTGATGCTGCCAGCACCATTGATTCGTCTCGGACTTGAGAAGCCCGAAAGGACAAAGCCGGTCGCGCTGCCCCCGGTCACGGTGATTCCAGATTGGCTTCCGGTCACGAAGCTCTTTGCGGTATCGGTGGCGGTGATGGAGTGACTGCCGGTGCTGTTCAGCGTGACACCCGTGAAGGTGTGTGACCCGTTGTCCCCGGGAACAAACGTGTAGTCAGAGGGTAAGCCAGCTAGTGTACTGGAAGTGGTGAAATGGACGGTGCCCGAGTAGCTGGTCGAGGTCGTGCCACCCGAGGTTTTTGCGGTGACCGTAATGCTTCCTGCAGTCCCTGCGCTCTGTGGGCTTGGGAAACCTGAAACCGCGAGGCTCACGGCGGCATCATCAGGAGAGATGACAATGCCAGACTGGCTGCCAGTGATTGAACTGGTCACCGTGTCCGTTGCGGTGAGTGTGTACTGGTTCGCGGTATTGAAAGTGACGCCACTGAAGGTGTGCGCCCCGTTGTCTCCAGCAACAAAAGTATAGTTTGACGGCAAGTTTGCCGTGCTATCGCCGGAGGTGAACCGGACGGTGCCAGTGTATCCGGTGGCAATGTTGCCAAAGGCATCTTTCGCGGTGACGGTGACATTGCCTGCGGTGCTCAAGGCTTGTGGACTGGGGAATCCAGCAACCGTGAAGCTCGCAGCGGCGGCAGGTTGCACATTGAAGGTGGCGGTACCCGTTTTGCCTGCACCCGTGACGATGAAGGTCTTGTTTCCTCCCACCACCGTCGGTGTGATGCTCAATCCCGTTAGGTTGCCAGAGGTAAAGCTGCTAGAAGTTCCCGTGATGTTCGCGGTACCGCTGTAGGTGACAGGGCCATTGTATGCCACCGTGTTTTCATTCACGTCCTTCGCGGTGATGGTGATGTTCGAGGTCGCCTGGCCTACCGTCTGATTCGCAGAAATCCCAGAGATTGTGAAGTGGTCGAGATTCCCTGGGGTGAAGGTCACGTCGACATTGGACATTTGAATCTGGTCTGCATTTGTTTCGGTCGTGTTTTGAAAGCCGACCCGATTAAAGGCAAAAGAGGACAGCGGAGTCGTGTCCGTGAATGTCAGGTTGCCAAAGTCGAGATTGTCGGAACTGCGCTTGAGCGAGGTCGTGACCACCAGCGCACTGGTGGCATTGCGTGTGATGTTGACTGTGAAATTATACTGGGTGTTTGTGAGTACGACTCCAGTTCCCATGATTGGTGCGGTCGCTACGGGGGTAGCGCCGGTGGAGCTTGTGAATGCACCAGTGTTGCCAGCGGCCCGTTCGTAAAGCGTTCCGGTGCTGTTAGATCCCGTGCTAAAAGCCATGTATCCGAGCCAACCATTCGTGTCTGATTTGCCGTTCACATCAAATAGACCGAAGCGCAAGAATCCACCACCCGTTCCAGTCACGTTTGCTCCGACCAAGGTGGCCGAGCCTGTTAGCTTTAAGGAATCTCCGGAGTTCGCCAGTGTGACCGCTGGAAAAGTTGCGTAAAGGTTTGACGCCTTCGCGTTGTCTGAATTTAGAGTTCCATTGCCCCAACTCGGTGACGCGGTGGTTGTGTTGCTGAGTGTTGTGGTGGTTGATGTTGTCGCCCATCCCGTCACCGGGGCCGCCTTGGCGATGGTTGCTGCGAGAATGAATGCAAGGAGCTTCAAGTGGATTGGGATTTTCATGATCGGATGAGGTAAGGGATCGAGTGCGAGTCGGTTTGAGTGGGTTTACGTGAGGTGATGCGATGGATGGGTTTCTAAGAACGGTCCAGAATGTGAACGATTGGAGTGTGGTTATCAAAATTGCGGGCGGTGCCACAAGTGCGCTTTCAAAATAAACTAGGCTAAAAAGTGAACAGGTTTTGATGAGACGAGGCCGAGGGCTAGGCGTTGGTCTGCGAGGCTGGTGGCGTTAGGGAGAGAGCAGTTTGAGCATGGCGCTGGCCACATCGGGTTGCTCAGAGGTTACACTCCGCGATCCTGTCGGATCTTGTTGGTAGTCAAATAGATCCACTTGGACCGGAGCGGTGGGTACATTTCCCCAACGCACGAGGCGGTAGCGGTCCGTGCGCAGCGAGTAGCCGCTCGTGCTGTTGCGGTTCCAGTAGCTGAGGGTGGTGACCTTGGCGGGAAGTGTGGGGTTCAAGAGCGCTGGAGCGAAGCTGCGGCCCTCGACGGCGGGGATCGGCACGTTGCAAAGATCCGCAAGCGTCGGGTAAATATCGACCGTTTCGACAAATGCTTGCGATGCGACGCCCGGCTGGGACATTCCTGGGACACGGATCACCAGCGGGCTCTTGAGCGATTCTTCAAGCGTCGTGTGTTTGCCCCAAATCCCGAGCTCCCCGAGAGCCCATCCGTGATCCCCCCAGAGGACGACGATCGTGTTTTGGTCGAGGCCGAGGGAGGTGAGGGCACCGAGGACCTTGCCGATCTGGGTGTCGGTGTAACTCACGCAGGCGCGGTAGCCATGGATGGAAAGTCTCGCTTCGGCGTCGTTGATGGTGTTAGTGCCGCCGTAATTGCCGAGGAATTCGCCATTGTCGGAGAACGTGAGGGCGAGATTGACGTTGGTCGGCAGTTGCAGCGGCGGGACGGTGATGGCGTTGCGGTCATAGAGGTCCCAGTATTTTTTGGGAGCGTTGAACGGCAGGTGAGGCTTGAAGAACCCGACGGCAAAAAAGAAGGGTTTCCCAGCGGTTTTGAGGCTTTGGAGGCGGGCGATGGCGTCATTGGCGATCCAGCCATCGGCGTAGTCCGTGTCGTCGAGCGAGGTGCCATCAGATTTCACCCCGATTTCGGTGCGAGGGGAGACTCCGATCGTGCGGGTGATGCCACCGGCGTAGGAGAAAAATGCTTCGCGTGCGGTGCCCCAGATGCCTGCGGGGCTGCTTTGGCGGTCCCAGGCCCCTGGCATTTCCAGGACGCCGCTGTCGCTGGTGCCTCCTGGGTAGTGTGAGATTTTTCCGAGCGACTCGGTCGTGTAGCCGGCATTCCGGAAGGCCTCGGGCATCGAGTTCGGGGCTTGCGCGGTTCCAGTGCCAGGGTAAAGCGAGACGAATGCGTCATTGCCCGCCGCGGTTCCGTTGGTGGGGCGCCGTGAGGTCATCATCGCAAAGCGCGAGGCTCCACAGGTCGGGCACTGCACGTAGTGTCGCTTGAATGCGCGTCCGCTTTGCACGAGTGCATCCATGTTGGGTGTGCGCATGTAGGTCGCGCCCATTGCGGCGATCTCGGGTCGCAGGTCATCCACGGCGATGAATAGCACGTTGGGTCGGTTCGTCAGCGTGAGCGCGGGGTCGGGTGATGCCACGCGGTCGCGCACTCGGATGAAATTTGGCATGGCTCCGATGGGTCCGATGCGTGAGGTGCCGTTGCCGCTCGATGAGAGAACGGGCGCACCGATCCGTTTCCAGGAGACGAGATCGGTCGATCCTTCAACGGCGTAGGAGCGACCGCTGGTTGCGTTCCAGCGCAAGGTGGGCCCGACGCCCACGGGCTCAAACGCTGGTCCAAGCTGGAAGTCGGTGATTGCGAACGTTGAATTTGAGGGCGAAACGGCTGCGCCCGTGGTGAAGGTGGATGCGGTGCCGTAGGAGGTGCTGACGCTGTTCGTGGCGTAGGCGCGCATCGTGTAGCTGGTGGAGCTGGCGAGACCTGTGACGGATGCGGTGAAGGTGCCGGTTCCGCCCGAGCCGTTGGCCACGGTTGCGACGCCGGTTCCTCCGATCGTCGGTGCCGAGTTGGTTGAGGTGATCGAATACACGAACCCGCGAGCGGTCACGGTGGCTCCACCATCGCTGCTGACCGTGCCATTGAAGGTTGCGGTTCCGGCGGTGCTGCCGACGGTTGCCAAGTTTGAGAGGGATGGTGCGGATGCCGAAGTGGTTGATCCCGCAGTAAAAGTGGTCGCCGTGCCGTAGGAGGTTCCGACGCTATTGGTGGCGTAGGCGCGCATCGTGTAGCTGGTGGAGGTGGTTAGGCCACTGATTGCGGAAGTGAAATTTCCCGTGCCGCCAGAGGCGTCGGCCACTTGGGTCACGCCGGTTCCTCCGATCGTCGGTGCCGAGTTGGTTGAGGTGATCGAATACACGAACCCGCGAGCGGTCACAGTGGCTCCACCATCGCTGCTGACCGTGCCATTGAAGGTTGCGGTTCCGGCGGTGCTGCCGACAATGACGGAGTTGGAGAGGGATGGTGCGGACATGGTCCCGGAACCGGTGAATGTGACATCCACATTGGAGAGTTGGATTTTATCTGCGCCAATGCCAGTGGCGGCTTGAAAGCCAACGCGGTCGAAGGTCAGCACGTTGGCATTCGAGTTGCTATCCGTGATGTCGGTTAGACTGGCGAAATCCGTGCCATCGCTTCGTCGCAGGGAGGTGGAAATGCGCAAGTTGGAGTTACTGCTAGAGACTCGCTGGATGCTCAATGAGTAACTGTAGGTTGCATCGGTGAGATAAGTGCCTGTTGGGAGAGCGCTGACGGTTCCTAGGGTTGGGCTAAAAGTGCCAGTTGAGCTTGTGAAGGCTCCAGTGTTTCCGCTCGTTCGTTCATACAGGATTCCAGTTCCACCTGCCGCTGCGGAGGTCATGAAATAACCCAGCCAGCCAGTGGTTCCTGACTGCGAGTTGGAATTGAACAGCCCGAAGCGAAAAACGCTGCCCCCTGGGGTTGCGGCCACTCCGGACATCGTGAGATTTCCGCTGAGGACCACTTTGTCACCGGCGTTTGTCAGTGCGGTCGTTGCGGGCAATGCCGAGTGGATCGATGAGGCATTGGCATTGTCAGAGCTGCCGCTGCCCCAAGTGGGTGAGGCGGTGCTGGTGTTCGTGAGAGTGGCGTTGCCCGATGTGAGCAGCCATGTTCCCGTCACTGGGGTGGCAGAGGCACCGAAGGCTAACGCCAGTGACGTGATCGTCGCGCGTATCAAGATCCTAATGTTTGGAGTCATGCAAATTCATAATTGCCCCCCCTCATCGGGGACGGGAGGTCCACAGCGAAGTGAAATGGGGAGACAGGTAACTTCGCTTAATCGATCGTAAATCAGAATCTTTTGATCAGCGGCGACGGCGGAGCAGGGCAAGAACACCAAGGCCACCGAGCAGGCAGGCTGACGCTTCGGGGACCACGGCGACATTAGACATTTGAATCTGGTCTGCATTCGTCTCGGTCGTGTTTTGGAAGCCGACCCGGTTGAAGGTGTAGGTCTGTGGGGTCGTGTCGGTGAATGTTAGATTACCAAAGTCGAGATTATCGGAATGGCGCTTAAGCGAGGAAGTGATCGTCAGCTTTTGTGGGGCGGTGAGTGCGATGTTAAACGTGAAATCATACTGGGTATTTGTGAGTACAACGCCAGTTCCCATGGATCCCACAGTTGCTACGGAGGTAGCACCGGTGGAACTCGTGAATGCTCCAGTATTGCCAGAGGTCCGTTCGTAAAGCGTGCCGGAACTAGCGGATCCCGTGCTATAGGTTAAGTATCCGAGCCAACCATTGGTGTCGGTCTTGCCGTTCACATCAAACATTCCGAAGCGGAAGAATCCACCACCCGTTCCAGTCACGTTTGCTCCGACCAAGGTGGCCGAACCCGTAAGGGTCACGGCATCTCCTACGGCGGCGAGAGTGATGGTGGGGAAACTGGCATAAAGGTTTGTTGCCTTTGCGTTGTCTGAATTTAGAGTTCCACTTCCCCAGGTAGGTGACGCCGTGCTTGTGTTGCTGAGTGTGACGGTGGTCGATGTCGTCGCCCATCCGGTGACGGCGGCGGCGTTAGAATCCGCCACGATCAGCGAAAGAGTGAGACCGAGAGTTAAGGTGGATCGTTTCATGATTGGGTTTTGAAAAGGGTTGATTAGTCCGATAACAATGCGAATTTACAAATTGTGGGGCTGATCCACAACCTAAAATTATTTTAAAACCACTCTAAAAAATAGACAGGTTATGACCTGTGTCTGTTAAACGGACCCAGGGGGGAGTGGAGGGTTGGAACCGTGGCAGACCTCGGCGGATTTGCGGGCCGTGAAGACGCAAAAACGCCCGACCCCAGGGAAGGAGACGGGCGCTTTAAAGTGCTTTCGGTGAATGCGTTCGATTATTCGCCGAGGCCGAAGCGGACGAAGCGGGTCACCGTGAGGGTGTCGCCAAGTTCCTTGCCTTTGGCTTCGAGCAGTTTCGCGACCGTGATGTCTGGATCTTTCACGAATCCTTGCTCGAGGAAGCAGCTTTCTGCGAAGAACTTGCTAACCTGACCGACGAGGATGTTCTCGATGATGTTGGCAGGTTTGCCGCTTTCGACGAGGCGGGCGCGGAAAATTTCGCGCTCGGCGTCCACAAGATCGGCAGGGATGTCGTCGCGGGAGAGCCCCTTCGGAGCGGATGCCGCGATGTGGAGGGTGAGATCCTTGATGAGGTCGCGGAAGGTTTCGGTTGATTTGGTTTCAGGCTTGGTGGTGCCCACTTCAATCAGCACGCCGACTTTGCCGCCAAGGTGGATGTAGGATGCCACCACGCCACCCGGGGCTGCGTTGAAGCGAACGTACTTGCGGAACTGGAGGTTCTCACCGACCTCGACGACCTTGGCTTTCACCGTGTCTTCGACGGTGTATTCGCCGAACGGTTGGGCGAGGGCTGCGCTGTGGTCGGAGGCTTCCGATGCAGCGAGGGCGTCTGCGATGCCAGCGACGAATGCTTGGAAGCTTTCGTTTTTCGAGACGAAGTCGGTCTCGCAGTTGACTTCAAGCAAGAGGCCCGAGGTCGTGTCGGCATTGATGCGTGCGGTGATGACGCCTTCGTTGGCGGCGCGGTCGGCTTTGGCACCGGCCTTGGCGATTCCGCGCTCGCGGAGAAGTTTGATAGAGGCTTCGAGGTCGCCGTTGGTTTCGGTGAGGACGCGTTTGCAGTCCATCATGCCGGCATTGGTTTTATCGCGAAGTTCTTTGACGATTGCTGCGGTGATCATAATTTAAAAATCAAGAGGAGTTGAGAGATGAAAACGGGCGCCCCGCCAAATGACAGGACGCCCGTGTGACAAAATTGTTAATTTTTGCGGCCTGCGACCATGGCATCGACCAGATTTTGGAGGATGAGGCGGATCGAGCGGATGGCGTCGTCGTTGCCCGGGATTGGGAACTGGACGAGCGCTGGGTCGGCATTGGTGTCGACCAGGGCGATGATTGGGATGTTCAGGCGGCGGGCTTCGGCCACAGCGATGGTTTCGCGAGCGGAGTCCACGATCACCACGGCATCGGGCTTCTTGTCCATGTCGCGCACTCCGCGGAGGTTGCGGAGGAGTTTTTCGCGCTCGCGGCCAAGGGCGGCGAGTTCCTTTTTCGACATGGCCTTGAACTCAGGCTGTTTCTCGATGTTTTCGAGGTACTTGAGGCGCTCGACCGACTTGCGGACGGTGAGGCTGTTGGTGAGCATTCCGCCCAACCAGCGGTGATTGACGTAGTGTTGGCCAGTGGCTTCGGCGGCTTCGCGGATGGCGTCTTGCGCTTGGCGCTTGCATCCGACGAAGAGGACTTTTTTGCCTTTGCCGACGAGATCGGCGAGGAAGTCAGAGGCTTTGTCCAGTTGTTGGACGGTCTTCTCGAGGTCGATGATATAAATCCCGCCGCGGTCCTTCATGAGGAAGGGCTTCATGCGTGGATTCCATTTTTTCGTTTGGTGGCCGTAGTGGACGCCGGCGTCCACCATTTCGTTGATGAGGTCGTTGATCATTGGATATTCAGGTTTCCCGCCTTGATTCAGGTCGGGCGATTCTTGAAGACTGGCCGCGTGAGTGGTCCCTCGGGTCTTCGTTGGTGTAAAGGCGGCTCAAAGAGGGACGCGGGAGATAGGGAAACTCACGGGACTTGGCAAGGGAAATCCTCCGTTCGTTGCAGGAATTCTTCGGTCTGGGGGTCAAATCGGCCTGAGTAAATACCCCGCGACCCAGCCGTGGGATCCAGATTCGCCCTGGCACCAATGCCAGCCATGGATCTGGCGGAGCGATTCGAGACGGTCGCCCCGTTTGATGGTGAGCACCGTGGGATCGTAGGGTTCGGTGGCTGCAAATCGCCCGCCGCCCAGCGGTTCGAGGAATTCTTCGGGGATGTAGCCATCGTTGCCATCATGGTCCGTTGCCCAGACCCAGCCGGGCCATGCACGATCGGCGATGCCGACCGTCACCTCGTCCCCGGCCTTCAAGTGGAGCGGGTGGCTGTCTTTGTCTTCGTAGTCAGCGTTGGCGGTGAAGGATGGCATGGGGCGTGGGTGGGAGATGGGTTCAGGGACGGGCGGCGGCGCGGCGGAGGCGATCCATGATGGCGACGCCAAGGCCAGTTTCGCTGACGGGCTCGGCGATGATCGCGTCCAGTCCGGCCTCATCGAGCGCGCGCATCACGAAAAACAGGCGGATGGCAGCTTCCGCGAGTTTTCCGCTTCCTGGGCTGAGGGACTCGATCACGTCCCAGTCGTGGAGCGTGACGTAAGGGCTGTCATCGTCGCCGGTGTAGCACAAAAGCCCGTACTTTTTACCTTCCTCGGGCGTGAAATCTGCGAGATTTTCTAGCAAAATCAATGGAGTGAGCGGAGCGTAGTGGCTGGCAAGCTGGCCGGGGGCCATGGGGGCATCGAGCTGGACCTCACGCACTTTTTCGACTTTTCCGAACTCTTGGAGTTGTTCCTTGGTGACTGGGCCTGCGCGGTGCAGCCGGAAAATCGGTTTTTTCCCATCGCGGGGTTCGATGGAAATGATCGTGCTTTCGACCCCTTCCGAGCAGGCGCCGCCATCGACGATGAGGGGGATTCGATCGCCGAGTTCCTTCATCACGGCGGAGGCGGAGGTGGGCGAGATCCGGCCGAAACGGTTGGCGCTTGGAGCGGCGATCGGGCGGCCAAGCTCCTTGTTCACCGCGCGGAAAACGGGGTGGGCGCTTTGTCGCACCGCGACCGTGGCGAGTCCGCTGGTCACGAGATCCGGCACGTCGGGGTGCTTTGGCAAAATCAAAGTGAGAGGGCCTGGCCAGAAAGCGTTGGTGAGTTTGTTGACGGCATCCGCGATGTCATCGGGCACGATCGCAACGGATTTCAAATCGCCGCGGGAGGCGATGTGAACGATGAGTGGGTCGAACGATGGGCGCTCCTTGGCGGCGAAAATTTTGGCGACGGCGGTGGGATTCAGGGCATCTGCGGCGAGGCCGTAAACGGTCTCAGTGGGCAACGCGACCACCTCACCGGCGCGCAACAACGTGCAGGCATCGGCGACGGCATCCTTCATTTCATCATCAGCAACTTGGACAATTCGGGTCTCTGGCACGCGGGATTTGTGCCAGAGCCTCGGGCGTCTGGCGATCCTCGAATTTCCAAAATTCGGCAATGTTAGGAGCGCGACGCTTCATCGAGCCAAGCGCGCCACCCTCCGAGGTGGGTGATCTCTATTGCGCCCACGAACGCCTGGGGCTCGGCGATGAAGCCCGGAACTTCTTCGCCGGATTCCAGCAAGACCTTGAGACAAAAAAGCCGCCTTCCCGCGAAGGAAGACGGCTCTTGGCTAAATGAAGCTCAGATTCAGGGAGTCGGGACGAGCGAGATCGTCTTGAGAATCCGTGAGGCGATCTGATAAGGATCTCCTTGGGAATTCGGACGGCGATCTTCGAGATAACCTTTGTAGTCGTTTTGCACGAAGCTGTGAGGAACGCGAACCGATGCGCCACGGTCGGCGACACCGTACGAGAACTTGTCGATCGACTGAGTTTCGTGGAGGCCGGTGAGGCGCAGGTGGTTGTCTGGGCCGTACACGGCGATGTGTTCTTCGCAATGTTCACCGAAAGCAGCCATGAGTGCTTCGAAGTAAGCCTTGCCGCCTTTGGTGCGCAGGTACTCGGTGGAGAAGTTGGCGTGCATGCCGGAACCGTTCCAGTCGCCCTTGATCGGTTTGCAGTGGTATTCTACGTCGATGCCGTATTTTTCGCAGAGGCGGTTCAGGATGTAGCGGGCGACCCAGATTTCGTCGGCGCATTGTTTGGAGCCTTTGCCGAAGATTTGGAATTCCCACTGGCCCTTCGCCACCTCGGCGTTGATGCCCTCGTGGTTGATGCCGGCATCGAGGCAGAGATCGAGGTGCTCCTCGACGATTTGGCGGGCGATGTCACCGACGTTCTTGTAGCCAACACCCGTGTAGTAAGGGCCTTGTGGTGCTGGGTATCCATCGGCAGGGAAGCCGAGTGGACGGCCATCCTGATAGAGAAAATATTCTTGTTCGAAGCCAAACCAAGCGCCGGGATCGTCGAGGATCGTTGCGCGGCCGTTCGAAGGGTGAGGCGTGACACCGTCGGGCATCATGACTTCGCACATCACCAATGCGCCATTTTTACGGGTGGCATCTGGGAAGATTGCGACAGGCTTGAGCATGCAGTCGGAGCTGCGGCCCTCGGCTTGTTGGGTGGAGCTACCATCGAAGCCCCACAGTGGGAGTTGCTCGAGTGTAGGGAAGCTGGCAAATTCCTTGATTTGGGTTTTGC